>DRHQ01000083.1 GCA_011049545.1 Candidatus Aminicenantota bacterium | reverse complement strand
GGATGCCTCAACTTGAGGAATTTAGCCAGGTTCATAATATTCCCATCCTGACTATCGCTGATCTCATAAAATACAGGATGAGGCATGAAAAACTTGTTAAGAAAATAGAAGAAGCCGATTTGCCAACGAAGTTTGGGCACTTCAAGGTGATGGTTTTTGAAGACAGCATCTATAAGGAACACCATGTAGCCCTGATTAAAGGAGATATAAAAAAGGATGAACCTACACTTGTCCGTGCTCACTCTCAGTGTTTGACAGGAGATACCTTTGGTTCAATTCGCTGCGATTGTGGAGATCAACTTCACCAATCCATGGAAATGATCAACGAAGAAGGAAAAGGAGTCATTCTTTACATCCTCAATCACGAGGGAAGAGGTATCGGCTTCGCTAACAAAATCAAAGCCTATGCGATCCAGGAACAGGGATTAGATACTGTTGAAGCCAACCTAAAACTGGGTTTTAAGACTGACCAAAGGGACTATGGGATAGGAGCTCAAGTCCTGGTTTCCCTTGGAGTCAACAGGCTCCGTCTTATAACCAATAACCCTCGAAAATTCATCGGTCTTTCAGGATATGGATTAGAAATTGTGGAAAGGGTGCCTATCGAAATCCCTCCTAACAAGGCAAACCTCAAATACCTAAAGACCAAGAAAGAAAAAATGGGCCATATCCTGGATATGGTCTAAAACAAAAAACTTGCCTCTACCTTAAAATCTAATCCTCATAAGATTTTTTCTTTTCAAGAATAAAAGTAACAGGGCCATCATTGACCAAATGGACATCCATAAGAGCCCCAAAAATTCCTGTTTCGATCTTAAAACCTCTCTGCCTTATTAAATCGACAAAATAACGAAAAAGCTCCTCCGCTCTTTCGGGCAACTCAGCTCTGTCGAAACTGGGCCTCCTTCCTTTCTGCACTGAGCCAGCAAGAGTGAACTGAGAGACTGCAAGCACTTCTCCTCGAGTCTCTGGCAAGGAAAGGTTCATTTTTCCTTCCTTATCCGGGAAAATCCGAAGCTCCACCACTTTTTTGGCCAGATATTGAGCATCATCTTCTGAGTCTCCTTTTTCAATGCCGACAAGGAGGCAAATTCCCCGCTCTATTTCTCCTGTTGTCTTTCCCTTAACTTCAACCGATGCCTGTTTGACTCTCTGCAAGACAATCTTCATCCTCTTCCTTTCATTCCTTCAAAATTCTCTCTCGAGAAAAGACATCTCTTATGCTTCTTAATTCTTCATGGCTAAAAAGCATGTTTATCAAGAGATAAATGATTATTCCTATCATAATAGCCGAAAGCAAAACTCCAAGCTGTTCTAGGAATACAAGGCGCGGGAAATCAAAATAGCCCATAAAAAACCATACAGCCAATCCCATCCCAGCAGCTGAAAATGAAGATTTCAAAACCGATGCTGAAAACCCTTTCCGCTCTATCTTCCCGATTTTTCTCTCCAGCAAGATAAAAAGAAGAAAGAAATTCAAGACGGCGGAAATGGAGAGGGCCAAAGCTATGCCTCCTACCCGTAAGGGATTCATCAAAATCAAAGAGAACGAGATATAGCTTATCATCACAAAAAAGGCGACAATAACCGGGGTTTTAGTGTCTTTCAGGGAATAAAAAGCAGGGGCCAAAATTTTCACTCCTGAGATAAAAGGAAGCCCAAAAGAGAAAAAGAACAGGCATGAAGCACTGATGGCTGTTGATTGTTCATCAAAGACACCCCTTTGAAAAAGAACTTGGATGATAGGACGGCTCAAAACAAGCAGCCCAACCATAGCGGGAATAGTAATAAAAAATACCAGCTTAAAAGAGAAAATAAGAGTCCTTTTCATACCCTGAATATCGCGCTGGGCAGTCAACTCGGATAGGGTGGGAAGGAGGGCAATGGAAAGGGCGATGGAAAAGATTCCCAGGGTAAGCTCCTGAACTCTTGTGGCATAGTAAAGAGAGGAGACACTTCCTGCCTCTAAAACAGAGGCAATAATCCGGCTTATAGCAAGGTTTATCTGGATAATCCCAGCGCCAAATATGCCCGGAATCATAAGCTTGGCCACCTTACGAACGGCTGGGTGGGTGAAAGAGAGGTTTATTTTGAACCGCATTCCCCTTCGCCAGAGATAAGGAAGCTGAAATGCAAGCTGAAAAACTCCTCCGATAACAACCCCAACCGCAAAAACAAGAGCCGGCTCTTCCGCCTTTCTGGCAAAAAGAACCGCGATACTGATTATCGCCAGGTTGAAAAGGACTGGAGTAAAAGCAGGAACAAAAAATTTATGGAAAGAATTCAGAATGGCCATGGCTAGCGCGGCTAAACTGATTAAAAATATGTAGGGAAACATTATTTGAGTAAGAAAAATTGTCAGCTCCCATTTCCCCTCGACAGTCCCAAAACCAGGGGCTATAATTTTAACCAAAAGAGGAGAAAAGACGATACCTAAGACTGCGATGGCAGCCATAACAAGGGTCAAATTAAAAAAGAAGGCATTGGCAAATTTCCAGAGCTCTTCTTTCGATTTTTCCTTTCTTTCCTGAGTAAAAACGGGGATAAAAGCCGCCGTCATCGCCCCTTCGCCTGTCAATCTTCTGAGCAAATTGGGGATGATATAGGCGATGTAAAAGGCATCAGCACTTTTTCCTGTTCCCAGGTAATATGCCTGGATCATGTCTCTGATATAACCAAATACTCTGCTCAGCAGGGTCGGCGCGGCCACCTCAAAAGTCGACTTCAGTAATCTTCGATTTCGGTCCTTTTGCTTCATCATTTCCTTAATAAAGGGGACAGGCTACTTTTTCTGTATGCACAAGAAATGGGGCCAGGCTCCATTTTATGCTGGCCCCATTTCTTGTGTCTCCTTTTTCTCTTTTTCCCTTTTTCTGACCCTTCTTCCAGAAAAAGTAGCCTGTCCCCTTTTTTGGTCCTTTTTTGGGCGTATTTTCGAGACATTCTGCCTGATAAATCATTTTGTCTTCCATCATGAAAAAGAAATACTTTCCTTCCTAGAGGTTGACTTTGGAATAGAGATATCTTATCATACCATTTTCAAAAAAGAGAGAAAAATGGCCATTCATAGATCAGCAATACAACAGTGGAAACGCAGTCTGCGCAGGAATGCTATAAACAAAAGAAACAAATCTGCTCTCCGTAGTCAGATAAAAAGATTAAATGAGGCCATTAATAAGAAGGACCAGGAAACAGCCCGGAAGCTTCTCCCTCCCACTTTTTCCCTCATTGATAAATCAATCAAAAAAGGGACGATTCATGAAAACAAAGGAAACAGACACAAGTCAAGATTGAGCCAGCAGGTTGAAATGATTAATCCCTCTGTTCCCTCCAAGTAATTCTTTCTTTCTTTCGAGGCCCACAATAATCAAACAGGAAGCTTTCTAGAAGTGTCTGAGGAGTGAGAGAGGTTGTCTTTATCTTTAAATCAACCTCTTCAAGCTCAGTCAAAACTCGATTCAAATCTCTCAGGGAAAATTTTTCAACTAAAGAGAAAAATTCTCTGAATTTAGTCGTATAAAAATTTCCAAATTTTTCATGGATATGAGGCCTCAATTCCTTGAAAACCGCCTTCCTATCCAAACTTTCCTCTTTAAGCAAAAGCTTGGCCAGAAAAATATCACGAAAAAACTTGGCCATTGAACCCAGGATATATTCAGGCTTCACTCCGTCTTTGAACAAGTTATTCAAAACGATAAGACTCCGTTCAAAATCAAGCTTTCCCAGGCTATCAGCAATTTCCCACTCAAAAAAAATCTTAACCCAACCGGAAACCTGGTTGACATCATCCAATTCGATCTCTTTTTTTTCGCCTACGAATGTTATAAGTTTCTCTATCTCATTGTTCACCCTTCTCATATCATTCCCGGCGAGCTCCTGGAGTTTTATTTTCGCTTCAAAAGCCACTGTCTTTCCCTGAGAAAGAAATTTTTTATCCATCCAGGCAAAAAGAGCTCCCTCTTTTAAATATCTTAACTCTTTCAAGCTAACCGCTGCTGAAGAAAGGGATGAAAAAAATCTGAAGAGGGAGGTATTTTTTTTTATTTTCCCAGAGAATACGATGACGATGACGGTCTTCGAAGGAGGAGAGGAAAAATAGTCTTTCAATATTGATTTCTCCCTGGAGGAAAGGCTTTCCTTCTTACCTTTAGGAACTTCGACGACAATTATCCGACATGGGGAGATAAAAATAGGAAGTGCTCTGGCCGAATCGATGACATCCGCCCATGAGTTATCTTCAAGGTTGAATCTCTCCACACTGTAATCCTGAATATCGGGAGAAATCAGGGCTTCTTTGATTTCGTTAATAAATTCCCAGGCAGGAAAAGTATCCTCTCCATAAAAAAAATAACAGGGGATAAGAGTTTCTTCTTTTATTCCTTTACCCTGGAAACTTGCCACTCTCCTAAAATCCTTCTAAAATCGTGCTCACTAAACTTCTAGCGAATTTCACACTGACCTTGTCCAAAGCTTCTGATTCAACGGTCTCAAAATCTACCCCTTCTGGCACCTCGTATTCTTCCACATATTGAAAATTTGGATTGGAAAAGATAATTTTCTGATTAACCATATCTTTCAGGATAATCTTGGCCACAACAGTGATGTTGTACCGGTCAGCCGTTGCCTCTTTAGAAAAAGCTATAGGGATAACACGGAAGCCGGTGATTTCCCCTATTAAGACAGCATCTGCGGATTCCATATTTCCGGTGATCTCTACTTTTCCTCTGGCTACAATCTCATCAATGACGCTTTGGGTCAACTTCAAGTCCAGCTCAAAGCGTGTGGTTAAGTTTTTGAACATGGGAATGTTCATTTTCTTTATATGAGGAGGGAGGAAGCTCCCTGTCCCCCGAAGATGGTAACCGCAATGGAGAAAGAAAAGGCATACGAGAAAAAGCAAAATAATTCTTTTCATAACAGGCTCATAAAAAACATTTACAATACTATGTTAACCAGTTTGTTTTTGATGTAAATTATTTTTTTGATCTTTTTCTCTCCTACAATATTTTTTATTCGATTTGAACCCAGAGCCATTTCTTTTATTTGGTCCTCAGCTAAATCTCTTTCCGCTTCAAACTTGTCCCTCAGCTTGCCGCTGACCTGAACAACAATGGTGACCTTCTCCCCGGTAGCTAAGTCCGAATCGAAAGACGGCCAGGGAGAGTGGATAAGAAAAGTTTTATGACCCATTCTTTCCCATAATTCTTCACAAAAATGAGGAGCAAAGGGTGAAAGAAGCAAAACAAGGCTCTCCAGGGATTCCCTCAACAAATTTTTCCCTCTAACGCTTTGACTCAACGTCTCCTTTTCTTTCTTGATCAGGTTGTAAAACTCCATTATAGAACTTATAGCTGTATTCAAATGGTATCTTTTGTCAATATCATCACTGACTTTTCTTATAGTCTGGTGCATTTTTATTCTCAGTTTACTGGCTTTTTCCTCAATTCCTGTTCCTTTTCGAGAACTCCTCTTCTCTTTAAACAGATCCAGATTTTCCTGCATTGTCGCCCAGAGACGATTCAGGAATCTGTAGCTCCCATCTATCCCTTCATCGTTCCAGATGAACTCTTTTTCCGGAGGAGAAGCGAAAAGAATAAAAAGCCTCAGCGAATCTGCTCCGTATTTTTCTATTATATCGTCAGGATCGACAACATTTCCCTTTGACTTGGACATCTTGGCTCCGTCCTTGACAACCATGCCCTGGGCAAGCAAGCGAGGAAAAGGCTCATCTATTAACGTTAATCCAAAATCTCTGAAATATTTGCAGAAAAAACGAGCATAAATCAGATGAAGAATTGCGTGTTCCACCCCTCCTATATAAAGATCAACGGGAAGCCAGTAATCGGCAGCTTGAGGGCTAAAAGGAAGCTTTTCTTCGCTAGGGGAAGTATAACGAAAGAAATACCATGATGAATCAAAAAAAGTGTCCATGGTATCTGTTTCTCTTCGTGCATCTCCTTTGCATTTGGGACATGTCGTCTTGACAAAGCTTTCCACTTTTTCAAGAGGAGAACCTTCCTCTCCTTTTAATTCAACATCGAGAGGGAGTACAACTGGCAAATCTTCATACGGAACTCCTACTATTCCGCAGTTCTGGCAGTGGATAACTGGGATAGGGGTACCCCAATAGCGCTGCCTGGAAATGCCCCAGTCCCGAATCCGATAGAGTATGCTTTTTCTTCCGAATCTCTTTTCTTGCGCATTCTGGCCCATCTCCTCTATAGCTTCAAGAGAAGGTTTCTCAGAGAAAGGTCCGGAATTAACAACCACGCCATACTTTTCAAAAGACTCTTCCGGCTCTCCCTGAGGAGATTCCCCTTCAGGAACAATTACAACCTTTATTGGCAAGGAATATTTTTTAGCAAACTCGAAATCTCTCTGATCATGGGCAGGAACAGCCATGATCGCCCCGGTTCCGTATTCCATCAATACATAATTGGAGATCCAAATCGGAATCGCTTCACCGCTGAAAGGATTAATGGCTTTCTTGCCTGTATCTATTCCCTCCTTTTCTACTTCTCCTGGTTCCTTCCTGAAACGGAGGTTCTCTATATTCTTATCTATCCACTTCTGTAATTTTCCTCTCTGTCTTGAATCAGCGATCAACTCCTTACTTAACGGATGTTCAGGAGAAAGCGCCAAAAAAGTAGCCCCATAGATTGTATCAATCCTCGTCGTAAATACATCTATTGATAGGGGAGTATCAGGAATAGGAAAAGTTATATAAGCTCCCGTACTCTTTCCGATCCAATTTTTTTGCATAAGTAGGACATGTTCAGGCCATTTTTCCAAAAGATCATGACCTGAAAGAAGCTCTTCTGCATAATCTGTAATCCGCAAGAACCATTGCTCCATTTCTTTCAGTTTGACGAGAGACTCGCACCGCCAGCACCGCTCCTCGATTACCTGTTCGTTCGCCAGCACGGTTTGGCATTGCGGGCACCAGTTAACCTTGCTTTTCTTGCGGTAAGCCAAATCCCTTTCGAGCATCTTCAGAAAAATCCACTGGTTCCATTTATAATACTCGGGTAAACAGGTGTTTACTTCTCTCGACCAGTCATAGCTGAAGCCTATTCTTTTCAGCTGACCTCTCATATGGGCTATGTTGCGAAGAGTCCATTCTTGAGGATGCACTCCCTGAGTAATTGCGGCATTCTCCGCTGGCATCCCGAGCGCATCCCATCCGATTGGATGGATCACGTTGAAGCCCTTCATCATCTTATAGCGGGAAATCACATCCCCGATCGCGTAATTTCGGACCTGGCCCATGTGGATGGCCCCAGAAGGGTAGGGGTACATTTCAAGACAGTAATATTTTGATTTCTGGGGATCCTCACGAGACAGAAAAACTTCTTTTTCTTCCCAAATCTTTTGCCATTTTTTCTCAATCTTCTGGAAATTATATTCTTCCTTCATCTTTTGTATCTTCTTAAGTTATTTTCAGGAGTTGGGACAGAAGAGAAACAGCCTCTTTTTTTGTCCTTTTTTTCTTTGAAATTCAATCACAAATATTAGATTTATTACCCCTAAAAGTCAAGATAATGCAGCCAGATCATGCGGAGTAATATACTCAATGGGGTCAGGTCTTGTTTTTTGCTTTTTCTCATATAAACACAATTTAATTTGTGGGGTCAGGCCTTGTCATCGGAAAAAGATCTTTTCCTGCTTCTTGCCCTCATGGCATTCTGTAGGATAAGGCCTGACCCCGAGGCTTCGGGCATCCCCGCTCTTCTCATAAATGGGCAGGCGAACATGGCATAATCTCATCATGAAGAAGAGAGATCTCTCTGTCGTTTTCATCCTTGTATTGAAATTTTAATGCATTTGTATGAGACGTTCTAGACAAGCAAAAAACAAGACTTGATCCCTTACTCTGACCTCTTAGGACTTGATTATTGTTGGGAAATTATATATTTTTTTCATTGTGTTTCGAAAAAATTAAATTTCTTATCTTTTAAAATGGCACTTATCGAAGTAAAAGACCTTTCTGCAGGATACGGAAACGGGGATGTTTTGGAGAATATTTCTTTCTCTTTGAAAGCTGGGGAGTTCCTCTCTATTCTTGGGCGAAATGGTTCAGGTAAAAGCACGTTGATAAAAGCCCTCCAAGGACTATTAAAGAATGTTTCTGGTCAAATTACGGTTGATGGTGAAGATATTCTTTCTTTAAAAGCGCGGCAGCTCGCCAAAAAAATAGCTTATGTTCCCCAGATATTCAGCTTCTCCTTTGAATTCAGTGTGATGGAAACTATTCTTATGGGAAGGTACATTCATCAAGGCCGTCTGGGAAGCATCTCTTCCTCAGACTCCAGGATGGTAGAGGAAGTCATTAGCCTCACCCAGATTGACCACCTAAAGGACAAAAAGATAGCTCATCTAAGCGGTGGTGAACGCCAGAGAGTCTTCATCGCTCGGGCATTAGCCCAGGACACTCCCTTTCTTTTTCTCGATGAACCCAGTTCCCATCTGGACATAAGCTATCAGGTAGAGATTTACCAGATACTTAAACACCTGCAAGAAGAGAAAGGTAAAACCATCCTCACCACCGAGCACAACATTAATCTTGTTATTCCTTATTCTCAGAGACTCATGTTCCTAAAAGAGGGTAAAATTAGTGCCTTGGGTGAACCAGAAAAGTTGATAACAAAGGAGAACATCAAAGACGTTTTTGACGCAGATGTAGAAATAAGAGAAAATATCCACTCAAAGCTCCCTGAAATATCTTTAATCCCGAAAAAAGGGGAGAAGTCGTGAACCCGAAAAAAATGCTGGCAGCTTTTCTGTTATTTTCACTTAATGCTGTTCTCTGTGGGAACCAGCAGAAAATAATAAAGGACGATCTGGATTTCCCTTATATTTTAACTTCTCCTCCTCAAAGAATCGTTTCCCTGGCTCCCAACATCACAGAGATTCTTTTTGATCTGGATTTAGGGGAAAAAATTGTCGGGGTTACCCGCTATTGTGATTTCCCGGAGAAGGCGTTGAAGAAAGAAAAAATCGGGGGGTTGATTGACCTCAATCTAGAAAAGATAATCGCCCTGAAACCTGATTTAATCATAGGCTTTCGAGGAAATCCTATCAGAACCATCGAGCGTCTCAGAGGCCTCCACGTTCCTTTGTTTGTCTTAGAAATAGGAACAAATCTTGAAACAGTGTTCATCGTCATCGAGAAAATAGGAACAATCACCCAAAAGGAAAAAAAGGCAGAGATCCTTCTAGAATCTCTGAAAAAAAGATACAACAAAACTCAGGCAGCGCTTCGAAATGTGCAGCATGAGCCAAGAGTCTTTCTCTCTATCCATGGCACTGGTCTCTGGACCTGCGGAAAAGGGAGTTTCCTTAACGACCTTGTCGAAAAAGCCAGAGGAGTGAATATTGCCGGAAACATACGCAGAAAATGGCTTCACTATAATCGAGAACAACTCATCCATGATAACCCTGAAGTCATCATCATCTTATCCAAATCACAAAGAGAATTCTCCAATGTCAAAGATTGGATAAAAAATGAAGCTTATCTAGAGGGAATCAAAGCCGTTGAAACAGACAGAATATATTTTCTAGATGAAAACCTCGCCACCAGGCCAGGTCCCCGCCTTATGGATGCTCTTGAAGAACTGGCTCGAATCCTCCATCCTCAATTTTTTAAGGAAGAGCGTTGAAATCAAGGGTGAAAAAACTCAGGCTTCTCCTTGTTCTTCTTATCCTTCTTGTTGCGGGTTTTTTGATTTCTCTTCTTGAAGGCCCTGTTGAGACGAATTTTAATGATTTATGGAATCTTATCATCAATAACGATAGCACCTTTAGGACAATCTTCATTGACCTCAGGCTTTCCCGGGCACTTTTAGCTTTCCTGGTAGGAGCCAGCCTCTCGCTTTCCGGGGCAATCCTCCAAGGATACTTCCAAAACCCAATGGCTGGTCCGTTTGTTGTCGGCGTCTCCTCTGGAGCTTCCTTCGGGGCTGTCCTCTGTATTTATCTTGGACTAAACATACGAATCATCGGTTTCTCTATTCAGAGTATGTTTGCTTTTGCCTCAGGATTTGCCATTGTCTCTCTTGTCTATCTCCTCTCCCAAAGAAAAGGTGTTTTTAAGGTTGAAACTCTGCTCCTGACAGGAATTGCCGCCGGGGCTCTTGCCTCAGCTCTAACGTCCTTTCTGATATTCCTAAAAGCAGACTCTTTCGAGCAGGCTGTTTTCTGGCTCCTGGGAAGCTTTGCTCTTTCGGACTGGAATCAAATAACTGCTGTCGCCCCTTACTTTTTTCTTTGTTTTATCATCGCTCAGTCCCTAGCCAAGGACATGAACCTCCTGGTTTTGGGGGATGATGTAGCCCAATCATTGGGTTGTCCGGTTAAAAGCGTCAGGAAAATCTTCCTGGCTATTTCCACGTTCCTCGCTGCTTCATCTGTCTCTGTCAGCGGAATCATCGGCTTTGTCGGTCTTATTGTTCCCCATGGGATTCGTATTCTTATAGGGCCTGATCACAAGCATCTTTTCTTTTTTTCCTCTCTAACAGGTGGAATCGTTCTCCTTTACTCGGATTTTCTGGCCCGTACTATCCTCCAGGGCGAACTACCAATCGGAATCATCACTGCAATCGTGGGTGCTCCGTTCTTCATCTATCTCCTCAGCCAGCGAAGATAGATAACAAAATTTGTCTAATATCCCAGAGAAATGTTAAAATGAGGCACGCTCATGAAATTCTTCTTCGTTCGAGATTACTCGCAGAAATACAGATATTTTTCTTCTGAAACCTTAATTCAAATCAAAATCAAGTCCTCTCGCTGGAAAGAAATCTGGGAACTTGCTAAAAAGAAGCTTATGCTCTTGCCTCAAAGAGTTCTCAGGCAAGAACAAGCTTTCGGAAGAGTCTTGAAACTGGAGGAGAAGAAAATCCAGGTTTTTCATTCAGGCCGACTGGATAACAAAAGAATAAAAACCAAATTTTATTTCTTCCTCCAGAAACAAAGAACAAAGCACATTTTCCTGCTCACCGGAGAAGCTCTACTTCTCCCCTTCAGCGGGTTGGCTATTATCCTTCCTGGACCGAACGTTTTTTTTGGCTACTTGGCTCTTTTAACGATTACACACTGGCAGGCTCTTAAAGGAATAAACCGGCTGCTAAAAAAAGAACATGAGTTTATCTCCTCTTCACTTTTTAAAGATTGGGAACAAACGCTCGAATCTAAAAAAGAAGAAAGCTATAGTCAAATTCTGGGAAAAATCGAAAAAAAATACAATCTTCATGACATTCATAAACTCCTCTGGAAATAGGAGGGGCTTTATTTATCAAGCCCTCCCCCTATTACGGAAAAGGAAATGTTAGGGTAATTCTTTTTCATTTGACAAAATATCGATTTTATTCTATCTATTAATAACTGCCAATGTCGTTAACCTTAAACCAGTTTTTATTTCTAGTGATAACAATCTGCATTGTTGTATCTGTCGCTTTCCTTGTCGCTCTCATTGTCCAGCTTCGAAAAACAGCCAAAGAGGGTGAAGAAGCTCTGGTTGAAATAAGAGATCTAATCGAAAACTTGAAGGAAACAGACAAAAAAGTGAACGCAAGAATAGATGATTTAGCCCCTGTGCTCGAAGCCACAAAAACAACCGTTGCCAGAATCTCTGATATCGCATGGCTCCTAACTGCAAAAGTATTCAAACCCTCTTCCAAATACTGGCCTTATTTATTTCCCATGCTTCGATTTGGTTGGCGGCATATGAAAAAAAAAGGAGGTAAAAATGTCAAACGATAGAGGAGCGAGTTTCTTTGAAATCACCTTCTCATTTCTTATCGGGTCAGCTGCAGGCTTTATCATGGGCGTCCTTTTTGCTCCTGCAAGCGGAACAGAAACAAGGAAGAAAATCGGGGAAACAGCTGTTAAAACAGGAGAGAAAGCTAAAGAAGGTTATGAAAAAATCACCAAAGAAGCTGAAAAGGGAATAAAGGTTGTAAAAGAAAAAACTTCTGACGGACTCGATACTTTAAAAGAGTTTGTTGAGAAGAAGCACGAAGATATCTTAAAAAAGAAAGATGAGTTCTTTAAGGAGCCAGAAGGGAAAAAATAATCTCTTTTCTTGATCAACTCAGAAAAAGTTCATTCTCAACAAAAATAACGATACGTCTTTAAAAAATCGATCTAATTCCATAATGGCTGAAACAGCGATAACTGAAATCAGAGCCAGAGAAATTCTAGATTCAAGGGGAAATCCTACTATAAGCACCCAGGTTTTCCTCAGTTCAGGAACGGTAGGAAAGGCAGCTGTTCCCTCTGGAGCTTCAACGGGCACCCATGAAGCGCTGGAATTAAGAGATGGAGATCTCTCTCGTTATTTTGGAAAAGGGGTTCTCAAAGCTGTCGCCAATGTTGAAGAGATCATCGCTCCTCATATTGTAGGATTAGATGCTCTTGATCAAGAAGAGATAGATAAGCGGCTTATTCAACTGGACGGAACTCCTTCCAAAAAGAAATTAGGGGCTAACGCAATCCTATCTGTTTCCATGGCCGCCGCCCAGGCCGCCGCACAGGCCATGAGCTTGCCTCTTTATAACTATCTGGGGAAAAAAGAAACATATCGGCTACCCGTTCCTCTGATCAACATCCTAAACGGCGGCTCTCATGCCGATAACAACGTTGATATTCAGGAGTTCATGATCGTTCCCGCAGGAAGCCCCAACTTCTCTGAAGCCATCAGAATAAGCGCAGAAGTTTTTCATCACCTAAAAAAAATCCTCCAAAAAAAAGATTACAGCACTGCCGTTGGAGATGAAGGAGGATTTGCCCCGAACCTGAAATCCAATGAAGAAGCCCTTGAATTGATTCTTGAAAGCATCCAAAAAGCAGGCTACAGACCCGGCGAGGATATCTTTCTCGCTATTGACGTGGCTGCCTCTGAATTCTTCACCGACAAGAAATACTTTTTTAAGAAGTCGGATGGTTCGAAAAGATCATCAGATGAGATGGTTAATTTTTACGAGTCTTTGGTTCAAAAATATCCCATTATCTCCATAGAAGACGGCTTTGCAGAGGATGATTGGGAAGGCTGGAAGCTCATGACAGAAGTGCTTGGCCATAGAATCCAGATTGTAGGGGATGATATTTTTGTCACCAACCTGGAAAGGTTCAAAAAGGGCGTGGAGAAGAAGATAGGGAACTCAATCCTGATCAAGTTGAACCAAATAGGCACTCTGAGCGAGACAATAGAGACCATCAGATATGCACACGAGAAAGAATATTCCACAGTGATATCCCACCGTTCCGGAGAGACTGAGGATACTTTCATTGCAGATTTAAGTGTCGCCGTTGACTCCGGCCAGATAAAAACAGGCTCTTTGAGCCGAAGCGAAAGAGTGGCCAAGTATAACCGGCTCTTGGAGATAGAAGAGGAGCTAAAAGACAAAGGAACCTATGCAGGCTCGCAGGTCTTCGCCAGGTACATCTCCTGATTGGAAGCAGAATTCCGTATTGAAAACATATGTTTAATCATGAAAAAGCTTTTTGCCAAGGCCTTTATGAAGAGAAGATTGCTATAGAAGTCTGAGCGGATTATGGCCTCAGATAAAGAAAGAAAAGATAAATTTTCAACTCCTTCCCGGATTGAAATTAAAAATATCTACAGCGAAAAAGATCTAACGAACTTCAACTTCTCTCAGGATCTGGGTGATCCCGGTAAATATCCTTTTACCCGGGGCATTTATCCAACTATGTACAGGGGAAAGCTGTGGACTATGCGCCAGTATGCTGGTTTTGGAACAGCGGAAGAGTCCAACAGAAGATACCGCTTTCTCCTCTCCCAAGGCCAGACAGGACTAAGTGTGGCTTTTGATCTTCCAACCCAGCTTGGTTTTGATTCGGACCATCCTCTTGCCAGTGGGGAAGTGGGCAAAGTAGGAGTGGCTATCGACTCCCTCGATGATATGGAAATACTTTTCAACCACATTCCCCTCGATAAAGTCAGCGTTTCCATGACAATCAACTCCACAGCAGCCATTATTCTCGCCATGTACTTGGCCTTAGCAGAAAAAAAAGGGATTGAATGGAGCAAGCTCTCAGGGACAATCCAAAACGATATTCTCAAAGAATATATCGCGCGAGGAACCTATATATACCCTCCTCATGCTTCTCTTAAAATCATCACAGACATTCTTGCCTTCTGCCAAAAAAATGTTCCTCAATGGAACACGATGAGCATCAGCGGCTACCATATCAGAGAAGCGGGAGCTACGGCTGTTCAGGAACTGGCTTTCACCTTGGCTAATGCTATCACCTATGTCGAGGCTGCTCGAAAAGCAGGCCTTGAGGTGGACACCTTCGCCCCTCGCCTTTCTTTTTTTCTGGCATCCCATAATAACTTCTTTGAAGAGATTGCCAAGTTTCGC
This sequence comes from Candidatus Aminicenantota bacterium, assembly GCA_011049545.1. Lineage (GTDB taxonomy): Bacteria > Acidobacteriota > Aminicenantia > Aminicenantales > Aminicenantaceae > SOIV01. Next base: position 92,916 of record DRHQ01000083.1, on the reverse strand, counting down.
GCTGCAAGGCGAATATGGGCCAAGCTCATGAGAGAAAAGTATAAGGCGAAAAATCCTCTCTCCTGGAAATTCAGGTTCCACACTCAGACAAGCGGAGTGGCTCTTTTAGCCCAACAGCCTGAAAACAACGTCATCAGGATCACCCTTCAAGCTCTAGCCGCAATCTTGGGAGGCACACAATCTCTTCACACAAACTCCAGGGACGAGGCCCTGGCTCTCCCCAGCGAGGAATCGGTCCAAATAGCGCTCCGGACACAACAAATCATTGCCCACGAAAGTGGAGTGGCTAATACAGTAGATCCTTTAGGATCCTCTTATTTTATAGAGAGCTTGACTAACCAGATTGAGGAAAAAGTAATGGAATATCTCCAGAAAATAGAAGAATGGGGAGGAATGCTCGCCGCTATTGAAAAAGGATTTATTCAGAAGGAAATTCAAGAAAGTGCCTATAAATATCAAAAACAAATTGAAAGCAAAGAACAGATTATCGTTGGTCTTAACGAGTACAAAAATAAGGAAGAAAAAATTCGCTTTAGGCTCTATTATCCTCCAAAAAAGTTAGAAAAGGCTCAAATAAAAAAACTCAATCTCTTAAAAGATAAAAGGTCAGCAGAACATGTGAAAAAGCAGTTGCAGGCATTAAGAGAGGCGCTTGAGGCTGAAAAGAACCTTTTTCCTTATATAATGAATGCTGTAAAAGCAATGGCCACTCTCGGGGAAATATCTTCCGTCCTCAAAGATGCTTACGGCACTTTTAAGGAAACAATCGCCATCTGAGCCATCTTATATGATTTCTTGACTTTATCCTGCAGCAAATCTAAGATAAATCCATGCAAGGGAATCTCAGGTATAAAATTTTATTGCTCTCATTTGCCCTGCTTCTTTTTCCCCTAAAAGGCATCACAGTTGATAAAACCACAGCACTTCGGATAGAAAAAGAAATCCAAAAACATAACCTTGAAATCATAAAAATGCGACGCTTCTTACACATGAACCCAGAACTAAGCAATCGTGAGTATGAGACGGCTAAACTCGTGGGTGCTAAGCTCATATCCTTAGGCCTGGAAGTCAAAAAAGGAATCGCTAAAACTGGTGTGGTGGCTTTGCTCCGCGGCTCTCAGCAAGGAGCCACAGTGGGCATAAGAGCAGATATGGATGCTTTACCCATCCAGGAATTGACGGACGTTCCTTTTAAATCGCTAAATCCAGGAGTCATGCACGCCTGCGGTCACGATATCCATACCTCCATTGCTCTAGGCACAGCCATGGTCCTGACTGGGCTGAGAGACAAAATCAAAGGCAACATCAAATTTATCTTCCAGCCTGCCGAAGAGGGGCCCCCTCCCGGCGAGGAGGGCGGGGCGAGTCTGATGATAAAAGAAGGCGTTCTGCAAGAGCCTTCTGTTGGAGCGATTTTTGGGCTTCACGTTTGGCCTGAAGATCTAGGAAAAGCATACTTTATCCCAGGCCATATGATGGCAAGCTCAGACTGGTTTCAAATCGTCATCAAAGGAAAAAGCTCTCATGGAGCCCAGCCTCACAAGGGAGTTGATTCCATTGCCCTGGCTTCTAATATAGTGATGAGTCTCCAATCTGTTATCAGCCGCACAACCAATCCCACTGACCCTGCTGTGTTGACTATCGGAAAGATCAATGGAGGAACAAGATCTAATATTATTGCTCAAAAAGTTATTCTTGAGGGAACGGTTAGGACTCTGAGTGAAAGGAACAGGGAAAAAATTCCACAATTGATGGAAAATATAGTAAAAGGAATCACTCATTCGTTCGGAGCAGACTACACTTTTAACTATAGAAAAGGCGCCCCATCTCTATACAACCATCCAGAATTGGCAAAAATCATGCTCCCCACTCTTTTGAAAGTCCTGGGAGAAGAGCACGTCAAAGAGCTAGCTCCGCAGATGGTAGCTGAGGATTTCTCGTATTACTGCCAGGAAATTCCAGGTTTCTATTTTTTCTTGGGTGTTAAAAACCCCGGACAAGAAACCGTGGCTCCGCTTCACAATCCTTATTTTAATCCTGATGAAGGAAGCATAACCCTGGGCATCAAAATTATGTGCCACCTTCTCTTGGATTGTCTTGAGCGTCAGGGCCATCTTGAATCATATTCACCTTAGTCTTCATTAAACCGATGCTTTTTCCGTTCCTCTTCCTGGCTTTATCGCTGGCATCAGGAATTTTACTATCTTCTTTTCTCTCCTTCTCCTTGCTAACCTGGATCTTATCCTTGGTAACATCTCTCGCTTGTGCCTGGCTCTTCTTTATCATCAGAAAAGAAAGACACTCTTTCCTTGTAATTCTCCTCTCTACTTTTCTTTTCGGTGCAAGTCTCTATTCTCTCTCCAACAGAAATTTCGAAGAAAATTCTCTTCAGAGGCTAAAGCTCTCAAATTATGCCGATTTTTACGGCACTTTATACAAATCTCCCTCTCGTGGACTTGACAGGGACGTTCTCTTCATAAAAGTAAAAAAAGTTTTTTACGAGAATAAGGAGGAAAAAATCAGAGGGAATCTGAGGATCACAGTGCCTCATTCCTCAGAGTCTTCCTCCTCTCTCAACCTTTTTATCCATGATAAAATCAAGGTTTCTGCCCGTCTTCTTTCTTCCAGAGGTTTTAGAAACTTTAAAGCATCTTCCATGAATGCATATCTCAAGAGCCAGAACATACACAACAGGGCTTTTTCCAAAAGCGCGCTTCTTGTAGAAAGATTAGAATCCGGAAAAAAGTACTCTCCCTTACATTTAGTATCTGTTATTCGCCAAAAATTACAGCAAAAAATCGAAAATTACTTTTCCTCTGAAACAAGCGCACTTTCTTCTCAGGGAGCTGTTCTTGAAGCGCTCCTCTTGGGTGAAAGATCAAGAATGGATCCTTCTATCACCCAGTCTCTCCAAAAGGCGGGAATTTATCATCTTTTTGCTATTTCTGGAGCTCATATTGCAATTATTTCCTTCTTTCTTTTCTCTCTTTTGAAGCTTTCGAGAGTGCCCACACGCCTCTCTTATCTGTTCGTGATTTTCTTTCTTGTTTTTTATGCCTTTTTGGTGGAAGGCAGGCCATCTGTAATGAGGGCTACAATAATGGCTGTGGCATTTCTCCTGGGGAAACTCATCTGGAGGAATGTCAACCTCATCAACACGATCTCCATCAGCGCCGTTATCCTTCTTGTTTTCAATCCCTTTAGTCTGTTTAATGTAGGTTTCCAGCTTACTTTTGCTGCCACCTTTTCCATCATTCTCTTTTTTCCCAGGATCATTAAATACTTCCCCCGCCTTCCCTTCAGAATCAGCGAGATCCTTGTTCTCTCCCTTACAGCCCAACTCGGAGTTCTCCCTTTTATTGCCAGCTCTTTTAACAGGGTGACTTTCTCCTCTCTTATCCTTAACTATGTCGCGTTACCTCTGGTAGGGCTGATCATGGCCGGCGGTTATATATTCTTCCCCCTTTCCTTCGCAAGCTCTTTCCTGTCCCAATTTCTTGCCAAAGGCATGGAATCTTTCATAAACCTTCTTATCAGTTGTTCACATCTCTTTGAAAAAGTCTCTTTCATTTCCTACCGAATACCCACACCCCATCTCCTCACCATAATCGGCTATTTCCTTTTTTTGCTTCTCTTGCTCCTTCCTTCCAAAATAAGGAGACAAAAATTGGTCTTTATCTTCCTTTTTCTTGTCTTCTTTACTGTTCTGATATCCTATCCTTTTCCCTCTTTTTCCAAAAACCTTAAGCTCACTTTTATCGATGTCGGACAGGGAGAGTCTATATTGGTTGAATTTCCAGGCCGTAAAAAAATGCTTATCGATGGAGGCGGTCATCCAGGGGGAACTTTTGATATAGGCGAACATGTAGTTTCTCCTTTCCTTTGGGAGAAAGGAATAAAAAAAATTGATTACCTTGTTTTAACCCATGCACATCCCGATCATCTAAACGGCTTACTAGCAGTTGCCAGAAATTTTAAAATAGGTGAATACTGGGAAGCTTTCAGTCCCTTGGAAAGTGATCCATACACGGAATTCACAAGATCGCTCTCTTCATCTGTCTCTCGCAAAAGGCTTTTCCGTGGCTACTCCCATCATGAAAGAAAGGTGAGAATCGAAGTTCTTCATCCTGATAAAGGAGAGCCTTATGTTTACACTATAAGCAATGACCACTCTCTTGTACTCAGACTCTCCTATAATCAAATTTCATTTCTTCTCTCAGGTGATATCGGCATGGATGCTGAAAAAAAGATTTTAGAAAGCCCCGGGCAAATCAAAAGCCAGGTGCTCAAATCTCCTCACCACGGAAGCCTATCTTCAAGCACCGAAGCGTTTCTCCTCAGGATATCTCCTGAAATCGTTGTGATCTCCCTGGGCGCGGGCAACAGGTACGGCTTTCCAGATCAAGAAATTTTAGGAAGGTACAAAAAAATAGGAGCCAAAGTCTTCCGCACCGATGTTCATGGAGCCGTAGAAGTCTCCTCAGATGGGCGGACAATTTTTATTCGGACAGCTCAGTAGAAAACAAATAAAAGGGGACAGGTGTTTATGCTCAGTAATTAGGTAACACTTTCTGTAATGATATTGAAGACAGAAGTGTCATTGCGAGCGACCGAAGGGAGTGTGGCAATGACATCTAAAAAGTGTTACCGAATTATTGAGCTAGTACAACAGGCTACTTTTTCTGATGGGCCTTTTGGGGCCAGACCTTGTCCGAGGGAATGCTGCAGGGACAAGAGTGCGGAAAATATCTTTTCTCGATGGCAAGGCCTGACCCCAGAGCTGTCCTGTTTCTTATAGAAAAAGTAGCCTGTCCCCTTTTTTTACCAGATATCAATGAAAATGAATATTGGTGTCGGCATAATTTATGAATAAATCAGGTAAACTGAAATGGTGAGGGTAGGTCATCTTTTTAGGTGAGGAAAAAAAGAAACAAAATCATTCCCCAAATCACCTCAAAGGGGTATTTACTTATATCAGGGTTTTTATTACATTATGTTTGCGGCAATAATGAATCTCCGACGGTATTTATTGCCAAATAGAGGTGTGAAAGAGCCAGTAATTCTTGGCGAGCGTTAGTTATTCGTTTGATTGACATAAAAAGTTCTGATGTATAAAATAAATTTTAAAGAGAAGGAAAAATGAGTTTTAAAAAAATTATCGTAGCAATTTCTCTCCCTTTATTCCTTACCTGTGTCCTTTCTTCCCAAAGTTTGGTTGATTTAGCCAAAAAGGAAAAAGAAAGAAGAGAAAAACTAAAGAATCAAGAAAAGACAGTTGTTACCAATGCTGATCTGTCAAATATTAAAAGAGGGCCGGCTCTTACCATTTCAAGACAAGCAGACTACTCCGAAGGAAGCGCAACGGCAGGATCTTCATCTGAGATGTCTGCACAAGATAAAGCGGAGCCATCAAGAGCCAGAGCAAGATCATCAGTGGCTAGAAGCCAGGACAGAGCGAAGCCTCAAGAAAATACACCAGATGAACTCGAGCAGAAATGGAAGAGCGCGAGAGAGCAAGTAGGTTTATTCACCACGAGAGTGAACGGTCTATGGCAAGAATTTTACAGCATGGATGACATGAGTTCCAGAGAAAACATTCAGAGAAATATAAGCGAAACTTCTCTGAGACTTCAGAAAGCTAAAGAAGAGGAAGCCAAGGCCAGGAAAGAATATCAGAAGGCAAGGACCGGAGCCAGAAAGAGAAGATAGCCCTAACAAGAAAATCAAGAATAAGGGGAAAGAGAAAGTTCTCTAAGGTGTTCCGCTCTCCTTTATTTGCGTTTACCTATCTAAAATAAATAAAAGAAATCTGGATCCCTAACTCTCTCTCATCCTTAGAACGAAGTATAACCTGCTTCGGGATAAACGTTTTATCTGTAGAGATAACGAGATAAAATTTATCCGCCTCGCCAAGTATTTCTTTTTTTATCCTGTATGATTTCTCGAATTGACTTTCTTCTGGGATGAATTCATCTATAATCGAATCGTTGACTTTGAAGACAACTTTTTGATTATTCAATACTCCCAGATTCACCCCCCCTTTTATAAACAGCAGTGCATCCTGACGGGGATTATCAATTTTGCATCTGGCTTCATTGGCTGTCCATCTCCACCTTTTAAGAGAAGTCCCCGGGCTTATTTCTAAATCATACCATCCGTCCTCGTAGCTGATTTTGGGAATATCGGGAGGAGCAGGCGAAAACTTTAATCTTTTTTCAAGAAGAGGCTCTGGTAGTTTCCCGGACCTGTCATAAGGAGAGTTCAATCCGATAGACAATCTTAAAATATCTTCTCCCTTGAACACAGGGCCAGACTTATCAATAAAGGCGGGAATATATATTCTTCGTGAATAAGTGTATTCTTTTTCCGGCTCCCATTGAGATGTTGGAATTTCGGGGGAATGATTATCATAGAAAATAAGGTTATATCTATGCCAAAAATGCACATAAGCATTGTAGTCTTCTTTTATCCCTACAAAGTCCTTCTTCGTCTTCCATCTATACTGGATATCAGTAATCAGGTCATCTGATAAAGTCGCTTCAGAAAAGCTCACCTCGAGTTCGACCCCCCTGATCTGCGTCTGCTTCTTGCAGCTGAAAGAGACAAATGCTATCTGCACAACTAGAAAGATTCCTGCTACCTTCCTTATAATCTCGATCCGTGAATAATCCAGGCTTGCCATCCTGCAACTCTAGTTAATTCTTATTTTTTTTCCAGCAAATATACGGGGGATGCTGTTTTTGTTCATCAACTCATTCAGTTTGGGAATATCCACTTCTATTATCTTGTTTATCCTCTCAATAAGTGTCTTTAATACTTCAGAATCCTTGCTTATCTGCTGAACCTGACGTTCAGAAGGAGCACCTGTATATCCTCCGATAGACCTCCCTAGACCGAGGAGTCGTCCCCTGACTGAAAAGCGCATCCCCCTCCGACCTAATTCCGGATTCCCTAACAATTTAAGCCGAATGTCATCGATCTCTTTGGAAATAGCCTTAAGTGATTCATGAATTGACTCGGGGGCGCTAGGTATCTTTTTTAGAGCGCCTTCCTGCTTTTTTATCTCCTTTCTTATACTATCTGAAGCACGGCTCGCTGCTGAAAGAGACGGGGAGAGCTTATAAATACTTAAGAGGGCATCATGCTGAGTTTTCCTGTCTTCGAAGGAAATATCAATCCTTGGATCTCCTTCAACCTGAACAGCCTTTGTCATCTCCTGACCTGCCGCTTTCAATTTCACCTGATACTCTCCGGGAAGAACAAAAGGGGCTCGAACTCTGAATCTACGACCTGCCCTTTGCTCTCCAGGGACCTCTGGAAGCCCATACCTCAAATCCCAAGTAATGCGATTGATTCCAGCACTCTTCGAACCCTCGAGCTCCCTTATTGCTCCACTTGTGCTATCCTGAATGATTATCTTTACATCTTCTTTTGCTTCTTCTTTCAGGTAGTAACTTATCATAGCCCCAAAAGGCGGATTTGGAGCGACAAATAATTTGTGACCAAGACTCTCCCTGTGGCGGTAAGGATTAAAGATTGTCGCTTGGCGTATGTCAAAAAGAGATGCAGGAGAGGCCAGGGTATTTTTCGTAAGCTGTTCTAAAGGTGTGATGTCATCTAAAATCCATACACTCCGGCCATGGGTGGCGAAAATCAGGTCATTCTCTCGAGGATGAATGGCAATGTCATCAACGGGAACGGTAGGGAAGTTGCTCTTAAATTTCACCCACTTCTTTCCCCTGTCAATAGAGAAGTAGGCGCCTCGTTCTGTTCCGATAAAAAGAAGATTGGGGTTCCGGTGATGCTCTCTTATAACATTGACAATTCCGCCTTGAGGCAGATTGAAAGAGATACTCTTCCAGCTTTCACCATAATCGGTTGTCATAAAGACATAGGCTTTGAAATCATTATTGCGGTGGCCGTCAAATGTGGCATAGGCTGTCCCTTCTTTAAAGCGGGAAGCTACAACCCTGGTGACATAGGTATACTTGGGCACCCGAGGAACTTTGCTGATCACATTCTTCCAATTCTTCCCGCCATCGCGGGAGACCTGTAGGTTACCGTCATCTGTGCCTGCATAGATGAGGCCTTCTTTAAGAGGGGACTCAGAAACTGTTGTGATATCGCCGTAATAGGAAATGCCGTCATGTCGGGAAAGGGTGTCTTTGCCTAGAAGCACTCCCATAAGCGGAAGCTTTTCTCTGTCCTGCTGAGTGGTCAGATCAATCGAGGCTTCCCAAGTCTCTCCTCTGTTTTTAGATTTAAATAGTTTGTTACCCCCATAATAGATTGTCTTGGGATCATGGGGAGATATTAAAATCGGAGAGTTCCAGTTGAACCTATAAACCTCTTTCTCATCCTCAGGATCAGGTCTTATTGACTTGGTCTCTCCTGACCTTAAATCAAACCGAAAGAGGTTGCCATTCTGCATTTCGGCATAAATGGTGTTGTAGTCCGTTGGATCGACTTTAGCGTAAAAGCCATCTCCCCACCCGATTAAGATCCAATCTTCGTTGGTGATTCCCCCCATATGCCAGGTTGCACTCGGCCCTCCCCAGCTTCCGTTATCCTGCAAGCCTCCATAGACATAATAAGGTTTGCGCATGTCAAAGCCTATTTCGTAAAACTGTCCAAGAGGGAGAGTATTGACAAAATCCCATGATTTGCCGCAATCATAGGAAAAATAAATCCCTCCATCTGAGCCGAGAACCATGTGATCGGAATCAGAAGGATCAATCCACAGGGCATGATGGTCTTCATGGACCTCCCCCCTTACAATATCCGTGCGGAAAGTCTTCCCTCCGTCCTCAGATACATACATAGAACCTCCGAGAACCCAGATCTTCTGCTCATTGTTCGGGTCGATGCGTATTTTGCTGTAATACATGGGCCGGGGATTGGTGCTTGACATCTTTTTCCAGGTTAAGCCTTTATTTTCAGAACGAAAAAATCCTCCCTGTTTGTGTTCAATAACGGCATAGACAATGCTGGAGTTTCTTTGGTAAATATCGATTCCGATACGTCCTATGTTACCCGAAGGCAGTCCATTTGTCAGACGGGCCCATGTTTCTCCGCTATCGGTCGTCCTGTAAAGACCACTGCCAAGTCCTCCCCCATTAAAACCCCAGCCGCGGCGGCGCCTCTGGTAAGCTGCTGCATATAAAACATTGGGATTCTCAAAGTCTATAGCAACATCCACAAAACCTGTATTCTTATCAATAAACTTGGTATTGGTCCAGGTTTTTCCGCCGTCCATGGTTCGAAACAGGCCCCTTTCTTTGTTCGGACCCCAAAGATGCCCCAAGGCTGCAACATAAACTATATCCGGATTGGTGGGATGGATGACAATGCGACCAATATGATGGGTATCACGAAGTCCCATATTTTTCCATGTCCTGCCGCTGTCAGTAGATTTATAAACCCCGTCTCCCCAGGAAGAACTCTGACGATTGTTCGGTTCTCCAGTGCCAACCCAGATTATACCCGGATTGGAAGGCGCCACGGTCACATCGCCGATGGAGCTAGTAATCTGGTCGTCGAAAATGGATTCCCAGGTTACGCCATTATTGGTGGTCTTCCACACTCCCCCTGAGGCAGTCCCTGCATAAATGATTTTAGGATTGCTTTCCACAACAGCAAAATCATCAATCCGTCCTCCCATATTGGATGGGCCGATACATCTCCATTTCATCCCGTCAAGGATTGATTCCTTTATAAGAGGTTCAGGTTCTTTCTTTGCTTTTTTCGCACCGAGGAAAAGGCTTACGGCTAATCCCAGACACAGAACCAATAGAACCCTGGACGAAAATATTCTTTTTTTCATATCATATCCTCCTTTATCCTTGTGATGAACGAGCATTATGCCAAAATACTCATCTTATGTTTTGAATGGAAAGCAAAAACTACCATAAGCCAAAGAAAAAAGTCAAAGCAAAAATGGGGACCGGGTAAGCATCTCCATTTCCGCGATGAATAAATAGTCATTCATAAGGTAAGAGTATTTGGGGATGGGTGAGGCGACCTTAAAAGATTTAGCCTTCAAATTCCGTTCTTCGAGGGGAGTCCACGCAGTGGACTGGCAAGTATGTCTGAACCCATTTATGGGTGAGTTACGCAGCCACCGAGAAGAGCGGAATTTGAATGGCGTTAAAAATCTTTTGGGAGCGAGACCATTCCCAAATACTCTTATTAAGCAATAAAGGATTTGGAGATGCTTTCAAGGGGCACGCTCATTAATGACTTCTTGAAAGAGGAAATCGAATATAGTATATTCCCCAGAGGATGAAATTCCTCATATTCCTTCTTTCTCTTTTCAACCGCTCAGGATGCCAGATTAAAAATTGGTTTTACAAAAAGAAAATATCAACACCAAAAAAAGCGCCTTTGTCCGTTATCAGCGTGGGAAGCATCGCCTTTGGGGGGACAGAAAAAACACCATTAGTCATAAATCTGATAACCTATCTCATTAAACACGGCTTCAAACCTGCCCTGATCTCCCGTGGATATAAAGGGAGATGGGAAAAGAGCGGAGGCATTCTCTCTGACGGAAAAAGCATTCAGGCTGCCTGGGAGGATTCCGGTGATGAGCCATTTATGGTCGCCCAAAGCATTCCTCAGGCTGGAGTTTTCATCGGTAAAAATCGTCTTCTCTCTTGCCAAAAAGCAAAGAGCCTGGGTTTCGAGCTTGCTGTGCTGGATGACGGCTTCCAGCATCGCCGCCTCCACAGAGATTTGGACATTGTTCTTTACACTCCGGCAGAGAAAATTGCATTTCGCGAACCTATCTCTTCCCTTAAAAGAGCCAACATTCTTTTGATGAAGAAAGGAGTCGATCCTCAGAGAAAAAAAAGAATAAGGGAACGCTTTCCTGAATCAACCGTCTTTGAATACTCTGTTAAAAATAGGGGTTTCTTCAAGTTAGCAGAGAAAGAGAGAGAGCCGGGTGAAAAGCTTAAAAGAAAAAAAGTTCTCGCTTTTTGCGGAATAGCCCGGCCTGAAAGATTCTTATCCACCCTGCATGAGGAAGGCATAAAGCCATCGTTTTTCTTTAAATTTCCTGATCATCATCCCTATCCCAAATCTTCCCTAGAAAAAATCACAAAAAAATACAAAGAAATCAACGCTGAAGCAATCATCACTACTGAGAAAGATGCCTTGAAGATTATTCACAGCAACAGCCTTAAAAAAATCCCTGTTTTTTATTTAAAGATCGACCTCGAAGTGGAGGATAAATTTTACGCTAGAATATCAAATCTACTCCAAAATTGGGTATAATATTCTAAAATGGCAAGTTTAAAAGAATTATTTGAATTTTCACTCTTTAAAATAGCCAAAGCTCCTTTGTCCATTCTTTCCCGGAAACTGTGTCTCGCTTTGGGACAAACCTTAGGGTTAGCCTTTTATTACCTGGATAAAAAGCATCGCCTGATTGCCTTAGCCAACCTGAAAATCGCTTTTGGAAAGGAATTGCCCTCTTCTGAGCTTAAAAGAATAGCCCGCAACTCCTTTATGCATTTCGGAAAGACCCTCATGGATATCATAAAGCTTCCTCAACTTAAAGAAGAGAAAATAAATACCCTGATAAATGTCGAAGGCGAAGAAAATCTGCTTAAAGCTCTTCGAGAAAAAAAAGGAGTGCTCCCCTTTTCTGCTCATTATGGAAGCTGGGAAATCGCTATGAGTTTTTTCACCACAAAGGGAAAACTAAGTGGCGTTGCCCGCGCCTTGGATAACAAGCTCCTGGAGAAAGAGCTCCTCAAGCTCAGAACAAGCCATGGATCCCGCATCATCTACAAACATCAGGCAGCAAAAAAGATTCTTCGATCTCTGCAGGCAGGAGAAATGGTTGCCTTTTTGATAGATCAGAATGTTCTCAGAAGACAAGCTGTCTTTGTCGATTTTTTTGGCAAGAAAGCAGCCACAACCCCAAGCCTGGCATCTTTTTCCCTCAAGACAAAATCACCTCTAATCCCGGTATTTTGCTATCCTACATCATCCCATGCCTATCACATTAAAATATTCAGCCCTCTAAGCATCACCTTGGAAGGAAATTACAACCAGGATGTATTGAAAATTACCCAAATATGCACTAAGATTATAGAAAATCAGATACGGAAGAATCCAGATTATTGGCTTTGGTTCCACAATAGGTGGAAAACGAGACCAGAGGAAGAGGAGGCTTGAATTTTGAAAATGGTCAAATCCTTGATATATAAGGAAAGAAAAACTAAAATTTCAACAAGCATATCCGAGTGGATGCGAGGATTCTAAAGGAAACGGGAAAATGAGAGCCAATAAGAGATCTTTCGATGAATTAAGGCCGATAAAAATCAAGCTAGATTATCTGGATTTTGCTGACGGTTCTGCTTTCATAGAGATCGGCAAAACCAGGATCGTTGCTGCAGCTACAATTGAAGAGAAGGTTCCGCCCTTCCTTAAGAAAAGCGGAACTGGCTGGATCACGGCCGAATACTCCATGCTTCCCCGCTCCACTAAAAAAAGAAATATTAGAGAAAGAACACATGCTCGTATTTCGGGCCGAAGTCAGGAAATTCAGCGCCTCATAGGACGCTCACTTCGTGCCGTGACAGATCTTAGCGTCCTTGGAGAGAGGACTATCATCCTTGACTGTGACGTCCTCCAGGCTGACGGGGGGACAAGAACAGCTTCGGTAACAGCCGCCTGCCTTGCCTTAGCCCTCGCCTTGAAAAAGATGATGGACGAAAAGATCATCGACCGGATGCCCCTCAAATACCTTGTCAGCGGCATCAGTGTGGGCATTGTGGAACGAGAAGTCCTCCTTGACCTCGATTACTCCGAGGATTCAAATGCAGAAATTGACATGAATGTTGTCGGTACAGAGAAGGAGCAGCTCGTGGAATTACAGGCAACAGCAGAGAAAAATCCATTTTCAAGAAAAGAACTGAGCACTCTTTTAAACTTAGCCTATAAAGGAATAAAAGAAATAGCCCAAGTTCAGAAGGACGCCCTCAAAAAAAAGAGCATTCTCTTCATGGCTTACATGTAAAAAGGAGAAAAAAATATGAATCGAATCCTTATAACAGGAGGAGCCGGTTTTTTAGGCAGCCATCTTTGCGACGCTCTTTTAGAAAGGGGGGCGGATGTGGTCTGTGTCGACAATTTTTTCTCAGGCTACAAAGATAATATCCGGCATCTCTTTTCCCACTCTTATTTCGAACTGATCCGCCACGACATTATCCATCCTCTCTTTTTAGAGGTTGATAAAATTTATAATCTCGCTTGCCCTGCCTCACCACTCTACTACCAGAACAATGCGATAAAAACGGTAAAGACCAGCGTCATGGGGACCATAAATATGCTGGGCATGGCCAAGAGGATAAAAGCCCGCATCCTCCTCGCTTCCACATCTGAAGTTTACGGGAATCCGGCAGTTCACCCTCAAAAAGAAAGTTACTGGGGAAACGTTAATCCTGTCGGTGTCCGAAGCTGCTATGACGAAGGAAAAAGAGTGGCTGAAACGCTGATGATGGACTACCACCGTCAGAACAACGTTGACACCAGAATAGTCCGTATATTTAACACCTACGGGCCGCGGATGGCCATAAATGACGGAAGGGTTGTCAGCAACTTTATCGTTCAGGCACTAAGAGGAGAACCAGTCACCGTTTACGGAGACGGAACTCAAACACGCTCCTTTTGCTATGTCTCAGACCTCATTGATGCTTTCATATTGACGATGGATAAAGAAGGTTTTACACAGCCTGTGAACCTGGGAAATCCAGCAGAATCCACTATCCTTGAATTAGCCGAAAAAATAATCACGCTCACCAAAAGCTCTTCCAAGATCATCCGCAAGCCTCTGCCCTCGGATGACCCTGTGCGACGATGTCCGGATATCTCATTAGCCAAAGAAAAACTCGGCTGGCAGCCAAAAATAGGTCTAGAGGAGGGACTGCTCAAAACCATCGCCTACTTTAGAGAAAAACTGGACATTAAGAAAAGATAGCCCCCCTATTATCAGGCACAAATTTTACTTAGCGAAGTTTAATCAAGGAGACAGGTATCAACGAAAGCAACATTTGACATATTTATCAGGAGGAAAGCACTAATTATCAATTTTAAAAGAATGGAGGATATGTTAAATATTGAGACTTGAGTCCCACGTACAAAGTATGGGTTTTGAGTTACGAAAATTGGTGCCTGGCCCCAATTTTTGTAACAGAGCCAGGTCCTTGACATCTTTTGAGGCCAAATTTATAATTCCCCATTATGATTGGAAGGGAAAATCGGGACAGAGATGCATTTTATGCCATCCCGATAAAAGCCAAATTCTTATCCCTTTGACAAATAACAATGTATTGCTTTAAAATTCAATTAGGATAAAAAAGGATTGATAGGCAATCTTTCATTTTTGCAAAAAATTGGTTATTTAATCTAAGGATTAGAAATGAGCATAAGTCAAATTGCCAGAACAATTAGTGCATCACCCACCCTCACGCTAAACGAAAAAGCGGCTATCCTTCGTGAAAAAGGAGAACCTGTCATTCATCTGGGCGCCGGCGAACCAAAGAGCAAAGCACCCATGGATGCCATTATGGCGGCAGCAGCACATCTGAACACCGGGGAAATCAGATATGCGCCTGCTGATGGTGTTCCCGCGTTGAAAAAGGCCATAATCCATTATACAGAAGAGCATTATAATCGTCTTGTGGAGCCTGAAAATGTTATGGCCTCCGGAGGTGCTAAGCAGGCGATCATGGTAGCATTGCAGGCTATTCTTAATCCTCAAGAGGAAGTCATTTATCCTGCACCATATTGGGTAAGTTATCCTGAGATGGCTAAGTTATGCGGAGCTATTGGAGTGCCCGTTCTGCCCGAAGATGGCACTTTTTATCCCAGAATTCAGGATATAGAACAAAAGGTGGGATCTTATACAAAAGCAATCCTAATTAACAGCCCCAATAATCCAACAGGAGCAATGTATTCGAAAGAGTTCATCGCCGATGTAGTGGACTTATGTGAAAAACGGGATTTATATCTAATAATGGATGACATTTACCACCGGCTGATTTTTGATAACAGAAGACCGATTAACTGCTATGAATACGCCAAAGATTTATCAGAGAATTCAAAGCTAATTGTAATCAATGGGATTTCTAAGCAGTATGCAATGACCGGTTTCAGAATCGGCTGGGCAGTAGCAAATAAAAAGCTTATAGAGGTCATGACCAATATTCAAGGACATCAAACTGGGGGCCCTTCGGTAGTACTTCAAAAAGCTGCAGTCGGGGCTATTAATGGAATACAATCCAGTGTAGAGAACCTTCGGGTAACCTTAGAGAACAATCGTAATGTTATGATAGAAAATCTGAATTCATTTGAGGGAATTAAAGTCACAAAACCCGATGGTGCTTTCTATTGTTTTGCAGATTTTAGCGTTTATGGAAAAGAATCAACTAAAATTTCAGAATTTTTAATTAATAAGGTTCTGGTATTAGCCGTGCCTGGAGTTGAGTTTGGTATGGAAGGTTATCTGAGAATGAGCTTCTGCGGTTCAATAAAAGACATCACTGAAGGCGTCGAACGTATGAAATGGGCATTAGATCCGAATTCTCCAAACGAACTTTATATCGGTGACCGCAAATTAGTGAGGGATTGGACATGAGCAAATACCTTGAATTCAATACACCCGCCATTAAAGAGGCCAAGGAACTGGCTTCGGACTACAGTCTTAAGAATCACGGACTGGTTCATCTTGAGAGAGTTTACTGGAATCTGCCTGAATCCGCTCTTTATGAGGAAATTGTTTTTCGGAATGAAGGACATATCGCTCATGCTGGACCCTTACTGGTAAATACCGGAAAACACACAGCACGTGCGGCTGCAGATAAATTTGTTGTAAGGGAAGAAACCACCGAAGACAAAATTTGGTGGGGTGAATACAACCGTCCCATCAGTGTTGAAAAATTCAATGCACTGTTAACACGGGTGCAGGCCTTTGCACAGGACAAAGAATTATTTGTTCAGGATTGCTACGCCGGGGCTGATCCCGAATACCGTATACAGGTGAGAATTATTACAGAGAAAGCGTGGCATAGTTTGTTCGCCCGCAATATGTTTATTACTACAAATAATCAAGACAAGCTTAAACATTTTATTCCAGAGTTTACCATAATTTCCGTACCTGGCTTTAAATTGGACCCCAAAATAGACGGCACAAGAACCAACACGGCAATCGTAATTAATTTCGCGGAACGGATGGCTATAATAGCAAATTCCCTATATGGTGGCGAAATCAAAAAATCGCTCTTTACTGTTTTGAATTTCCTTTTGACATTCGATAATGTGCTTCCTATGCACTGTTCCGCCAATGTAGGGAAGGCTGGGGATGTGGCTCTTTTTTTCGGACTCAGCGGAACAGGAAAAACCTCCCTTTCTGCAGATCCTAAAAGAAGGCTCATTGGTGATGACGAGCATGGCTGGAGTTCAAACGGTGTGTTTAATTTTGAAGGCGGTTGTTATGCCAAAGTTATTCGTCTTTCCGCTGAACATGAACCACAAATTTATGCTTGCACCAGAAGTTTTGGCACCATTCTAGAAAATGTAGTTTATGATTCAGTTACTCGCAGGATTGACCTGGACGATGACATAATTACTGAAAACACACGTGCTTCATATCCGCTTGAGTTTATTCCCAATGTAGTACCCGAGAAAATGGTAAATTCTCATCCTAAGAACATTATTTTTCTAACATGTGATGCATCCGGTGTTATGCCGCCAATAGCCCGACTTACCCCAGAACAGGCCCAGTATCATTTTATCAGCGGTTACACTTCCAAAATAGCAGGAACCGAAATCGGACTTGGTATTGAACCACAGATCACTTTCAGTGCATGTTTTGGCGCCCCGTTCATGGTACGGCCTCCGTTTGAATACGCCGAGATGCTTAAACAACGAATGCTTAAACACGATTCTCAATGCTGGCTGGTTAATACCGGCTGGGTGGGGGGACGATTCGGTGTTGGTAAACGCATTAGTATTCGCCACACACGTAACCTCCTTAATGCAACCCTGGAAGGCAAGCTGAATGATGTAGAATACCGTAAGGATAAGCTGTTTGGCTTTGAAGTTCCTATTGTTTGCCCGGATGTTCCCGATGATGTTCTTGAACCATCCAATTCTTGGGGTGAAAAAGACGAGTATTGGAAAAAATATGATGCATTAGCGGCACGGTTTATTGAGAATTTTAAACTCTTCAAAAGTGGTTGCTCGCAAATAGTGATTGATGCCGGACCAAAAAGGCTATCAAAAGGATAACATGACCGAGGGGCAAAAGGCATAAAAAAGAAGCCTTTCGGATAAAAATCCGATTCCACCAAGTCTTAAGCTTCAATGATACTCTGCTCTGCCGGTTTTTCACCCGGGCCTGAAAGCCCAGTTGCGGAGGAAAAGCCCCTCACGTTCAGGGAATCCAAATCCAGACCGCACAGGGAGAGGTTCTGGCGGTCAAGGTAAAGAGTTTTATTCCAACCTTTTCTCTATCTCCTGAGCTAAAAGATGAAGCAGGAGAAGATGAACCTCCTGAATCCTGGGAGTGCTCTCTGAAGGCACATCAAGGAGATAATCAACGAGAGAGCTGAGCTTTCCTCCTCCCTTTCCGGTGAAGGCCACGGTTAGCAATCCTCTCTCTTTGGCAACTTTCATGGCTTCCATTACGTTGGGTGAGTTTCCGCTTGTGGAAAGGCCAAGGACAACATCCCCTTTGTCCCCAAGGGCTTCTGTCTGGCGGCTGAAGACATAGTCGTAAGATATATCATTAGCGATAGACGTGAGGGTAGATGTGTCTGTGGTTAAGGAGATTGCTCGAATAGGAGCCCTCTCCTTTAGAAATTTATTCACAAGCTCTGCAGCAAAATGTTGAGCCTGGGCAGCGCTTCCGCCGTTACCAAAAATCAGAATCTTATGCCCGGCTCTTAGCTTTTCGACCAAAAGGCTCACCACTTTTTCGAAAAGATCACTCCTGGCTGCAAAAAAATCCCCGGCAATTTGTCTCCATTCCTCGATAACATTTTGATAATCCATCTTCCCTCCTGGCTAATAATAAAGTTTCTTGAAAATTTTCAATCTAATCCACTCTGTATGACGCTTCTGACTTTACCCATGAGCTGGGAGAGGTTGTTCCTGTCAAATCCCTGGACAGAAACGGGCGGATGAAATATCACGCCCACTTTTCCTTTTTTAGCAAAAAAAGAACCTTTGGGTAGGAGTGCGTAGCTTCCCTTTATGCTCACAGGAAAGATGGGAACCTGGCTGTTGACCGCCAGGAAGAATCCTCCCCGCTTGAATGGCTGAAGTTTCCCGTCTCGACTCCTCGTGCCTTCGGAAAATATCAGGAAGGAAATGCCCTTCTCTTTTATCATGCAAGTGGCTCGATCTATGCTCTTTTTTCCTCCCCTTAAACCTTTTCTATCAACAGAAACAAAACCCACCTGTCTCATAGCCTGGCCGATAACAGGGATCCTGAAAGCTTCTTTTTTCAGGAGAACTCTAACAAATTGAGGAATGATCAGATAAAGCAAAGGACCGTCGATTAAACTCTGATGGTTAGCCATGAAAACATAGGGCACTCTTTTATTTATTCTCTCGATTCCGGAAGCATCAAGGCGAATCCCCAATATTTTCTGCCCAACCCACAAAGCCCACCTGGTGACCAAGATAATAGGCTGAGCAAACTTTAGCGGGGAGCAGAAAAGAAGAATAGGAATGAGAAGAATCGTCAGAAGAGCATATGTAATCAAAAGGACAATTGTTCGCATTCCTTGTTGCTGAGATTATAACATAAGTCCTTGAATAAAAGGAGAGCGGGGATCAGTCAGGTATGGGGTCATTATCTGGGGTCTTATCCCAGGGGATGCCATAAGGGCAAGAATGCGGGAAAATATCTCTTCCCAATGGCAAGGCCTGACCTCAAAGTTATAGAAGTTATGGAGGCCTGACCCCAGGCGACATAGCTAAAAATTATTTAAATCATGAACCACTTAACATTATTCGAGGAGCATGAAGCCAAGCTCCATCCAAATTGATCAAATCATTATTGAAATCCGCAATAGACTCTATCTGATACATGCCGGCAAAAGGATTAGCGGTATTATAAGTAAAGCTATCATCTCCGCCGTCCTCTCCGTCTCGTCCTAAGGAAACAATTAAAAAGTCATCATCATATATATCTTCTGCAGGAATATCGTAAACCGAGGTTACGGCTGTGCCTGTATAAACTAGAAAAGGATTCCCCCATTGATCATTTATAGGACAAACTCTTAAAAACATAGGGGAAATAGAACTTAGGAAATTGCCGCTGGATTGAATAGCACCTGATTGATTTCCAGCATCAGGAGCGTATCCAACCGTAGTTACATAATCTGCAATGGCGGTGGCCAGGTGTGTAATTTGCTTCATCGTTTCTTTTTGTTTAGCTTTCTGTATGGCGACTACGGCATTGGGGATTACAAGCGCCGAGAGGATCCCGACGATAGCAACAACGATGATTAATTCAACCAATGTGAAACCCCTTGCTTTTTTCAACATTTGCATTCTCTTTTTAAAGCAGCTCCAGAGAAAAAATTATACTATATTTTGTTACTAATACAAACGCAATTATTCCAGTGTCATCGCGAGGAGCGAAGCGACGTGGCGATCTCGTCTTTATAGGATGAGATTGCCACGCCCTTTCAGGGCTCGCAATTACATTGTAAAAATATATATTGCGTTAGATAAAAGAAGAGGGCGATACACTGCTTGATGTATCGCCCTCTTACAAGTTTGGAAAGTACTTTAGCGAGTACCAGCTTGAAATTAGGTGCCGGCTGCAGCAGAAGTCCTTGGCGCACGAATCCAGGAACCATTCCACATTACTAAATCATTGTTGAAATGGGCTGACTGGCTTACCACAAACAACCCCGCTTCTGGATTGGTAGGACTGAAGGTAAAACTTTCTAATATTCCAGCACGTCCATAGGAAGCAATTACGAAATCATCTCCAGCTGCTCCACTAATTCCATAATTTCCGTCTACATCAGTACCACAGTAAGCATTATAAAAAGTACCCCACTGGTCGGTAAGGGGAAGGACTTTGACGTAGAAGGGGGAAAGCCCGGTATAGAAGGCAGATGTGGCTGTGTAAGTACCATCTTGAGTGGGAGTGACTCCGTTATCAGTAACATAATCTGTGACAGCTGTGGAAATGACAACGATATCTTTCATGGTGCTTTTCTGCTTCGCTTTCTGAATGGCGGTAATAGCGTTGGGGATGAGAAGAGCGGCAAGAATTCCTAAGATAGCAACAACGATAAGCAGCTCAATCAGTGTAAAACCTCTTACTTTTTTTAACATTTAAAAACCTCCTTGGCTCTGGTGACTTTATTGTTCTAGTCCGCCAGAGAATGTTAAATTTGACATTATTAAAATTTAATGTGCAATCTTTATTTAGCAATTTCTGTGCCAAATTAAAAAAAATATTAACTTATTGAAAATAAATAGGTTATATTTTAAGATCTCAATTTCCTTACTCCAAAATGACATCTTTTGTCTCTCATTTGACAAAATATGTCACTTATCAGGCAAAATTCTATTATCTCCTTTACTTTTTCTTCTTATGGAGTTTTTCAGGAAGATTTTAAACCGTATTTATCGATGAGGTACCGCAATGTGCGGTAGCTGACGCCAAGGTGAGAAGCTGTTTCCTTGAGGTTACCGTTGGCAGCCTGGCGAGCCTCTTTGATATAATTTTGGGCAATTTCATCAAGATGTGAATTGAGGTTAAAACCCTGCTGAAAAAGGAGGTTGGTTTCCGGCTTTTTATGGGGTTTTAAAAGTTCTTCAGGAAGGCTGTCTTCTGTTATTGTCCCCCTATCCTCGATGGCGACGATTCTTTCTATCAGATTCTCGAGCTCCCTGACATTCCCTGGCCAAGGGTAGGATTCGAAGATATTCATCACTTCGGGAACAATTCTTTTCATCTTTTTTCCCATCTTTTTGCAGTATTTCTTGAGGAAATGAGAGACAAGGAGAGGCAGGTCTTCTTTTTTCTCTCTTAAAGGGGGCATTTCAAAAGAAATGACATTCAGGCGGTAAAAGAGGTCTTCCCTGAATTTCTCTTCCTCGATTTTCTTCTTTAAATTTTGATTGGTAGCGGCGATGATCCGGACATCAACCGGAATTTCCTCAGTCCCACCCACTCTTCTTACCTTCTTATCCTGGATAGCCCCAAGGAGCTTCACCTGAGTCCAGGGAGACATCTCTCCCACCTCGTCTAAAAATAAAACTCCTTTCTCTGCCACTTCGAACATGCCTTTTTTATTAACCACTGCGCCTGTAAAAGACCCCTTCACATGGCCAAAAAGCTCGCTCTCCAGCAGATTTTCGGGAAGAGCGCCGCAGTTTATGGAGACAAACCGATTATCCCAGCGCTGGCTGAGAAGATGAACCGCTCTGGCAGCCATCTCTTTTCCCGTACCGCTTTCTCCAGTTATAAGTACGGTGGAATCTGTTGCCGCAAGCTTTTCAATCAAGCTGTAGATCTCCTTCATTTTCTTACTTTTGCCCACCATGTTCTTGAAACTATATTTCTCCTTGAGTTCTTTTTTAAGAAAAATATTCTCTTCTTTAAGCTTTATCTTTTCCAGCCCTTGAGAAACAATGATTTTCAGCTCTTCCACGTCAAAAGGCTTCACCACATAATCTATGGCCCCTGCTTTAAAAGCCTCCACCGCCTGTTTGATTGTCCCGTAAGCTGTTATCATGATGACAGGAATCCCGGGCTTTTTCTCCTTGACCTTGCGGAGAAGCTCCATTCCGCTTATCTGCGGGAGCCTTATATCGGAGAGAATAAGGTCAAAGTCTTCTTCATCTATCAATTCAAGGGCTTTTTGGGCAGAAAGGGATTTCTTTACTCTGTAGCCTTCCTTTTTAAAGATTACGTTGAGCATATCGAGAACGCTCTTTTCATCGTCTATTATGAGTATTTTATCCATCTTTCTTTTTCTTTACACTTTTCAGTATTCTTGGATTTCCAGGTCCCCTCAGGGGAAGAGTTATGACGATCTCTGTTCCTTTATCAAGCTCAGAGTCAATCTTGATTTCCCCTTTATAGTCGCCCACAATCCGGTGAACAACAGCCATCCCAATTCCCTGCCCACCCTCAAAACCAGAATAGAAAGGTTCAAAAATCCTTTCTTTTTCTTCTTCGGTCATGCCCTTTCCGGTATCGGCCATCCTTAATTGGATTTCATCCTTTTTCTCCTGGTTGAAATCAACAGTCAACGTCCCGCCATCGGGCATTGCTCTGAGCGAATTCTTAATGATATTCCAGAACAACTGCTTGAACTGGCTGCCGCTTCCAAAATATCGAACATGGACTGATTTGAAATTCCCCTCAACCCGAAAGTTCCCGTTTAGCTCGCCGCCGCTTTGAAGCAAGACCACGGTTTCTTCTAAAATAGCTGAGAGGTCGATAGAGGAAAAGGCTTGCTTGACCGGGGAAGCTAAATTCAGGAATTGCTCAATGGATCGAGAAACTCTCCCTGATTCTTTAACAATGATATTCATCAGATCTTTTTGCTCTTCGTGCAGGTTTAATTCGTCTTTCAGAACCTGAACAGAGCCTGAGATTGCTGCCAGGGGATTCCGGATTTCATGAGCCAGTTGGGCTGAGACCTCTCCAGCCACTGCCAGCCGATTTTTTATTTCAAGCTCTTTTTGAATCAGGCGAAGCTCGTCCCTCGTTTTCTGTAAACTCCCGGTCAGGTAATTCATTAAAAAGGCCACGAGGAAAAAGGCACTCCAGGCAATAAAAATATTGTTTATAACAAGACCCAGAGAAATTTCCGGAATTTCCTCGGGAGCAAAAGAAGGAATGATTCTCCGATACATCAAAACCACAAGATAACCAAAAAAGATGGCAGAGAGGGCCGCAGTCAGATAGGCAGCCCGCTTGGAGAGAACGATGCTTGCTGCAATTATTCCTAAAATATAAAGGAAGTAAAAAGACCCTTGTAATCCTCCAGAAATATAGACAAGGGCTGTAATCAAAAGGAGGTCGAAGAATATTTGTAAGTAAGCCTGAGGGATAAGATATTTTCCCCAGATATAAAAAATAAAATAGATGACTGAGAGAACGTAGAATAAGAGGATTAAGTAGTAAAAGGAATTAAGCGGGAGAAAAACTGATGTGCTGTATTGAATTATAACGGCTGAAACTACAAGAGACGTTACTATGATTAAACGAAGGAGAATTAGCCATAAGATATCTTTTTTTTTTGTATCTATCTCCTCAGTTTCCCGTCTTTTTTGCATTTTGGATGTTCTTCTTGATTCTTTTCGACCCCCTGTCTTGCGAAAATTATCTTTGTCTTCTGTCTATCTACTCCTTAAAACTGCTGCATCAGACTGAAGACAGGCAGGTACATGGAAATAACGATCGATCCGATTAATCCTCCGATGCAGATAAGAAGAATGGGCTCCAATATAGAAAGAAGGGACCCCACTGCAGTTTCAACCTCATCATCATAAAAATCGGCTACCTTCCCCAACATTGAATCCAGATTTCCCGTGGCTTCACCCACACTTACCATCTGTGTTACCATTATGGGAAACATAGCTTTTTCTCTAAGGGCATCTGTAAGATTTCCTCCCTCGGAGACCATGGTTCGGGCCGCAACAATACGCTCTTCTAAGACAACATTTCCAGCCGTAGTGGAGGTGATTTTAAGACTTTCCAGCATGGGCACACCTCCAGAAAGGAGTGTGGCTAAAGTTCGCGTGATTCGAGAGAAGGCAACCTTCCGGAACAATTGTCCAAAAAGAGGCATTTTAAGCATCGATATATCAATGATCCTTCTTCCTACCTTTGTTTTCTTAAAATACCTGAAAAGAAAAATACCGCCTATAAACCCGAGAAAGATGAACAATATATATTTCTCGACAAACTGACTGATAACCATAACCACCAACGTAAGGAGGGGCATATCTGCTCCCAACTCGATAAAAATATTAGAAAAGACCGGAACAACCTTCCACATCATGAAAATCGTAATTACAATAGAAAAAATCAAAACAGCCACAGGGTATGTCATTGCCTGTTTGATCTGGGCCTTTAACTTGACAATACTTTCCAAATACTCGGCTAAGCGCTGCAGCATAACATCAAGCGAACCGCTCTGCTCTCCTGAGGCCACAAGATTGCAGTAGAGGTTATCAAAGACCTTGGGAAATTTCCTTTTGGCCTCATTTAAAGTGGAACCAGACTCAACATCTTTCCTAATGGTTTGAATTACAGTTTTAAAATAAACGTTCTTTGTCTGATCGGCCAGCATGGTCAAGCTTTGAATCAAAGGAAGATCTGCGTCTACCAAAACAGAAATTTGCCTGCTGTAGATCGATAATTCTTTGAGATTGACTTTTTCTCTTTTAAGAAAGGGGATCTTTATCTCAACTCTTTTCTTTGAGACATCAAAGACGGTTATCTGCTCTCTCTTCAGAGTTCTTGTCAAGTCTGCTATGGACTTAGCAACACGCTCTCCATTGACAACATCTCCATAACGATTTTTACCTTTCCAGACAAAAACAGCCATCTCATTCCTCCTTTTATTTTCTCATATTAGATCGAGAAAAGCCTTCAGTTGCCATTTTGCCGACTCCTCCTCTTTCAATTATCTCTGTCAATTCTTCCGGTCTGTAGGATACTCTCATGGCGGTCTCGAGGGTGATTTGCCCTCTGGTATAAAGGCTGGCCAAAGATTGGTTAAAAGTCATCATCCCATATTTCTCTTGGCCCATCTGCATGGCGGAGTATATTTGGTGGAGTTTATTTTCTCTTATGAGATTCCTGATCGCTGCATTAGGGATGAGGATCTCCATAGCCAGAACTCTTCCGTTTCCGTCCGCTCGAGGCAAGAGGGCCTGAGTCAACACCGCTTCCAAGCACATGGAAAGTGTGATTCTTACTTGAGCCTGGTACTGAGCAGGGAAAATATCGACAATCCTTGAAACCGTCTCAGATGCTGAATTAGTATGAAGGGTTGAGAGAGTAAGATGCCCGGTTTCGGCCACGTGCAAGGTGGCTTCCACGGTCTCCAAATCTCTCATTTCCCCGACAAAAACAACATCTGGATCTTCTCTTAAAACAGAACGAAGCGCGTTGGGGTAAGACAATGTGTCAGAACCGAGTTCCCTTTGGTTTATCATGGCCTTACCAGCAGAGAAAAAATATTCAATAGGATCTTCTATGGTTACTATATGAACTCCTCTTTCTGCATTGATATGTTCAATCATGCAAGCTAGAGTTGTTGACTTCCCACAGCCTGTTGACCCTGTCACCAAGACCAATCCCCGGGGCAGAGCGCAAAGCTGGGCAACTCTTGGCGGAACGCCCAACTTAGAAAAGCTCCACATCTGGCTAAGAAATCTCCGAAAGGCTCCTGCAACTGATCCTCTCTGCATGAAGACATTCCCCCGAAAGCGTCCCATCTCTTTTATGCCAAAAGAGAAATCAAGCTCCAATTTCTGTTCAAACGTTTTCTTCTGCTTATCTGTTAATAAACTATAGATAAGATTCTTGGTTTCAACCGCAGTTAAAGGTGGGTGGTCGAGCGAGATCAATCTGCCATCCACTCGGATCCGTGGTGGGATGTTGGTTGTTATATGTAAATCACTTGCATTCCTATCACATGCAACTTTAAGCATTTCATGCATTGTTTGTGTCATTTTTTGTCTCCGCGTCCTTTACAGTTTCTCTTAAAACTTCCTCGATGGTTGTAACTCCGTCTTTTATCTTAGTCAACCCGCTTTGACGCAAGCTGATCATTCCGTTCTTGATAGCTACCGCTTTTATTTCCCTGGGTTGCCCCTTACTCAAAATAATCTCTCTTATACGATCAGTTATTTCCATGACTTCAAAAAGACCGGTCCTTCCTTTGTAGCCTGTGTCATTGCAAGCAGAACAACCCTTGGTTTTAAAGGCTTTCACTTTCCCTGCTTCTTCTGGAGAAAAGCCAATGTCAACAAGGGCTTCAGGAGCAAGTTTTTGTTCTTCACGGCATTTTTTGCACAGGCGTCTCACAAGCCTTTGGGCTACGATTAGAGCAAGAGAGTCTGCGATCAAAAAGGGTTCGACATCCATGTTCACCAGCCTCATAATTGTGCCTGCTGCATCGTTGGTATGAACAGTGGAGAAGACCAGATGGCCAGTTAGCGCAGCTTTAATAGCAATATCAACAGTCTCATAATCCCTCATCTCACCGACGAGCATGATATCCGGATCCTGTCTTAAGAAAGATCTAAGAGAAGTAGCAAAATTTAAACCAATCTCGTCCTTTATATTAACCTGGTTTATTCCAGGCATATAAAACTCTACAGGATCTTCAGCCGTCATGATGTTTTTTTCCTTGGCGTTTAAATTGGAAATAGCGGAATACAAAGTATTTGTCTTCCCGCTTCCTGTAGGTCCAGTGACCAGAATAATTCCCCAGGGCCTGACGATAGCTTTCTCAAAAACGTCAAGAGATTCTCGCTCAAAACCTAATTTCGTAAGGTCTAACTGCAACATTTCACGGTCAAGAATACGGGAAACAATTTTCTCCCCAAAAATCGTTGGGATGCAAGATACTCTCATATCAACTTCTTTGCGATTGTTCTCCCCCCATTTTACTCTCATTTTTATCCGCCCGTCCTGAGGCAGCCTCTTTTCTGCTATATCCATTGTAGCGAGGATCTTTACCCGTGATAGCACCGGATTTTTGAACTTCATGGCTAGATCCATCATTTCATGAAGAATGCCGTCAATGCGGTATCTCACTCGGAAGGAGCGCTCATACGGCTCAAAATGGACATCACTGGCTCCTTTTCTTATGGCATCCATAAATATCGTGTTCACAAGAGTGATGACAGGAGCTTCTTCTGTGGAATGAACCAGCTCCTCCATACTATACTCTTCCCCTTCTTCCTCAATGACGTCTACTGCTCCGTCATCAGCATGCGCGATTTCATCTATTATTTCTTTAACACGGTCGGAATCAGTAGAGCCGTAATATTTGTTTATGGCATCATTAATCCCGGACTCTGAGGCAATAACAGGCTGGATGCTCAAGCTCGTACGAAACCTGACATTTTCGATGACATCCAAATCTGTTGGGTCGACCATGGCCATTGTTAAAAAAGACCGAATTCTATGAATAGGCATAATCATGTGTTTTTTGGCAATGTCGACGGGGATAAGATTGATGACATCGGGGTAGACTTCGAATTGACTGAGGTCAATATAAGGATAGCCCAGCTGGCGGCTCAATGCCTGGGCCATTTCTTCTTCTGAAACATGACCTAAGGTTACTAGAGCACTTCCGATAGAAACTTTATTCTTCTTTTCATAATCAAAAGCAGTCTTCAGTTGGTCTTTATTTATGACTTTTTCACGGACAAGAAGTTCGCCAAGGTTTGATCCCATTATTGATCCTCAAAAGGTTCCTTTAAAAATAAACAATTTGACAATATTTGTCAACTCCTATCAAGTTTGTCTTTCTTGAAACAGCTCTCAAATAATTCATAAATAATAGACGGTCACTGCAGGTTATTTTTCTCTTCTTCCCAAAAACAGTTTCTTCAAATAGTCTCCACAGGTTATTAACAGCAAGCTCATATGGTTGCAGAGTGCTCTCATACTGTCAATCATCAGTAGAGAGGATATGAAAGATGAATTTTGCATTCATTCCCTCACCTGAAAAGGCTAAAAAGTTCACCGCAGTCGAGGATACATACAAGCCAAAATCACCCTACAGACTGGGAGATGTTGGGAAATGAGGTGTTGGGAAATGGGGCCAGGCTGCTTTTAAAAAAACCGGCCGCAAATCTAACCGCTCTATGAGAAATGGGGCCAGGCCCCATTTACGCCTTTTATGCGTCGGCTCTATGAATCCAGATCTTGTTTACTATCATACGAACAAATATAAATATTTCATTGATTATGAGTTTGTGCTTCCCGAAAAATAAAATCTATCTTCACCTAAAGATGGACCGAATTTTAAACATAAATTGTCAAACTATCCCGTCTTTCATTATTTATAGACTTCTTGATAATCAATAACTTTGAAGTCACAGGTAGACATAATTTATATTATATTCCTCATCGATTTTTTAGTATTACGCCCGCAATGACACTTTTTTCTTCGACAGATAGAGCAAAAATGTTACCTAATTACTGAGCATAAATACCTGTCCTTATCTCTTTCCCCGGAGTTATCAGGATATTCTCTTGATGACAAGGACATGAATAAAAAACGCAGTGGAAAAAGAAATGATGATCGATACAAGAGTCCCCCACCCCAACCCAAGCGGGATATACGTGGACCTCACAAGCACTCCATACAAAACCACGCTCACTGCACTGAAAAGTGCAACTTTCATCACCGCAGAGGAAAACAGCGGTCCCTGAGAAAAATAAGTGATCAATACAGTGCTCAGGAACATGGCTGGAAACATGGCGAATATGCCGCCCAACAGCGGGCCCCCGATCTTTCCCATCGCCACTGCGAGAGCAATTATCGTTCCGCTTAAGAGTCCCCGGAACAGTAAAGTGCCGACAGTGTGCGTTATCTCTCGGGCGGACTTTGATTTTACTCTAATTCCCTTTTCAATTATGAAATACGAAATGAACACCACGATGACATAGATCATTAATGAAAGATAAAAATTGCTGAACTTAAAAACTAACAAACTAAACGAACACAAAGCCCAAAAAAGTGCCGAGCCAGATAACGCCATCCAAAAGTTCACTCTGACCAGGGCGATATACGCAACCAGAAACAACGCGTTGACAGCTCCGATGATCGGCACAATCGTTGTCGCTTCAACTGCCACACCAGGAGACTGCGTCCAACCGATGAAAAACAGAGACACGAGCAGAGTGGAGGGAAGACCTATGATAATACCGCCTAATTTTGTTCCATATTTATCAGCGATCAAAGTCGCGATTGTGACCCAAGCACCGCCCACAATGAAGGAAAGGACCAACTTAATAATGAACGTATCGATCATGACTCAATAGGAAACATAATTCATTTATCCTTCCTCAATAATCGTTAGAGAAATGGGGCCTGGCCCCATTTTCGGACCCGTGAAAGGATATGGTTTTCTCCGGATAAAAAAAAACGGCCACGAATCTGACCGCTCTAAGGTCTAATTAAAAAACTACTAAACAAAGTGTTTATCCGCACAAGAAGCACAGATCTTATCAGCTTTACGAATGTTGGGCATTCTTGCTGTAGCAATAGGTTTTTCTCTACTTTCTGGCAATTCTTCAGCCCCTCTGAACTGGCTTTGAACTACCAGATTGCACTTTTCTGGATTGTCGTCTCTTGTAGAACAGCGCATGTATACACCCTTTATTTCTTCGCCTTCGGCTTTGTACCATACGCCACACTGAACACAGTAGCCAAGAGGATCATATTGCGTCACATCTTTAAGACAATGTTTACATCTCATCTTCCATCTCCATTTTGATTGAGGGAAGATTTTATTCGCAGGGGGCCATGAAGTCAAGGTAAGGATTACGCTAGCAGGGTAGAGAAATGGGGACAGGCCCCATTTACGGATCAATTTCCATAGAATAATTGCTGAAGGATGAGAGAGCATTCCTGAATTCCAGCCCCAAATTCCGGATTTCAAATTTCATTATTTTTCTGATTTTTTGATAATCAATAACTTTGAAATCACAGGTTAACATAATAATAGATATGAGGCTTGTAGCATAACAAGGATATTGATAGAATATTACTGTGTTTTCATTGCTATGATGCATGGGTTCATTAATTCAAGATGTTATTTGAGCTTCAGTTTTCACATTTTATTGCATGCGGTATAGTAATTGTTGGGCCTAAATCGACCAGTGGAGGGCTACAAAATGGATGAACAATCTAAGCAAGAAAAGTTTGCCGTACTCATTGATGGAGACAATGCGCAAGCGTCACTTCTTCCTCAGATCTTGGCAGAAATTAGCAAATTCGGCATGATCACAGTCAAGCGGATATATGGAGACTGGACCACTACAAGCATGAATAGCTGGAAAAAATTACTCCACAAACATGCTATTCAACCGATTCAGCAGTTCAGGTATACGGTCGGCAAGAATGCAACAGATAGCGCGATGATAATCGATGCGATGGATCTACTCCACAGCAACGATGTTGGCGGCTTTTGCATTGTTTCCAGTGATAGCGATTACACACGACTAGCAACAAGAATAAGAGAGGAAGGGCTTTTTGTCATTGGAGTCGGGGAGAAGAAAACTCCAGAAGCCTTCACCAACGCATGCAATCAATTTATCTATTGCGAGAACCTTACTGAAACAAAGGAAACGAACAAAATAACGAAAAAGGAAGAGAAGTCTGATCTGTCTGACCCTGAGCCTCTTCTTCTTAAAGCGTTCGAGATGGTTGCGAGGGAAGAAGAATGGATTAATCTGTCGACAATGGGGTCTGTTCTTCGTCGATTGGACCCGGCATTTGATCCCCGGACATTTGGTCACAAAGGTCTCCTGTCGCTCATTAAGGATTGCCGCAAAACATTTACACTCAAACGAGACGATTCGAAAACTCCATCGGTGATCTACGTCGCACTGACTGCCCAACAAGCGGATGCAGGCAACAAATAGACCGCATCTGATCCTTGCAGTTAGGCTTCCGCAGCGCTACCAAGGATAAAAGCTCTTCCGTACAATGCTCCGAATACCAGATTTGCGCAAATCCATTCTTCGGATTGCTATAATCGGGGTGCTTCTCAACCACCTCCTGCATAATGGGAAGTCGAAGGCTTTAGGAGATTTGGCTTCCACTCGCCTCAAAAGATATGAAAATTCAGGATTATATAACTTTAATATTGTAGCTTCAGAAGGTTAAAACTTTGTCTGAACTTACTGTCCATTGGCTCAATTGGCTCATTGTGCTTATTTCAATACCATCTATCAGGTTTATTCCTTTGATTCCGCGAGCGTTGGCACACGTACCACAAGCCTTCACTACTCCACCCTTTTTTATGACCGATTTAAACATCCGTTCTAGATTGTAGTATCCCTCTGGAGTTGACTGTTTTGGGACCGCACATGTTACTGCATCTGCCAGCAGGAAAATACGAACCTCTGCATCAGCGTGTTCTTTTTGAATCATCATCGCTAGCCGCATAGCATTGTAGGCTTTTTCTGTCCCATACGGTGCATCGTTAATAATGAGTAAAACTTTCATATTTTTTACTCCCTTATAAGAATTCTAACTCGATCAGCGTCCTTTTTCAATCCAGGGAAGCCAAGGCTTTAATGTCTTTGGCTTCCTGCTCTGGATAATTTTTCATGGTGTGTAAACTTCTAGTTGCACCTACTTTCTTCCTTTCGTCTTTCGTATAGAATATTCATAATGGCTACCATCTTCTCCTGAGCCTCTGCCATAATAATGCCATTTAGGAAAATTGAAATCGGACGTGATAGATCGCGGCATGAGAAGCACCATCTCCAGGAATGACTCTAAATCAGGAACGTTGTAAATATTGACTTCAAATCCCCATTTATCCATCTGATCAAAGAAATTGCGCATGTTCTGAGTTTTCCAATTAATGGAAAAGCGGTTGATACCCCATTTTATAAACATATCGAGTATTTCCTGAGCTTTTTCTGGGGCACTGCTAATCAGAGGAGCTAAAAAATCAACAGGGCATTGCAAAATAGCATCGGGGTGGGCACTGGCTAATTTTCTGAACCCTTGCTCTTGCAGTCTTTCCACATTGCCGTTAAACCACAGGCGAGATTCATCAAAGCTGGAAGATTCAATGAATTTCAAAGCCTTATCTACCAAAATACCGCCTGACTTTAAATCGAGCTTAATTGACTTGCCTGTTTTTAACAAGCGATGGAGCAGACGATCCAAACTAAACCAATCTTCGTCTACATCCAGAGGGAGTTCTACAAAGGAATCGTGACGAAGAATCAACTCATTGGCTATGGGATCCATACGAACATCACATTCCCCCCAAGTAATCTCAGAAGCTAGAAATTGACGTAAGTTCACTTCGTCGTTTATACCATGCCAAACAAATTGAATATGCTGGGGCAGTTCTTTCTCGGGAATTAGTTCAGTTATGTCGTATGCTTTACCTTTGACCGTACGGGAAGGTAATCTGGTCCTTTTAGATTCGAAGATAGTATTCGCATGAAGTAGGAGAATTTCTTGATCTGGATCAATATTGGAAACCACCTTCAAATTATTGGGCTCGTTGTCTACAAAGGCGAAGATGTGATACCCTTTTTTTTGAAAATAGCGCACTCCAGCAACCTTCGAATTTTCTACTTCTTGTTCCCAGCCCCCAGGATTCATACGCAACAGTTCATCACTAAATTGAACTTTATACTCTTTACCTAATTTATTCAGGGATCTCAAGGTGTCGCTTAGAATTGATTCAGGCCGGCCAGTATTCAAGCCAACAAAGGTATTTGGCTGGAGTTGGAACCATCGAATAACCTCAAGCACTCCAGAAAATGGATGGTGGGACTGAAGGATATACTCCGAAGACCAGCGATGCTGATTATACCACTTTATGATCTCTCTCTGTTCCTCTGATGGAATTCGTAACTCTGCTAAAAAACTATCCACTTGATTCTCGTGTACAGTAATATCAGAGACATTAAGCTTTCGAAAAAAATGGGTGTCATGCTTTTTATCAAAGGCTTTCAGGACATGAAATACCATATAGCGCATATCTAGAATTGTACCGTCGATATCAAAAAGAATCATCAGCCGATCTTGAGGATATCGGCGCCGAGTTTTTTCATAATGATAGGTGAGTTCTGCCATCCAGTTTTTCTTCATTACTGGTTATCCCTCCTAATCTTTGAGCTAGATTTAATTTTTCGTGAAATCAGCCTAATGAAAATAGCAGGAGCAGAATTAACGATCCCACCAACTAGCTGAAGCTAACACTCTCTATGGCTTATATCACAGGGAAAAAATGAGGTCAATTGTTGGAAGACAAATGTCAAGCCCACGTAATAATGACCTGTTTTCTGCCATGTGATAGACCGGTGACGTCCGCATGACACAAAATGACTACAATTGCTCGCTATTGCCTAATGGTGAGTAAATGAGAGGTTGTCTCTGGCCCCTAAAAAGATGGCTCCTCGGGCAGGACTCGAACCTACAACCTAGTGGTTAACAGCCACCCGCTTTGATTTTTCAGAATCCAGATAGTAGAGTATTATTATCAACAAAACTTTGGAGGTAATAAATGCCCGTTATCCATGTAAATGTCTGGGAAGGTTTCGGACAGGAAAAAGCAAAAATCACAATCCAAAATATAACTAAGGTCTTTGTAGATTTAGGGATTCCCACTCAGGCTGTAGAAGTGATTATTCATGAAATCCAAAAATCACACTGGGGAATTGGTGGAGAACCTGCTTCAGAGAAGTTTAAAGATGTAATTCCGTAATGGCTTACAGAGCTTGGTAATATCAGATTCATTTAGACCCCTCTAAATCTGGCTGAAGGTGAGAAGACAGGAAGAACTTATTTTTATATCCGATTGTTCCTTTATCCGTCTTAAGCTTTAATCGGGGAGATCGAATTCGAACCGACGACCTTCTGATTCGCAGTCAGACGCCACCCCTATTTGAAAAACGGGAATTTACCCCCTTTTTTTGGCCCAAAATGGGATAATATTTCAAATCTAAATCATCGCAACTTACTGATATTATGTGAGTTATAGTAGTATACATAATAATAGATATGCGACGCAATCCTTCGCCTGGGGACAGGGTGGATTGATGTTCAAGGCTTGAGGATTGGCTTTATTGCCCAAACGAGAAACATAGAATGAGAAAGTGAACGAGTGCAATTAACTGGAAAGAAGGCAAACAAAATACTTGGGGTAAAGTGTATACCTTCCAAATATTTTCTTTATTCTATATTCTGCGACCATTAAAAAATATATAAGAAAATTTGTTCTTTAAACCTCTTATCCCCTCAGAATCATAAATCATTCTGGCAATCCCAGATATTACATCTGAAGCGCGCATTCTTATATCTTCTTCAGATTTGATTTCTTCAATTTTTGCTTCTGGAATGGCCGAATATTTTCCAAAAATATCATGAGTTAAACCAGTCTTAACTTTATTGATTAATCCTCTAATAAATTCAATGGACTTCGTGTCACCTTCATCAAAATAGCAGTTTCTTGATATAGATTTAATCAATAAATCCCTATAAAAGTGAGATAATGGGAACAGTAAATCCATTTTAAAATATGATAATCCGTCCATTGCAGAATTTATTGAATCTCTATCACCCAGTTCAATAAAAGCGCTATGAAGCCTTGATGAGAGTTTGACAACATTTATTATTTGCTTTTTTGGTTTCTTGAAATTTAATTGTTTCAATATTCTTTTCGGTTCGAAGTCATATATGCCTGGAAACACATCATAGCGAGCTGAAATATTTCTTATGGCATTTTCTAAATCAGGTAAAAGAGAATCAATGAGTACTCTCTGGGATAATAATTCTTGAAGAAGTTCTTCATATTTTTTAAACATCTGGTCTGACCGATTTATTTGGAATTTTACTCCATATATTTCAAATGAATAACTGTATTGATTTATAATTTTTATTCCGAATTCTCTTAAATAATATTTTGGGTCAATTATAAGAATAGGAACATCTTGAATTAATCTCCAAATTCTATTTCTTCTTTTGACATCTAAATGGATAATAATTTGATAAGCAAAATATGATTTTACTTCTCCAAGATAACCTAGCTTTCTTGCTTCTTGTTCAATTTCAAAAAGCCAGCTTAAATCCTTAGGGGATTCTATAGGAGCAATTACATTAGTCCGATACCAAAGATTTCCAGACCAGCTTTCATCCGCAAAACTCTCTTTCGGACTATCAAGAGAAAATAAACCGTCATCAAAAAGTAACACGAGAATGTCCCCCTATAAAATCAGTCTATGTTCTTGAGGGTAATTTCCACCCTTAATGATATCTTTTTCAATCTAGGGAAGCCAGGGCTTTAGGGTATTTGGCTTAAGCTCTACCTAAAATTTTTTTAGTATAGAATTTGGAAATCCCCCATGTTGAAAAAATGCCATAATTGTAGTACAAAAAAAACGAATTAAGTAAGAAGTTCCTGGAGGACAATGGACCAGCTATTTAAATGTGCCACCAAGGCTTCACCGGAAGTGAGCCTTATTCAGGCCGCCTTCAAACCGAATGAAGGACTTTTGAGGATATTATATCACAAGTTGAAGGGATATTCAGAACTGAAGATTAGAATGGAGTATCCAGGGATGAATATGATTATGGGGCATGGATCTAACTGAAGTATTGCTTTTCTTTTAATATGTGACCTTTGTATAGTAGTTTGTGTTCTTTACTATGTTTAGCTCAATCTGAACATCCAAACACCGAAGGACTGAAGCTTCTTTATTGGGGACCTACTTCAAAATGGTTGAGTCTCCATTTCGCTTAAATCATTGTAAATGACATTCCCCAACGGGGAGTTATATTCCTAAGTGCTATTTCCAATACTACTAATCATGTTTCATTAATCGTTCTTCCAAATTTCTAATTCTGTTCAATATTTCCAAATTTTTATTGTTTTGAACTTCAGTAATTGCTTTTTTTAGATATTTCCTCGCTTCCTTTTTACGATTTATCGAAATCGCTTGATTTGCTAAGTTTAAATAAGCATTTGCTTGATTTATTTCATCTCCTAGATTCTTATAAATCTGTGCTGCATCAATGATGCACTTCTTTGAGTCCTTTAAAATTCTTTTTGTAGTTTTTTGGCTACTCTGATTATAAAGAAAAGAGTCAATGTTACTGACGTTCTTTAGAAACAGTCTAAATTTTGTAGTTTTGATATTTTCTATTTTGTAATTCAGGTATTCATCAAAATGATATTCACCTTTTATCATTAAAACGTCTGCTAGTGTTTCACTAATTTGACTTGAACTGATTCCTTTGAAGGATTCAGTTATCAATTGTTGTGATTCACTCCGGTTTTGCTCAATCTTTCTTGTAAGGACTGTGAACTCCTCCTTTATGGATTCCAAGGCAAATTCCTTCCACCCCGGTGCTAAAACAAGATTCTTCTTCTTGTGTAGATTGAATTCGACTTCAATTATTATGCTTAGAGCTTTAGTCGCCATTAGAAATGCTTTGGCATTCTCATTATTGAGTCTATAAGAGAGTTCAATTCCCTTATCACATAGATTTATAATTTTTTCGTTGTTTTCTTTTCGCCCCAACATAGTAACCAAAGCCAATATGGAGTTCAGCATTAACTCTGCACTATTTGTTTTCTCAACTATCTTCCACAGAAGGAATGAGGCTTTGTCCAGTTGGCCTTTAGAGGCTAAATATAACGCGAGTGAATATCTATCTTCTTTTGCCATAACTTGAATTCATGAGTGAAAATTTCTATGAATTCTATAATTAAACTTCTGTCTGATAACTTTCATGACAAAAATTAGGCTCAAAGGGTATTTTAAAAACCATCTAAATTTTTTATGGGAACTAGAGGAAATAAAGAGTTCATAGCAATGGGCTCGCGTTGTTCTATTTAATTCTTCAATCTGTCGTTTTCCAATTTCAATAAATCCCCGAAAATTACTCCAGCTCAAACAGAGTGCAATCTCAGGAGATAATGGAATAGTCAATTCAACTTCCTTCTGACCCAATCCTGGACCCATAAGGCGTTGCTCTCTTAATTTTGGATTAAAAAGGGTGCATGGGTCATCGGAGGTAATAAACCGAGATTTGCTTCTCCCCACTATTACGAATGCCAAGCTCATATTTAATAAAATTTGAGTCACTTCTGGAAACATCTTCAAAATATTGAGTTTATGAGCATCTCTTTTGTAGTTTTTTAGGCTCTCAACAGTCCTCGACTTAATTCCATGATGTGCTGCTAATTTTTCGCCATGTGAAATTAGCTCATCAAGGAAATGTTCTAGATTAGCTTTCTGGCTAACAGTTCTCTGGAGCATAGTGGCTATAAAAATGCACAAAGATATGTGCTCCTCCTCTGATAATGGCAATAGATTTTTGATTTTCTGTCTGAACAAAATTGCAAAATCGTTCTCAATAGAAGAGAGGCTTTTTTCAATAGAATAATCCCTAGCCTTCCCTTCGACTTCAATAGTGTATAGATTGTTACTTGTTAATACATTTTTAGGTGCCTTCTTTCTTTTGTTCTTGCCGTTTTTATCAAAAATCCAAATAAAAGGCTCATATCCACCTGGAGTTTCTGGGTCAATAAATTCCCTGAGATAACATTTGGGAACAGAATGTTGTTTTTTATGATTCGACATAGGTTTTTATAAGTTTACATAATATCGATTGTGCGGCACAATCTTCCCGGGAAAGAGAAATTAGCTTTAAATTCGCTCTACTGTCTTTTTCAGAAATCGGGGAAGCTAGGGCTTTAGGGTTTTTGACTTCCACTTGTCTAAACTTCCATCTTTATTTTAGGCTCTTTATCTTAGAAGGTAGCAAAGCATTAGAGGTATTAGCTCTTAGACAAATAAGTTTTATGGTGATTTGTGTATGATTACCTTGTCTTCTGCTGACAATAGAACTGCAAAACAATGAATTCGATCTCTATATTCTCCTAAATAATAACTATAAAAATTTTTCTCAGAACCTATATTCAGAAAAACACCAAGTGGATAATCTAAATTCTGAAATAATAAGTCAATTTTTTTTAAATCATCTAAAGCATCTTTTTTTGATGAGTTCTTTTTTAGCTGGATAACCACGTAATTATCTTCTTTCCTTGAGGAATGAATTCCTTCTGAGTATGGGACATGAATAATTATGTCCGGCCTTATTCTGATACCATGGTCCTTCAATCTTTTTTGGTATTCTTGCTCAACGACTGCCCTGTTTGAAAAAACCAACTCCATTATTAATCTTTTATTTAGCTCAGATACAAGTTGTCCTTGATAACCTAGCTCAGATGAGAAGAAGCGTTTTTCTGTTATTACTTCCAATGATTCCTTGAAAACACGAAGAAATCTATCTTTATCCATACAATATTCTTGAGTAATTAGATTAGAGGTCTTATTATATTTAAAATACCTTTTACCCTTCGGCTCAAATTTTTTATTTCTGAGACTGAGAATTTAATGTGAGGTATCGAAAAACCTGACGGAATTTCAGGAATTGGATAAAGCATCTTATTTCTCAATGAGTTTAATAAAATACCTACCAGCCCAATACCAGTTCTGTGCCCAGTTTCTCTCGTTAAAGATACGAACATATTAATTTTGCTTTCATGTCTATGAGGCACAACTCTAGCATTCGTTCTTATCCATGCAGCTCCCATGGATTCAAAGGCATGATATAAAGAAAATCCTGCTGCCTCATGAACATCATCAACCAATAAATCCGAAGCATTTAGATATCTATCTGATATTTTTTTGTACTGGTTTGGATTGGGCATTTCATCCTCCTTTCTTAAGTCTAATAGAAACGGCTTCAGTTCTAAGCCAAAGCTTATCCTTTTTCATAGTGAAATATTTGTGAAGCTTAGAAGGATATATATATAAATCTGGCATTATCCCGAACTCATAATAAGGCAGCTCAAGTCTTCTGCTTAAAACCACCAATTGGCTATAAATGCTTCCCTCTGTTATAAAGACAATGAACGGAATTTTATTATATTTCTGTTTTCTTTCTATAAATGGACCGACTACAAATATTGATTCCCACGAGTCTAGCCAGTTTGTAGACAATTTCTTATTTGACAAGTTAAGATATTTAAAATATCGAGAATCATATCTTTCTGTATATGATAATTCTTGAAAATCCAACAAAGATGTAGGGTGTTTTATTTTCTTTAAATCTACATGTCTTATCCTATGGTACCAAGGAAATATTAATTGAGTTGTGCTCATGTCTACTCCTAAAATATATAAAGGTCATTTCATACGGAGCGAGTTAACATAATGATTATTAAAGAAGCAGAATTACTATTAATCTGTTTCCTTTTCAATCTTACTTTGAACTTCAACTGCTTTATCACAAATTTCGTTCATAAAATTACCCATCACATATATTTGTATAATGCTTTCAAAGTCAGGCTCCAAAGTTAATAAGCAAGAGGAAACGTGTAATAAAGAAATAGCAGAATTTTGGAGAGGACTAGCAAGTCCATAATTACTTGAACCAACAAGAAATATTTTGTCTTGAGAATCATCCATTAAACCAAGTCTATAAAACCCCTTTGAACCTCCATGGGAAGAATCGCAAGCAAGGTTATAGTATGGACGTAATTTATCAAGCTTAACAGATTGTGCTAGAGCTTTAAAATTTCTTTCTTTTAATATGGAGCTGGGAATCCAACCATAATCATCTTGAAATCTATCACTATACTTTTTGCATAGCCTCTCTGCTTCCTTTTCTAACATCAGAAGCTCTTTTCTTTTTATAGGAGGATATCCCAATTTTTTATAATAGGTTCTATAATCCTTTGCCTCTTTTAGTGCTCTTATAACGCTATGCTCTAAATATCTTTTTGAAGCATCATTATTATTTTCACATAGGAAAAAAGAAATAACAGCTAATTCATGGAGGCTCCTCCATCTGGCGTTTGCACCATCTGCATAACCCGATTTCAGCAAAATAGCTATTTCGTTAGAAATATGTAAGGCTCTGGCATGAAGTTTAATTAGCGCGTCATATTTAGAATTATTTTTATTATTTTTCTTATTATTTAACTTTTTTTTACGTTTTTCTCCAGATTCTAAAGAAATTTGAATTAAGCATTCAAAGAGGTCTAAAGGATCCTTCCACCTTTCATATAATCGAGTCTCAAATCCCTTTTGGAGTTTTCTTTGATCTGATAAAAACGCGTGTCTATCCTTAATAAGATCTGCCGTTAAAGCTTCTGAAAATTTTGGTAAGATTTCTCTTCCAATAGTATTAATAAGGTTTTTTACTTTTATCATACTCGGAATTTCTTTTTTTTCCTGAATATACGCTTCTAATGCTTTTGTTAATAAATCTTTATGAAGATCTGCTTCATCTTGACCTACCCTTTTTATCTCTATTTTCTTTTTGTTAATAAATTTCTTTAGCCTCGCAATTTTAATCTCTTTTTCAACTGTAGATAATATTTTTATAAATTCAGGGAAATCTTTTTTAATATTAGATTTAAATTTACTGTAATATTTTTCATCTATTTTTTTACCCTTCAATGAAATAGATATTGCTAAATTTATTTCTTTCTGTATTTCTTTATATTTTTTTTTGATTTCACCTATTTGGCTTTTAGGTAAATTTAATTTTTTTATAGTCTCTCTTGTCAAATTAATAAAAAAATTTTTAATAATATTTGCATATATAAATGAAATGTAGGAAGTTATAAAATAATCTTGCAAGAATTTTGATTTACTATAGATAGAAAGGGCTTGAGTTAGTTCTAAGAAAACTTTGTCTAACTTTCTATATATATCGCTCATTTCTTACTAAATTTCGATTACTTCCTTATTCTGCTCCTCAACCTCTGCCTGGGCCTTCATCTCTTCAAGCTCTGCCATTGCTTCCTGATTTTGACAGCTGACGATAAAACATAGAACCAGGATCAGAGGAATAATCATGCAAAGTTTTTTCATGTCCCCCTCCTTTTCCCTCAATAATCTATTCTCCCGCTCTCAAGGTCATTTTACAAGGTAGCAAGTTTACATAATACCCATCGTGCGACACAGATCGCCAGTCGAGATTGGGAGTATTGAAAGGCAGGGAGTAAAAATCGAGATCAAAAGATTTATTAAATTTTAGGAGTGTATTAATCAATGCTTCTCTTCGCTATCCCCTTCCAATCTTTTTTAGCTCTTCCCAGGCTTTTTTGACAATTTCATTTCGTTTTCTGTGATGCATATCGAGCGCACTTTTACTTGTCGCAGCAACCTCCTGGATGAGACTAATTGCTTCATCCTTAGTCTTTTTGGCATCCATTCTAGCAAATTCAACTAATTTTAATGCTAAGTCAAGATAGCCTTTTGTTTTGATTCTCATAGCAGCATAAAGAAGTTTTTTACTTAACTCATGTAATTCTTTACTAGGAGGAGTCATGACCTCTTCCAAATAAGGCTGCATCTCAATTAAAATCTCTTCTGCCTGATGGAAAAACTCTCTATCTTGTCTCCTTTGATCAAGACGGCTTTGGTTGTGTTGGCTAATAAAACCTCCTCCTATTGCTAATAATGCTCCAAGTAATATTAAAAGGGGTTGTTCCATTTTTTTCACCTCCCCTTCTCATTAAGTCTTTTGATTACTGACAATCTCGAAATGATTTTATGCTCAGGTATCCGTGAAGTCAAGGAAGGTCGTTTTGTCGTGAGATTGTGCGCTGGAGCGACGGGTTTACGATTGTAGGTGTATATTATAGTCTCTTCTACAAAACCTTTACCCAGTTTTCTTTTTCTCTACTCCACCTCATCTTTTTTCGTTCTCTCATTATTAAATCAAGTATTTGCTCTTCATTCATATATGAAGTATCTCCAATAGAATAACCTATCCTTTCTAGACCTTTCCTAAGTTGGTCTGCTGTTGGAATCCATTTACATTCGTCAATTAGATATGACTCTCTTGGGTCAGAAGTGTATACATGATGGGGTGAATACTCCTTTACGACTTTTACCTCATCGTCTTTCATTCTTTCTGGACAATTGAAATAGTCTCTCTCTTTGAATGCAAATGGTAGCAACATGGTGCGCCCACTTTCATCTCTTTCAGTGGGATACATACGAAAATATTGAAGCTCATCTTGTGCCTGTTCCTTTATACACTTTTTAGTGTAAAGGGCGGCAAACATGATTCCTTCCTTTGCTGGGTTCATTATGCTCCCCTAGCCGTGACTCTTTGACTTATTTCACAATGGAAAATTAGATTCAAACAAGAAAAACACACCTATTCCTGTGTGTCAGTGGTGTGTCAATAAATGCCTAAACTTGCCTAACTACGGATAAGGTTGCTTAAATAGTCGAGAGCTTTTTACCCCATAAAAAGATGGCTCCTCGGGTAGGACTCGAACCTACAACCTAGTGGTTAACAGCCACCCGCTCGGCCTTCGTAGCCTATTTTTCTTTGGGCTTATAAGAAGATCTGGACGGAACCAGCCTCTTCCTGGCATCCTCAACCTCAGGAAGGCTTGGATTTGTATGCTATGAGTGTCTATTTCTTTTCTTTAACTGTAAATACTATCCAATCTCCTTCTATTTTTTGTTTGTATTCCAGACCTAAATAATTCGTTATCGGCATCATAAGTTGTTCCCAGCAATCATAATATTCGTTTAATGTGACTCCTGCTTCCGACCCTTCTGTGATGTATTTTTCGCCTATCCCTTTAATCTTCGCTTTATAAAAGTTCTCAGACTCTTCCAAGACTTCAATCTGGAAATCTTCCCACATTTGCCAATTCCAATGCATTGCCTCTATGAAATCTGTTACGCCTTTAACTCCTTCCCAGCTTGTCGCAAATAATTCTCCCATATACTTACCATAGTGTGATGGCGATTTTCCCTGAGATTTGGCATAGGCAATACTTGCAATGAATATCGCATTCAGATTAGACATAGCACGTTTCCATTTCTGCTCTACTGTTAATTGAGGTGCTTCAACTTTCTGTTTTTTCTCTTGAGCAAAAACAGTTCCAGAAAGAAGAAAAGCAAAAAGAATTGTTCCTACGATAATTCTGTTCTTCATAAAATACCTCCTTTTTTGGTTTATAGATATGGAGATAGAATTCTGCCTTTATGATGTAGGCAAAAGTTCTTCCCTCTTGCGTTGCTCACGATGTCCCTAAGCTGTGACTCTTTGACTTATATCATAAGAAAAAGTTTCAAGTCAATGAGAAAAAACCAGACATCAGCCCGTGTAACAGTGGGATGTCGAATTTGTCACTCCTTTGACATTTTTGTGTCAAAAAAACTAAAAATAGTATAGGCTCTATGAAATCAAAATCCAAGGAAAGCTATTGGTAAATAAGGAGGAAGGGTGGCACGCCTGGAAGGACTCGAACCTCCGACCCGCTGCTTAGAAGGCAGCTGCTCTATCCTGACTGAGCTACAGGCGCATCCTTGATATTTTTCTATCTCAATCGGCTTCTATATCCGATTGTTCCTTTATCCGTCTTAAGTTTTAATCGGGGAGATCGGATTCGAACCGACGACCTCCTGCTCCCAAAGCAGGCGCGCTAACCAGGCTACGCTACTCCCCGAAACTTGTAAGACGAGCGTGTATTCCAAGCGAGATAAAGGGAACAGTCCCCGTTCTTGCCCTGGCTTTTGGCCCCGTTAATCTTAGCAAAACAGGGAAAAGTTGTCAATTTCAGCTCCTTTTTAAACCCCGCTCTATTTCCTTCTTATCTATCTTGACGATAATGGGCCTTCCATGAGGGCAGAGGGATGAATTTGATGTTTTGAAAAGCTCTTCCACCAGGTAATTCATCTTTTCGTAAGATAAAATCTGCCCTGCTTTTATAGCAGTCTTACAGGCCAGTGTGGCTAACAGTCTCTTTTTTTTATCCTCGATTTGCTCTCCCTTCTTTTCTTCAAGAAGAGAGATAAATATATCCTTTGCTTCCTCCTCTTTAAATATATCAGGGTACTCTTTTAAGGCAAAGCTCTGCCCTCCCATGGCCTCCACCCTGAATCCTGCCTCCTCCAGCATGGCTTGATTATTTTCAAAACTCAAAAGCTGGGATGGAGAGAGCTCGAAAAGAATAGGAAGAAGAGCCAATTTT
This sequence comes from Candidatus Aminicenantota bacterium, assembly GCA_011049545.1. GTDB lineage: Bacteria > Acidobacteriota > Aminicenantia > Aminicenantales > Aminicenantaceae > SOIV01. The sequence goes on along the minus strand of DRHQ01000083.1, from coordinate 49,107 downwards.
TGAGGCCATTTCTTTTCTTTATCTATTTCTTCATATTTTTCAAAAAGAATCCTCTCATGGGCATTGTGCTGATCGACGATAAGTATGCCCTCTTCAGAACAGGCAACTATATATATATCCAGATACTGCCCCAGGAGGTGCGGGGATGTCTCTTCCTGCTTGGCAAGGGGAGTGAACAAATCTTTCCATTCTCGCTTCCGTTCCCCGATCCTCATAACAGCAGGCCCATCTCTTTCCTCTCCTATGCCGAAGCTTCTTTTTTCCTCCATCCTGGAACCCATTTCTTCTTCCTTAGTAGGATAGATCTTTTTTACTCCTTTCTCCCTGAGAATGGCCTGCTCGATACTCCGGTATACAAGCTGAAAAACAGGGCGGGAATCTTTAAACCTGACTTCTGCTTTGGCTGGATGGACATTTATGTCGACCTCAGTATAGGGATAGGAGAGAAAAAGGAAAGCTTCGGCATATCTATCTTTTTCTAAAAAGCCTCTGTAAGCTTGATTCAGGGCAGCCAGGAGAGTTCGATCTCTTACCGGTCTTTTGTTCACATAAAAGAGCTGGAGGGTTCTATCTCGATGCCCTGCTGGCGGAAGAGAAGCATATCCATAAAGCTGCTTATCATCCTCCTTGTAATCAATCTCCAGGAGTCGTTCTAACATGGATTTCCCGAAAACCTGAAAAATCCTTTCCTTGAGACTGCTTACAGGTGGATAATCAAAGACCTGCCTTTTACCGTGGATTAAAGAAAACCTCACTTCCGGGTAAGCTATGGAAGCAAAAGTCATGAATTTCACAATCAGGTTAAGTTCAGATCTATCTGAGCGGAGAAATTTTTCCCTCGCAGGTAAATTAAAGAATAGGTCTCTGACTTCAACGGATGTTCCCAGCGGAAAAGCGACGTCTGAAGTTTGGATTATCTTCTCTCCTTCTTTTTCAATCAGAGTACCTTTCTCCTCTTTGCCATCGGATGTCTTTAAAACAACCCTGGAGACAGCAGAGATACTGGGCAGAGCCTCTCCTCTAAAACCCAGGGTTGCAATCAGGCTGAGGTCTTCGACACTTCGAATCTTGCTGGTTGAATGCCTTTCAAAACACAGATTGGCATCTTCTCGTCTCATTCCATGGCCATTGTCCGTAACTCTTACCAGTTTCTTTCCTCCGGAAAGAAGCTCGACTTTTATCTCCGAAGCACTGGCATCCAAAGAGTTCTCCACCAATTCCTTGACAACTGAAAAAGGTCTCTCGATGACTTCACCCGCAGCAATTTTCAGGGATATTTCAGGCGGAAGAACGATAATTTTTTTCATCTGATATTATTTTATCCTTATTTTAATTTGATAACCAGATAAAAATTTTGCGATGTCAATTCAAAAAATCAGGTTGAGATTGCCGCGTCGCTTCCCTCCTCGTAATGGCAATTATAAGATAAGATGGAATGACCAACAATCAAGTTGACACGGATTGTAAAGTTAGGTTTAATTGTTACAAGCAAATAGGCATTCTCATAAGAAAAAAGGAGGGAAAATGAAAAAACTACTCACTCCATTATCCTTAGTAATTTCTCTTTGTTTCTTGCTATGTTTTAGTATCAGCTGTCAACAAAGGAAAGTAACACTCGATGAATCACAGAAAGCTGAAATAACGGAGACTATCAAACAAATCACCAAAGAAGCCTTCGAGGCGGGAAGCAATAATGAACTAGATAGAATGTTCAGCTATTTCAGTGATAACACAATAACCATCGAACATGGCATGATAGATTATTCTTGGGAGGAACACAAAAAGATTGCACATGAGATGATGGCTAATATGGTAGAGCTTAAATATACAATGGGTGAGATTGAAGTGGATGTACTCTCGGCTGATGTGGCAGTTCTTTATGGATTTTACAGCTATATGATGAAAGATAAATCAGATAATACATTCGAGGGAAAAGACGCTTGGACATGGGTCTTTAATTATGAAGAGGACGAATGGAAAATCAGACATGTCCATATTTCTGCTCTTTTTGCAAAACTAAACAAAAGGAGGAACAATGAATAAACTACTTATGGTCATTCCTTTAGTCATTCTGCTTTGTTTTGCTTTTGGCTGCCAACAGGGTGAAGAGATAGCTGAGGAGGCTGGGATTGCAGGTTTATCAGATGAGGATGTGGCGGCAATTAAAACAGCAAATGATGCTTATGTGCAAGCTGCGCTGGAAGGCGGTATGGAGGCAACCACAGAGTTCTATACCGAGGATACAATCATGGTGGTTGCAGGGGGGCCAATGATTCAGGGGCGAGAAGCACTTAAGGAGGAAAGAAAGGCTCTCAGTAAAGCATCTGCGACCGTCACGGCATTCAACCAAACAATCGTGAAAATTGATGGGCGAGATAACCTTGCCTTTGTCCTAGGAACGGCTTATCTCACAATGACAGCGGAAGGCTTACCCGAGCCCATGGAGCCCACGCAAGTCACTGGGAAGTTCTTACAGATATTGCGAAAACAAGAGGATGGCTCATGGCTCATCGCAATAGACACTCGCATACCAGACCTGTATTAGTCTCCTCCGCCACCAAAAAAGGAATAACGAGCAGAAGCTGGACGTTACGGATTATTCCCTTTTTTCTCGAAGTCAGCGGTAATGCAACAACTCGGCATGGAGCTTAAGCCGAAGGAGGGGGAGAAATAAACTCTTCATCATTAAGCAAACCTTGATTTAACACCACTTGTCAATGCTTGTGTTGTTCAACCTAGATAATAAGGCTTCTTATTTAACTGAGATGAAAGGACTCCCCTTTAGATAGGCTCGCCACAACCTATCTTTTCCTTCACTGACTCCTATCCTTGACGTCCAGATTAGCTCTTCTTTCCTTTTCTCTCCCTCTTTAATGAAAATTGGAGAGTTTGAAGAGGAAAGCGAGACACCGTTGTGAGACCGATCTATAGCAAAGGCCTGGCATATCTTGGCTGGTCCTGAGCATAAATTAAAAGGCTCCTCAGTCTGGCGCCTTTTCTTCATCAACGAAATCCCATCACGAGGTTCGAGAGCCCGGATTAGAATTGCAGCCGGAAACTCTTTTTTTTCTGTTACCAGATTAAGCATATGATGCATTCCGTAGGTAAAGTGGACGAACGCCCTGCCCGGCGGCCCGTACATTATTTCACTTCTTTTCGTTCTCCCACTAAAGGCATAAGAAGCCGGGTCATCTTCCCCTGAATAAGCCTCAGCTTCCACGATAATTCCGGAAGTCAAGCCATCTTCTGACTTCCTGACCAAGACCTTTCCAATCAGGTCAACCAAGACTTTAAGCGTTGAGCGGGAATAGAATGAAACGGGGAGTATCATTTTTTAAGAACTGGATGAATTGACTATTTGCCCTGTTGTTTTTTTAGTATCCACCTTCGTGATTTTTACTTTTACTTCTTTTCCTTCATTTTGAGAACAGGAAGGAATAAAAACCTTAAAATAATTGGACGTCAAAACTTCAGTCCTTGCTTTTTCTTTTTTTATAACAATTGCCTCGCATTCCTTCCCCACAAAAAGCCGGCGAAAGTTCGTATTCTTCCTGCTGGACAAATCTCTCAAAAGTCTCGCCCTCTCCTTCTTCACCTTGCCGTTTACCTGCTGCCAGGAAGCAGCAGCGGTCCCGGGGCGAGGAGAATAGGAGAACACATGAAGATAGGTCAACGGTGACTGTTCCAGGAAGCTATAAGTCTGGCTGAAATCTTCCCCGGTTTCTCCAGGGAATCCCACAATAATGTCCGCTCCCAAAGATGCCCGGGGAGACTTCTCGCGCAACAAAGTGAGAATGTTTGTGTAATCTTCAATTTGTATCTTGCGCCCCATACGATGCAGTATATCATCGGATCCGCTCTGTAAAGAAAGATGAAAATGAGGGCATACTTTCCCGCTGGCTGTGATGTGCTCAATTAAGGAGGGGCTTAAAAATCGAGGGTCAAGAGAACTCAACCGCAATTTGCGGAGCTCTTTTAAGCTTTCTATTTCCTGGAGCAGCTCGAGCAGCGAGCTCTTAGTGTTAAGATCAAGGCCATAAGAACAAAGATGAATTCCTGTCAGAACAATCTCCCTGGAACCCTGGCTTATGAACTCCTTTATTCGGGCGAGGATTTCTTTTTTTTCAAGGCTTACACTTTTCCCCCTGACGCTGGGAATAATACAAAAAGTGCATTGAAAATTGCACCCGTCCTGAATTTTAACAGAGGCACGGGAACGGAAAGGTGAAATTTGTCTTTCCTTCCCTGGACCAGCAAAAGAGAGGATTTTTGCGTCTAAATCTTTCTTTTCTGTATTGGATAAAAGGCATGAGACCTGGGGCATATTTTTTAATTCTTCAGGGGCACGCTGGGCATAGCATCCGGTAACGATCAATCTTGCCTTTGGGTTTAGGCGCGAAACTCTTCTAATAAAGCTTCTTGTATCGCTGTCCGCTCGTCCGGTAAGTGTACAGGAGTTTACTACGATTAAGTCGCTTCGGGAAAAATCTTTTTCATACTTCAGCCCATGCTTTTGAAACTCATTTGCCCATAAAAAAGCCTCAGCTTGATTCGAACGGCAGCCAAAGGTTTGAATAGAAAAGGATGTCATAATTTTTGCTGAATTTTTTTTGACTTAGCTTCAACCTGGGCGGCCATTTCCTCCCGGGATTCTTTCAATTTTCTTACAAGGGAAGAGTCATTGAGGCTTAAAATCTGGATGGCCAGGAGGGCCGAGTTTGAAGCGCCGGATTTGCCCAGGCCCATAGTTGCCACTGGCACTCCTTTGGGCATCTGAACTGTGGAGAGAAGAGCATCGAGACCATCAAGAGAAGAACTCTCTACCGGAACTCCGATCACAGGCTTGACGGTGTGCGCAGCCACAATGCCCGCTAAATGAGCAGCTTTACCTGCGACAGCGATGAAAATCTCGACTCCTTTCTCCTCATAATCCTTTATGAGTTTGAGGGTTCTGGCAGGAGAACGGTGGGCTGATGTAACCTCCAGGGCGAAAGGGACTTCAAACTCTTTGAGTATGGCCTGAGCATCCTTTACAACATCATAATCCGAGTCACTCCCGATAAATATTGCAACTTTCATACTTATTCCTCCTTAAGAGCACCGATATCCCTGCGGAAATGCATGCCCTCAAAAGATATTCCTGAGATGGTTTTGTATATCTTTTCCATAGTAACGCTTAGATTTTCCTCCGAGGCACAGATCCCTAACACTCTGCCACCGTTTGTGTAATATTCTCCGTCCTGGAACTTTGTGCCTGCGTGGAAGATAGCAATGCCCGGTGTTTCTGAGGCCTGGTTCAGGCCTTCTATCCGCTTTCCCTTCTCGTAGGCGAGCGGATAACCACCTGAAGCCAGGACCACACAGCCAGAAGCTTTAGGGCTCCATTGTATTTCCTTTCCTTGCGCATCTTCTTCTATTATGGCCAGGAGAATATCCACCAGGTCGCTCTCCATTCTTAACATCTGGGGTTGAGTTTCCGGGTCTCCAAAACGGCAGTTGTACTCGAGCACCTTAGGCCCCTCCTCGGTCAGCATCAATCCTACATAAAGAACACCCTTATATTTTCTTCCCTCTTCACGCATGTGAGTCACTGTCGGAAGCACTATGGAACTCATGATTTCTGAAAACAGCTCTTCGTCAATAAAAGGAGAGGGGGAAATTGCTCCCATCCCTCCTGTATTCGGGCCCTTATCGCCTTCATAGACAGGTTTATGGTCCATGGTCGTGACCAGCGGCACTACTTCTTTCCCATCTGATAGGACTATGAAGGAAGTCTCTTTTCCTCTCAAGCATTCTTCTACAATAGCTCTTTTTCCTGCGTCACCGAATTTCCGCTCTACCATGATTAAGTGGATAGCTTTCTCTGCTTCTTTCAGGTTTTCACAGATTATGACTCCTTTGCCGGCAGCCAATCCGTCTGCTTTTACAACCAGGGGAAAAGAAAATTTTCCTGAATTCAAGATTTCTGCTGCCTCCTCTGGAGACTCTGCGATTTTGGATATGGCAGTTGGTATTTTGTGGCGTTCCATGAATTGCTTGGCAAATACTTTGCTTCCTTCCAGCTCGGCTGTTCTTTTATCTGGCCCGAAAATCTTTAAACCTCTTTCCTCAAACTCATCAACTATGCCCATTGTCAAAGGAAGCTCGGGGCCTACGACGGTCAAACCAATCTTCTCCTGTGCGGCAAAATCAGTTAGTCCCTTTATATCAGAAGAATCGATGGCGACATTTTCAGCGATGCTCATCGTGCCTGGGTTTCCCGGAACGCAGAAAAGTTTCTCAAGGTGGGGGCTCTGAGCTATTTTCCAGGCAAGGGCATGTTCTCTCCCGCCTGAACCAATGACTAAAATCTTCATCTTGACTCTCTCATTATTCTTTGAATCATTCTGACAAAAAAGGCTCTATCCGTCAATAAAAGAGGAGAAAAAGGGGACAGGCTACTTTTCCTGATGTTCTTTCCGCGAGTAGCGACTGTCCTCTTTATTTCAGAAAAAGTAGCCTGTCCCCTTTTTCTCCGTTTTAGATATTTTTCTCTAAGTTCTCTATGAACAAATCAGCAAAATCAGGGTAGGGAAAGATGCTTTTAATTATTTTCGCTGCGATAGGGAGTGCTTCCTGGGGAGAGAGGCAGTATTTCATCTGGAGGAAGTTTTCGCGATATTTTTTTACCTCTTCCTTAACATTTTTGTTCCTGACAATAACATCTGCTACGAAACCTGAAAGCTTCTCAAAGTCTTTCTCCTTCATCCCAAAGCGGGTCATTTCCTGGGCGCCCATTCGTATTCCACTCGATTTGAGAAAGGTCTCATCATCCGGCAGCGCCTGATAATTGGTTACAATATTGTTTTCTTCCAGACGGCGGGCAATTTCCTGGCCGTCGCCGTGGGCTTTGATGCGGATAAGAACTTGATGAGTCTCTGTAAATCCATCTTTTTCGTCTCCCTCTACCTGAATTCCCGTGTCCTTTAAAGCCCGGGCAAAAGCTTTGGCGTTAGCTCTGACCTGTTTCTGGTATTCTTCTTTAAACTCATTCATTTCATAAGCAGCCATCAAGAGAGCGAGGAGGGTTCCCAAATGATGGTTGCTGGTTGAACCGGGAAAAGCACGGCCTTTGATATCCAGCCATAACTTCCGAAGCGGGCTCCCTTTGGGAAAGTTGCCCGCTATTACACCACGTTGAGGACCGAAAAAGGTTTTATGGGTGCTTCCGGTTATAACATTTGCTCCTTCGCTTAAGGGTGTCTGAAAGGCGCCATATATCCCCAAAACATGAGCCATATCAACCATGATAACGGGCGGCACATCCCAGTCTTTAACAATATCATGAACAAATTTGACAGGCTCCTGGTAGAGAAACATGCTTTTGCCAAACACCATGAGTTCAGGCTTGTGCTGGTCTAAAAGCTCTCCGAGTCTGGCAAGGTCAGGCTTGTACTGATTTTCGCTTAGAACAGGAAAATTGACGACATTTTCCTTTCCTGTTTCCGGATCTTCCTCCACGAAGTTGAAAAGGGATCCCATGGGCTGAGAGCTGAGATGTCCTCCTTTGGTAAGTTCATTATTCATGACCAGCTTCATCTTCCGCATCGGCTGTCCCTGAGGGCGGTCGCGATTGAGAAAACGAACCAAGCCTTTAAATACAACTTCGTTGGCCATCTGTCCGCTTATTGTTCTTAATTCCACTTCTGTACAATCAAAGTAACGCTGGAATTCGCGCCGTGCTTCCTCTTCAACATCCCTTATGAAATCTATTCCCTGGTAAAAATAGATTTCCTCTCCCTTCATAGTCCTGTGTTCAGCATAACGGCCGGAAGGATCAGATATCTCGCACATCTTCACCAGAGGAGAAGGAGTCGTTTCAGAGGGAATGAGGTTGAAAGTTTCCCGCTGCCTCCAGTTATTATTCTCTATTATCTTTTGAGATAAATTTTGGATTTTTTCATAAAATGAAGACATTGTTCTTACTCCTCTCTGCCTGATTTAAAATTTCTCGCTTCTATATCGAAGATTTTATCGATTCTTTTTTGATGCCGTTCACCCTCAAACTCTGTTTCAAGCCATATCCGGACAATGTTGAGGCCCTCATCCAGGGGAACGATCCTCGCTCCTAAAGTAAGGCAGTTTGAATCGTTGTGCTTGCGGCTCATTTCTGCCGTATAATCATCCAGGCAGGAAGTTGCTCTTATCCCTTTGTGCTTGTTGGCAACGATAGCCATCCCAAGGCCTGTCCCGCAAACAAGGATTGCCCGGTCATACTCACCTGAAGAAACCCTCTCTGCGGCCTTCTCCGCATAATCAACATAATCAACTTTTTCATCTGGACCACAGCCGAAATCCTCGTATTTTATACCTTTCTCTGAAAGATAGGCTGTGATTCCCTTTTTAAGCTCATACCCTGCATGATCCGAGGCTGTGGCAATTTTCACCTATTCCTCCTCTTGTTAAGGATGGGGACTATCCCCTTTATTCTTCCTGAAAGATTTATTCTTTTTTCCTGCAATTATTGATTTGTCATTATAACAATATTTTAAAGAGTGTTAAACACAAGAATGTCTTGTAGAAGGGCAATGGGTGTTTGGATTCCTTTTATTTGTGAAGGTGGTTGATTTATCAAAAATACAAATAAATTATTAATATTAAAAAGGTGGGCTTGATGAATCAAGCCCCTACAATCAAACGCCTACAAAAAAAGATCAATATTGAGGGTTGTGCCCATTAAGATGGCTTACTTTTTGGGAAATGGGGCCTGGCCCCATTTTAATGACATACAGTTTATTGATATATTCAAAAAGGTGGGCTTGATGAATCAAGCCCCTACAAGATGGGAATTGGGGCCTGGCCCCATTTTAATTTGCTTCGTCTTTTTCTATGAGGGTTGAAGCTTCGGGTAAAACTTCTATAGCTTTTAAAACAACAGGATCGCTATTCCGGTAAACCTTTACCCCTTCCTCAATACCCCAGAGTGAACCAAATATCTCTCTTTCCAGTTCTCTTTTTATTCCTTCTTTCGCCTTTTCAAATTGATCTGAATCATAATCAATTTTACTTTCTCGAAGATAGTCCTTGAAATCTTCCATTACCAGAGAACCAACGATAAAATCTCTTCCAACAACTTTTTTTCTTCCAGAATCTTTTTCCTGCGTCTGGCTTTTAGGGGGAAAGCTGATTTTTTTCGACAGAGGAGTGTTTTTGTTTGTGAACTTTTGAGCATAGGAGAAAAATGCTCCCTTAATCAGCAGTTTTGCCGTAATAGTCTTAAAAGAGAATTTCACTTCATAATCGGGAGATATTCCTCCTTGGCCCAGGACCTTTCTTCCTCCCGAAGTATACCTCACTTCTCTTTCTCCTTGAACTGTTCTTGTGAACCTATAATCTTCAAGACGAGTATAATCTCGCTGGATTGACCTGCCGCTCGGCGTAAAATATTTTGCAGTCGTCAGGGCAACCGCAGTATTCATAGAAAGGGGATGAACCGTCTGGACCAACCCTTTTCCAAAGGAGGTTTCGCCCACGATAAAACCTCTGTCGTTATCCTTTATGGCCCCGCTTACGATTTCAGGAGCGCTGGCACTTCCTCGATTTATCAGTATTACAAGGGGAATATCCTCATATTGATTGTCGTATAGAGCCCGGAATTCTCTATTGAGTTCCTTGTTCTTCCCTTTCACTGAAACAACAAGAGTTCCTCTTGATAGAAATTCATCCGAAATCTCTATCGATTGAACAAAAGTGCCGCCACCATTCGACCTCATATCAAGGATGAGGCCCTTCATTCCTTGCTTGATTAACGACTCCATTTTTTCTTCAAATTCCTTGGTCGTGGTCCCACCAAAATTTCGGATGAAAATGTATCCAATTTCGTCTTGAAGCATAAAGGAATAGGGAACACTGTAAAGAGGGATCTCCGCCCTCACTATGGTCAACTCAAAAGGCTTTTCCATCCCATGGCGGACGACCGTTATGTTGACCTTGGTTCCCTTAATACCCCTTAACTTTAGCATTGCTTCGTAACTCGTTATCGGCTTTGTGCTCTCGCCGTTGATATGAGAAATAATATCTCCAGCCTGAATTCCCAGCCTGTATGCAGGCCCTCCCTCTATAGGAGAGATCACAACCAAACGCTGTTCCTGCTTCTGGATTATGATTCCCAGGCCGTGATATTTCCCCACGTGTTCTTCTCTCAAACGAGAAAAATGACTTGGATCAAGAAAATAAGAATGCGGATCCAAAGTCTGAAGCATCCCTTTTATAGAGGAATAGGCAAGCTCCTCCTGGTCAATATCCCGAAAATAGTTTTCTTCTATGAGGAAAACAATTGAGGATACTTTATCAAAATATGAACTCCAGGTATCCTCATTCCGAGCAGGAACAAGGATGAGCACAAAAATCAAAGTAAATAGTAAGAAAATTTTTCTCTTCATTCTTGTTTCAGTCCACTCAAATTTTACCAGAGCCTCTTGTTCTTGTAAAGTTCTTGATGAGTTAGGGACGCCTCTTTTTTCCGTGATAACTGGTTGCTCTGTTCAAGAAAAAATGGGGCCAGGCCCCATTTTGTAAGAAAGAGGACATTCTCAACTTGAGGACATAACAGCAGAAAATGGGGCCTGGCCCCATTTTTTCTCAATCATGGATTTGGAGATGTTAACTTGACTTAATCCGGCTGAACGGCTATATTTCTATACGCTTTCAGGTCTCTAAAGAAAGGATAGAAATGTTCGGAAACATAGGATTCCCTGAATTACTTATCATTCTCGCTGTTGCTCTTCTCATCTTTGGGCCCAAAAAACTCCCTGAGGTAGGAAGGTCTATTGGTAAGGCCCTCCGAGAATTCAGAAGAACAACTGACGAAATCAAAGAAAAGATTGAAGAAGAGATCCAAGTTGACGAGTTTAAAGACATAAAGGAAGAGTTTAAAAAGGATATTGAAGGAAATGAGGAAGGGAAAAAAGACTCCTGACCGTATGACCTTCCTCGAGCATCTCGATGACCTCAGAAAAAGGATATTTTACTCCTTCATTGTCATCATCCTCGCTGTCATCCCAGCCTGGTTTTTCAGTAAAGATATCTTCGGATTCTTAGCTCACCCGGTCATCCAGTACCTCCCTGAAGGGGAGATGTTAGCTTTCACCTCGCTGACCGAACCCTTTATGCTCTACATCAAGGTCTCGTTTTTGACTGCAATTTTTGCCACTTCACCCTTTATCTTTCTTCAATTCTGGTTGTTTACTGCTCCCGGCCTCTACAAGAAAGAAAAAAAATATGCTATTCCCTTTGTTTTTTTAACAACGTTCTTTTTCATCCTGGGAGGCGCTTTCGCCTACCTTGTGGTCTTCCCCTTCGCCTGCCGATTTTTCATAGGTATGGGAGCTGACTTCCGGGCCGTCATTACCGTCAAACAATATTTCAGTCTGGCTCTCCGGGTGCTCCTGGGGATCGCTCTGGTTTTTGAGTTACCCACTCTCGTTTTCTTCCTCTCCCGTATGGGACTTATTACCTCCAGATGGATGATAAAAAACTTCAAGTATGCAGTCCTGGCTATTTTTATCATTGCTGCTATTATCACTCCCACTCCAGACATGATAACTCAAAGTATCATCGCTGGCCCCATGTTAGCCCTTTACGGCTTGAGTATTCTGATCGCCTTCTTTTCAGAAAAAAGGAGAAAGAAAAAAAAGAAAAAAGATGAAGAAGATTTAGCCGGGTAGGCCGGATGAAAAGAAAAGATACGAGACTTATAGGTTTAACAGGCACAAACTGCGCTGGAAAAGGAGAGGTGGCTGCTTACTTTGCCAAGAAGGGCTACGCCTATTTCTCTCTCTCTGACCTGATTCGCGAAGAACTCCAAAAAATAGGAAAAGACCCGACCAGAGACAACTTGATAAAAATGGGAAACGAGTTGAGAGAAAAAGGTGGCCATGATATCCTGGCTAAACTTGTTATGAAAAAGGTCAAGGACAAATCCTTAGTTGACAGCATTCGCAACCCCGGAGAGATTGAATATTTGAGAAAGCAAAAAGACTTTATCCTTCTGGCCGTTGATGCGCCTGTTGATTTAAGATATGAGAGAGCGAAACAGAGAGGGAGAGCAGAGTCAGCCTCAACTCTTGAGGAATTCATCAAAAAAGAGGCAGAAGAGATGACAGATCTCGAAAAAGGACAGCAGCTTCATAACTGCATGAAGATGGCAGATTTCCTCGTGATCAATGATGGTTCCTTCAAAGATTTGTACCGAAAGCTGGAGGGATTGTTATGAAAAAGAAAAGAATTTCCAAAGACGAGTACTATTTGGGTATCGCAGAGGAAGTTGGACGGCGCAGCACCTGCTGGCGTCGATCCATAGGGGCCATCATCATCCGGGATGACCAAATCATCTCCACGGGATACGTGGGTGCCCCGAGGAAAACCAAGAGCAGCCTCGAACACGGCTTTTGCCTCAGGGATAAGTTGAAAATACCCCACGGCCAGCGCTATGAGCTGTGCCGGAGCGTCCATGCAGAACAAAACGCTATCATCAATGCTGCCCGAGCTGGAGTCAGCCTCCTGGGAGGCGACATGTACATCTACGGCAGTGCTTTCGGAAAAAATGAAACAATAGATGCTTTCCCCTGTTTTATTTGCAAGAAAATGATTATAAATGCCGGCCTTAACCGTATAATCTGCTCTACAGCAGATGGTAAAATGAAAATGTTCCATTTAAACGACTGGACTAAGGATTGGCAGGAAAATGATATTCTCGATGATAGCCACCAATATGGCTAAGATGATTTAAATCCCTTCTGCAGATATTTGCAGAATGATATTCGAATATATACGGAGGATTTAAAATGAGCTCGCGCCTAATTTTCTTTACCTTTTTCCTCGTACTGGTATCTCTCCTACTGGGGTTTCAAGTTTTTTCCATCGGCCAACAGGAAACGCAAGCAGTCTCTACAACCAAGGTCAGCATCCTTAATCTCCTGAGGATCAGCCCTTCTTCTGAATCCATAGATTATGTCCATAATAAAACTCAATTTCAGCTTCATACGCTTCTTACTGAACAACGTCATCCAAAAACCTGGGATTTAAGCAAAAGAATACAGAAGGACTGCAAGAGCGGCCTTCGTCTACTTTTCTCTGTAGACGAAGATATTGTGGGAAAACTTACAGCACTGGCCGGAGAAAAAGATACCCTGGAACAAGCTGTTCAGGCCATAGAAAAAGCCCTCTTCTCCGGGCAAAAAATATACATCTACGGCTGCGGTGCCACAGGCCGTCTGGCCAAACAGATGGAAAGCACTTTCTGGCGTCCTTTCTGGCAAAAAGTCAGAAAAAAGAAAAAGATCTGGTCAAAGATCCAGCTCCATTTTGGGGATAACGTCGAGAATCAGCTCATCGGAGAGATGACCGGCGGAGACAGAGCCCTTATCAGTTCTCTTGAAGGATTTGAAGACCTGCTGCTTATAGGACGTCTCCAGCTTGAGGACAGAAAAATCGAGAAAGGGGATGTGGTCATCTGCGTGACTGAAGGAGGTGAAACTTCTTCTGTTATCGGAACGATTTTAGCCGCTTTAGACCAGTGGAGAACAGCCGAGTCCTATGACCCGGAAAAGACAAAAAAGAAGCTCTATTTTATTTACAACAACCCTGACGAAAAACTTCGCCCCTTCGATAGGAGTCGAAGAGTCCTTGAAGAACCCGGAATCACAAAAATAAATCTCACAACAGGACCTCAGTCGATAACCGGCTCTACCCGGATGCAGGCTACAACAATCGAAACTTTTGTCGTGGGGAATATTCTACAGCAAGCGCTTGATCGCTCTCTAAGAAAATTCCTCTCCAAAAAAGAAATGGCAGCCCTTGGATTCAAAAGTGAACTTCATCTTGAAGACAAACTAAAGGAATTTTCTCATATTCTGAAACAGGTCAAAGAAAACCTTTCGGCCATAGCCAAATTCACAAAGCTTGAAGCCCAAACTTATAAGACAGGGAATTTCTCTACCTATTTTGCCCAAAAAGGCTTGATCACAGTCTTTATCGACAGCACTGAAAGAAGCCCAACGTTTCGCCTTTTTCCCTTGGATACAGTCAAGCAAGCAAAAAGAAAAAGCTGGATTCAGGTCTGGACCCCCGCCGCCAATCTCCAGGATGCCTGGCAAGCATTTCTCGGAAGGCCATTCAGAGGACTCTCCTCGGAATTCTACAGAAAACCATTTGAAGATGAAATAGATGACGCCTACTTAAAAAAAGCAGCCCTGGAAAGCCTTAAAAACGCAGGAGATGACCAGCAGTTTCTGTACGATTTTTCTTTCGCTGATTTCAACCTGAAGAATCGAGAACCCACACAAGGAGACCTGGGAGTTGCAGTGCTTATCAGTCCTGAAGAAGCTGAGCTTGGAAAGAAAAATTCTGATATCCGAAAATTCATCGACCTCTTCTCGAAGAAGGGGGCGAGGGTGGCCGTTATTCTTATAACTGACAAATCCTCGAGGAAAATATCAAGACTCATCCGGAAAATACCTGATGGCGCAGCTGAAGGGAAAAACTCCTTTATCGTTGTGAACATCGGGACGACAAACGACCCACTGGGCATCAATCAGCGGATTGCCCTCAAGATCCTGCTTAACGCCCATTCAACAGGGGTCATGGCGCGTCTGGGAAAGGTCATCGGAAACACAATGACCAACGTCAGCCCCAGTAATCTCAAGCTCATTGGTCGGGCGACATACCTCATTCAATCCCATGTCAACGACGTCCTGAGGCATCCGCAATGGGTAAGGCCTCATGGAATCCGAAACCCAATTTCTTACGGCGAAGCAAACGCTGTCTTGTTTGATGCCATAAATTATCTCAAAAACAAAAAGAAAGAGTCGGGACAGACCGCAGAAGTCGCCTTTTCTATTATTCGGATCCTTGAGTCCTTTCGACTAGAAAAAGGCCTCATACGAAGTAAGACCTTAAAAATCGTAAAAGAAACAGGACTAAGCCAGTATCTTTCAAATGTTACATCTCAATAAAAATAAAAAAGCGCAAAGGAGAAAAAATACCGCAAGAGTTCTTTCTATTTTTTTCATAAGTGCAATCCTGTTTTTTTGTTCTTTCCCGAGAAAAATCTCTCTTGCACCTAAAGGAAGAGTGAAGCTCGGGAATGAAATGTTCGTTAAAAACTTCTCATCCGAACTTCAAGGAAAATCCCTGGGGCTTGTTATCAATCACTCCTCTGTTCTCCCTCCAGGAAAGTCTCTGGTCCAGGCACTTCTGGATAAAGGGCAAAAAATTCAAGCCATTTTTTCTCCGGAACATGGGTTCTCCGGAACAGTGGAAGCAGGAACAGAAGTAAAAGACAGCCAGCTAAAAGACATAATAATTTACAGCCTTTATGAAGAAAACAAAAAGCCGACACCAGAGCAAACTCAAGGAATTGATGCTTTTGTTTATGATATCCAAGATGTAGGAATCCGATTTTACACCTACATCACTACCCTTAAATATGTCCTCGAAGCAGCTGCGGAAGCTCAGATTCCGGTCTATGTTCTGGACAGACCCAATCCAACCGGAGGCGATATCATCGAGGGTCCTCTTATGCGTCCCGAATACGAATCTTTCATCGGAGCATTACCTATTCCTGTGAGATATGGTTTAACTCCAGGCGAGCTGGCTATGATGATGAAGGGCGAAGGATGGGTCCCGAGAGAGGTTGACCTTCATGTGGTTAGAATGAAAAACTGGAGGAGAGCCTACTTCTGGGAAGACACAGGTCTTCCCTGGATTGCCCCCTCCCCCAATATACCATCGCCTGAAACAGCCATCATTTATCCAGCCTCAAGCTTGCTAGGAAACCTGAAACTTAATGAAGGAAGGGGAACACCTTACCCTTTTCTTCAATTCGGAGCACCCTGGCTTGACGCTTCAGCCCTGATTAAAGAATTAAACGGAGGAGAACAATTCGGGATTGAGCTTGAAGCTATATACTATACTCCCCGTTCTCTTCCCGGAAAAGCTCTTCATCCCCTTTATAAAAATAAAATGTGCCAGGGAATACGAGTCCGGTTCTTACAAAAAGAAAAATTCTTCTCTCTTCGATTTTCGTATGCAATCATTAAGGCCCTGAAAAACCAACAGCAATATAAATTCACTGCCCCTCCGCGCTACCTCAACATGATCTTCGGAAATGACCTTTTAAGCCAATATATTGAGGGAAAAATAAGCTATGAGAAATTAATTTCTCAAGTGGAAGAAGAAGAAAAGCAATTCAGACAGATGCGCCTGAAGTATTTGCTCTATGAATAGGGAAAAATAATTTCATCGATTTTAAAAGGTGGGCTTGATGAATCAAGCCCCTACAAGAAGCAAACCATTACAGAAGAGCCAAATCCAGATAAGAAGTAAATCCATACATGAATAAGGTGGGCTTGATGAATCAAGCCCCTACAAGAATCATGCCCCTGCATAAGATAAACAAAACCCTTTAGTTTATTTATACATTCAAAAAGGTGGGCTTGATGAATCAAGCCCCTACAAGAAATAAACCATTTAAGAAAAACCAAATCCAGACAAGAAGTAAATTCATATATAAATAAGGTGGGCTTGATGAATCAAGCCCCTACATAAGAAAAACCTCTGCATACAGAAATGTTGTTATTTTAAAAAGTGTTACAAAATATAGATAGTGCAGATAGGGACGTCCCGATTAATGGCGGCGGACGATATCTTTAACTCTCATGAGCTGGACCTGATAGGAGCGCTCCATCTCTTCCAAACGGCTGGAGATATAACGTATGGTTTCTTTAATACTGGGAATAAGAATATGCTCTAGAGCATTGACTCGGCGGCGTGTGGTCTCAATTTCGTGGGACAAAAGCTCCACTGCCTTCCAGAGCCGGGACATCTCCATCAAATCCTTGAGTAACTCCTGTGTTTTCTTTAGGCCGACATCAAGCTCACTTTCAGTGTTGAGAAAGTCATAATCAGAAACTTCTTTTTCTTCTATCTCAAATCTAGGGATCGTAAGATTGAGAATCTTTTCTTCCTTTGTTGCTAAAATCAATTTCCCTTCCGGAATGAGCTTCTCCAGATCTTTACGGGAGCTACCGGAACGGACAAGTACAAAAGAAAGGAAGACTTTTTTAAGTTTCAAGCTCACTATTTCTTGAAGATTATAAAGCTCTTTCATAAGCTGCAGAAACCGGCGCATAATCTCTTCAAGCTTGCCCTTGAGAAGTTTATGCCCTCTCTCAGCCAGAACAAGACGTCTCCGGAGCTTCATAAGCTCCATTCTATTAGGGTTAACAGAAAGTCTCATTTCTTTTCAGGGTAATATTTCTCTAGATATTCGGGACGAATTCTCTTGAGTTCTGCCCTCGGGATTGTATGGAGAAGTTTCCAGCCCAGTTCCAGGGTGTCGTTGATAGAACGAGATTCGAACTCACCCTGCCTAACGAACTCATCTTCGTAATGCTCAGCAAACTCTAAATACAGCTTATCTAAATCACTGAGGGCTGCCTCTCCCAGGATCAACGCCAGCTCCCTGGCTTCTTTTCCTCGAGCATAACAGGCAAAAAGCTGGTTGAGGACATCGGCATGATCCTCCCGTGTTTTCCCTTCACCAATCCCTTTATCCTTAAGCCGGGAAAGGCTGGGAAGCACATCTATGGGAGGATAGATTCCCTTCCGATGAATCTCCCGACTTATCATAATCTGTCCTTCTGTGATGTAACCCGTCAAATCAGCAATAGGATGGGTTTTATCATCCTCAGGCATCGTGAGGATAGGGATCAGAGTGATGGATCCCTTTTTGTCTTTAATTCTTCCTGCTCTCTCATACATAGTAGCCAGGTCTGTATAGAGATAACCCGGGTATCCTCTTCGGCCTGGAACTTCTTTTCGAGCCGCAGCGATTTCTCGAAGGGCCTCAGCATAGAAGGTCATATCCACTAAGATAACCAGAACGTGCATATCCAGATCAAATGCCAGATACTCTGCACACGTTAAAGCTAGACGTGGTGTGGCGATGCGTTCGATCGTAGGCTCGTTAGCTAAATTGAGAAAAAGCACCGCTCTCTCTAATGCTCCTGTGTTACGAAAATCTTCTATAAAAAAGTTGGCCTCTTCAAAGGTTATGCCCATTGCGCCAAAAACTACCGCAAATTTCTCTGCTTTCCCTAACACAGTAGCCTGTCGGGCAATCTGGGCAGCAATACGGGCATGGGGCAGCCCGCTCCCTGAGAACAACGGAAGTTTCTGTCCCCTTACCAGAGGATTCATTCCATCGATAGAAGATATTCCGGTCTGGATGAACTCAGAGGGGTAGTCCCGGGCATCAGGATTTATGGGATTCCCATTGATATCGATCATTTTTTTGGCAATTATTTGAGGGCCGTGGTCTTTAGGTCTTCCCGAACCATCAAAAATTCGACCGATAATCTCCTCTGAGACGCCAAGCTGCTGGGAATGCCCTAAAAACCTCACCCGAGATTTAGCCACATCAAGGCCGATAGTGCCTTCAAAAACCTGAACGACTGCTCTTTCTGTAGAAATATCAAGCACCGTGCCCCGGCGTAAAGATCCTCCCACAGCTTCAATTTCTACTAATTCGCCGAACTTTACATCCCTGATTTTCTCTACAATAACCAAAGGTCCGACAATATTGGAGACAGTCAGGTACTCTTTATACATTTTCCTCACTCACTCCTTTCTTCTGTAACAGCTCTTTAAAGGCGTTGTCGATTTCGATATAAACTTCGAGAAGATCAGATTCTCCTTCCGGAAGGAATTTCATTTTTGAAATTTTCTCTCTGACCCCAAGGGCTAAAATCTCTTCCAGGCTTTTTTCTTCCTCTAGAGCTTTAAGGCCTGAATTGTGAAAATGCAGGATTGTTCGAAGCATCAAATACTGCTTCCTCAAGGAGGTGTAAGTATCCTGCGGATGAAAGGCATTCTGATGGAGAAAGTCTTCTCGGATCGACCTTGTAGACTCGAGGGTAAGCCTTTCCTTGGTTGAAAGGGATTCTACGCCGACAAGCCGGGCAATTTCTTGAAGTTCCGACTCCTCCTCAAGAAGCTCCATGGCTTCCTGTCTGAGACTGATAAACTCTTCGGCTACGTTGTTATTCATATAATTCTTTATGTTCTCTACATACAGAGAATAGCTTAAAAGCCAGTTAATGGCGGGAAAGTGCCGCGTGTTTGCCAGCTTATCATCCAATGCCCAGAAGACTTTGACTACCTTGAGTGTAGCCTGAACAACTGGATCGGATAAATCTCCTCCTGGAGGAGAAACAGCACCCATAACACTCAGGGCACCTTGCCTCCTGTCTGAGCCCAAGCAGATAACTTTTCCTGCCCGCTCATAGAATTCAGCAATACGGCTTGCCAGATAGGCAGGATAACCTTCCTCTCCTGGCATCTCCTCCATACGTCCTGAAATCTCCCTTAAAGCTTCTGCCCACCGGCTTGTAGAATCAGCCATAAGGGCCACAGAATATCCCATATCACGGAAATATTCCGCGATACTCATTCCGGTATAGATAGACGCCTCTCGAGCCGCAACTGGCATATTTGAGGTATTGGCTATTATAACTGTGCGCTCTAAAAGAGGCCGGCCCGTATGGGGATCTTTCAATTCAGGAAAGCTGAGAAGAAGGTCAGCTATTTCATTTCCCCTCTCTCCACAGGCAACGAAGACAATGATCTGAGCATCCGACCATTTGGCAAGCTGATGCTGGACAACGGTCTTGCCGCTGCCGAATGGGCCGGGGACACAGCCTGTTCCACCTTTTGCTAAAGGAAAGAGAGTATCAATTACCCTCTGCCCGGTGGTTAGGGGCTCATCGGGCATAAGACGTTCATGAACGCGCCTATTTCTGCGGATCGACCATGTTTGGAACATCTTTACGTCTTTCACCTCTTTCGGGGCCTGTATCCGGGCCACCACTTCTTCTATAGATAAACTTCCCTTTTTGATCTCCACGATTTTTCCGGCTGAGCCAACAGGAACCATGATTTTATGCTTTACAAGAGGAGTTTCCTCCACTTCGCCCAGAAAATCTCCCTCTTTGACCTCCTGACCCTTGGTGACCAAGGGGGCGAAGTTCCATTTTTTCTCCCGGTTGAGGGGCGGCAACTCAATGCCTCGTGTGATAAAGTCTCCCTCTCTTTTCCTTATGACATCTAAGGGCCTCTGGATTCCATCATAAATGGAGCTTATCAAACCCGGCCCTAATTCAACACTTAAGGGTTTTCCAGTTAAAAACACCGGTTCCTCCGGGCCTATTCCTGTTGTGTCCTCGTAGACCTGGATAAATGCCAGGTCTTCTTTTAGTTCGATGACTTCTCCTATGAGCCCTAATTCTCCAATCTTAACCATGTCATACATTTTCGCTCCCAGGCAGTCTGAAGCGACAACCAGTGGGCCTGCGACACGAATAATTTTACCTTTTTTCATTTTCTTCCTTTCTTTTAACCAAAGAATCTGAGCCTGTAGCTTTGATGGCCACATCTCTCATCATTCGCTCCAGCTGTTCTGTTACCTTTCTGTAATCCGAGAATCCGACAACTACAGGACAAAATTTCTTTCTTAAAGCTTCCCTTTCTTCCCTTAAGGGTTCCAGGAAGCTCTCATGTAAGAAGCAAAGAGCAAAATTTTCCTTGGCTAAGTTCTCCATTACTTTCTGGGCTTCTTCCAGGCTCTTAGGAGAAAAAATCTTTACTCCCAGTGCTCTTAGAGCAAAAATGATGTCAGCTTCTCCCACGACGGCAACTTTATCAAACATAGGTCTCACTTATCCTTTCTTTTAAGATGGGGGTGGGAATTTGGTTGATTTTTCCAACTCCAAGAAGCCTCACCAAGCTCAGTTCTCTTCTCTTTGCCAGTCCGTAGGAAAAGACTGGCTCAGGCCCAAACACGATATACTTTGCTCTCTTTAAGTAGTTCATAAGAAAGTCTTCTATTCCGCGTTCTAACTCAACAAAAGTTTCCCGTTCTTCGAGAGCATCCATCGCTTTTGTCCAGAGGTCATGGTAAGGAGTGGCAAGAAGCCTCTCTTCAATCTCAGAGAAAGAGTGATCAAAGTTTTGGATAAAAATTTTCTCATCCAGAAAGCCACCTTTTAAGATCAGGCTTTCAAACTTCTTTAGCGAAAGACCTGAATACTTCACACGGCAAAATATCTTGATGTTTCCTAAATCAATTTTATGCCTGATATAATCTTTGATAAAGGAGTAACCCGTTCTCTCAGCAACCGACATCGCCTTCTCAGGATGACTTTCCTCGAGAAAGATTGTTAGGATATCTCCTTCAAAGAGAATTTCTTTCAGCAAACGACAAAGCTTTTTTTCTTCCTTTTCGAGGTATTCATCCAACTCGTCCGAATCCCTGATCTGAACCATTTCTTCTGAAAAACTTCCTGCATCGAATATGACCTTCATAGCGGAAGAAAAATCACTCTCCTCCGAAGCTTCGCTGAAAATTGCCCGCTCGACTAGCCTATTCTCTAACACACGCACCCGACCTACAGCATAGGCATAACAGAGTCTGGAGGTTTTCTTCATATTTTTAGGGCCTCTAATATTTCATTTTCAAGTTTGGAGCGAAGTTCTTCCTTTAATTTTTCCTCATCATAGGGCTCTTCGCTTTCTCCCTCTTTCATGATGATTTTCCTCTTAAGCCTCTCTTTTCCCTTGGCCCCTCTCTGGAAAGCTTTCTCTAAGACTTCTTCAATGAGCTCTTTTTTGCGCGAGAGGGTATTGATTTTCTTCTCTAACCGAGCCTGGGAAATAATGCGGCTTGCTTCAAGATGGCCCTGCCTCTCCGCCTCCTTTACCAGCGCTTCTGCTAAATCAGAAGCTTTTTTTCGGCCTTTTTCTTTAATCTCCTCAGCTTTCTTCTGGCTCTCAAGGATGATTTTATCTGCCTCAGCCTGGGCATCATCAATAATTTTCTTGAGTATTTTCTCTAAGCTCATGATTCCATCGAAGCTTCTAAAGCTTTATCACTTCAGCGTTATCCCGTTTAGCAGGAGGATTGTAATGAGCAACCCAAGCACTGCATAGGTCTCCACCAATGCAGCCATGATCACCGGTTTCATCAGGTCTTTGGGCTGCTTGGCTACCATATAAACACCAGAAGCACAGACTTTTCCCTGATGGATTCCTGAAACCAATCCCGTAAAGCCAACAGGCAAACAGGCAGCAAGAAGCAGCAGGCCCGTGACGGTTGTCAGAGATGCCGGAGTTCCACCTATCAGGCCCACTTTTAACATCACCAAAAAACCACTCAAAAATCCATAAATTCCCTGAGTTCCTGGAAGTGAAACCAACAGGAGAAGCATTCCAAATTTTCCCGGGTCCTCACTCATGACTCCACTTGATGCCTGACCGGCAAGACCAACACCAATAGCAGAACCCATTCCCCCTAACAAGACTGCGAGTGCTCCTCCAAATGTCGCAATTGCCAAACCTAACGTCGCACCTTCCATTTCTTCCACCTCCTTATGTTTTCATTGAACAAATTTATTCAGACAAATTCAACAAACTTGCTTTCAAGTTCAAAAGGTCTAAAAGGTTTGCCACCAGATTCGTAGAATTTGCTGAAAAACTCCACAAACTGAAGGCGCATAGAATGGACAAACCCGCCCAAAAAGCTGATACATAAATTAAACAAATGACCGCCGATAAATATCAAAGCAGCTAACAACCAGCCAACCCAGGGGATGCCAAGGACTGTCTGACAGATAGTGTTCACCACCATGGCAATTACGGATGTTGCCAGTCCCAGAGCCAGAAGACGTGAATAGGAAAGAACATCAGCTAAATATCGCGAGATCCCGTAGAGGCTATACAGCCCCCCAAAAAAACGAGCAAAGAGATTACGACTGGGAGAGGCAAAGAAAATAATGCCGGCGGCACCCACGAGCGAAAGAATCCCCCAAATTGATTGTTTAGTTATCAAATAGACAACAAGAGAGGGAAGGAGCAGCAACCATCCTCCCCGGGCAAAAATGGATTCAAGGTAGAGTTTTTTCTTTATTCCGTTGATCATATTGAGGAACGTTCCAAACCAGACCTGAACAAAACCAAGGGCAAGAGCAAGAATCAAGAAAGAAACCGGGTCTTGGAGAGGATCCAAAACCATCAGACTGCGGATAGGAAAACCAAACCAGCCTCCGATCAAAGCTCCAAGAATAGTAGTTGAGATTCCTAGGAGAGTAAAAAGCTTTAAGAATTGAAGCAGGGCTCCTTTTGGCTTTGCGAATTTGATGAAGAGCAAGCTTAGAAGCCCAACGAGCAGTCCATAGCCCGCTTCACTGACACATAAACCCACGAACAGGAAAAAAAATGGAGCCATGGGAAGAGTTGGATCAGAGAAGCCGCGCTGGGGAAGACCATAGAGTTTGGTTACTAGCTCAAAAGGCTTCCAAGACTTCGGATTCTCCAGGATAACTGGTGGTTCTTCCTCAGGAAGAGGGTCTCTAGAATAAATCTCCATTTCATCGGAGTAAGGCCGAAGCTTTGATTTGAGTTTTTCAGCATTCGAAGAGCGGATCCACCCTTCCATGAAAAAAACACTTTCTGTCTCGCCCAGAAGACTAGAGGAGAATATTTTTTCCTTTTCATTAAGAAGAACATCATGAAGGAGCATGAGCTTTTCACGGTGAGCGAAGAGATTCTGACCTTCTCTCTCCAGTTTTTCAAGTCTCTTCCCTTTTTCCTCTATTTCTCCCTGGATTTTCTCCATGATATTTCGCACTTTGTCATTCTCATCCGCCATGTTCAACATGTTCTCGGTGAAATAGAGTTGGATAAAGTTCAAATCTTTAAGGATTTGTTCAAAATAATCCTTTTCCCTCTTATAATAAATAAGAAAAATATAAAGTGTTCTTTTCCCACGATTTATGACTTCAAACCAGATGGCCTCTTTCTCTGCCAACTCTTTGAATGCTTCCTCCTGAGAAAGGGGCAAGGAACCCAGAAGAATTTCTGTCGAGTCATTCAGCTTCAAAGACTTTAGGGGTAATTCTAAGCCTTCGAGGGGAGAAAGAAACTCCTCTTCTTTCTCTAAAAATTTTATCTCTGAAAGCAACTCGTTTTCTTCAGCTTCGAGTTTTTCAATCTTGTCCAAAATAGGAAGACAATCAAAGTCTAAAATTTCCTCTCTTTTCTGGCGGTTGATTTGTGGCTTTTGAGCAAAGAGTTTTTTTGCAAATCCCCTTTCCTCCCAGCGGGAAAGATAGCCCAAAGCATATGATAGCCGATAAAGACGGTGCTCAAGGTGAGAAACTTCGGGAAGGGAAGATTCGAGATCTAATTCTTCGCAGTTTGCTCTTTCAAGTTGAACCAATCCTTCGTCCTGAAGAGTGGAAAGAACCTTCATCTTCACACCAGCATGGGCAAGAATTTGGACCTTCTGAACTTCGGCTATGGCCATGAGTTAAAGCTTTCCTCCCTCGAAAAAGTGCTTGATTTTTTCTGTGACTTTTTCAACTGTTTTGGACATGGCTACTTCAGCTTTTTTGTGCATACGAGCCTTATCCTCCTCAGATTCTTTCCTTATTTTCAGTGCTTCCCTTGAAGCGCTCTGGATTATGGCCGTCTTTTTCGCATAAGCTCTTTTACGGGCCTCATTTAAATCATTTTCCTTGAATTTTTTTGCTTCCTCATCGGCGTCCTCAATGACTTTTGAAGATGTTTTTTCTCGAGCATCTTGAATGATTCCACGGGCTTTTCTTTCAACTTCCTTAATCTTTTCTACAGCGGTGAGAACATCGCTTTTCCTTTTTTTTTCGCCCATCTTTATGATCCTTTATTTTCCATTTGGCCAATTACTTATTTTCTTTAAAAGATTCTTTCCTCCGCTTTTCCTCAAGGATTTTTTCTCCGGCAAAAGATAGAAACAATTATTATACTCAATTCCTTTTCTTTTTGTAAATAAAATAAATAGGGAGGGGAGGTATGGTTTAGACCAAATTAACATTCGGGCTTGATGAATCAAGCCCCTACAAAAGAAGAATCATGCTCCTTTGGGATTTTAAGGTAGGTTTGATGAATCTAGCCCTTACAAGGATGATCAAAAGTGCAGGTTTGACGAATCAAATTCCTACGCTAGGAAAAAATGTGGGTTTGATTAATAAAATCCCTACAAGAAGGAAGATGAAATTTGTCTGCTCAGGGCAGAAAGGTCGGATAAAGATAGTAAGCACGGAAATCTGGCTTTCGTTTCCTTGTTTTCCTTTCCAAGGCTCTAAAAGCGGATTTGTAGTCAAAGAGGGAAGATTTAAAAAGGACAAAAGCCTGAGTTTTGATAACATCGCGAAGCAGAGAGAAGTCTAATCCTTTCTCCACATGAAGAATTAGTTTTGCACCTGCAGAAACAGCAGTTTTTACCTTATCCAATACAAGAGCCGGATCCTCAGGCTCTTGAAATATTTGATCGGTAACATGAATCCAGGTTTCATTTCTTGCCAGCTCCTCAAGAGAATCTTCTAACGGACCATGAAGATAATAAACAAGCCAGCTTCCTCCTTTTCGGCAGGCATGCGCCAATTCATTAAGCTTCGAAATTTCTCTTTTTATTTCCCTGTTAGAAAGATAAAAATAGATTCCACTTCTTCCCATATCTTTGAGGTCAAAAAAAGAAACAGAACTTGGTTCTTCTTCGGACTCCAAAGGCCCGTAATGGA
Source organism: Candidatus Aminicenantota bacterium (assembly GCA_011049545.1). Lineage (GTDB taxonomy): Bacteria > Acidobacteriota > Aminicenantia > Aminicenantales > Aminicenantaceae > SOIV01. The sequence continues at coordinate 23,455 of DRHQ01000083.1, read as the reverse complement.
AATACGCAATAAAAGCTCCGCCTTTCTGGCAGGCATTGTTCACATGCTCCAGTTCAGACCCTTCGGCCCGTGCTTCATCCGATGTGTAAAGGTCTGCTCCCGCTCCTGCAAGCCACTCAAGCTGGGAGCGATCGAGCTTGCCTGAGTCAACCAGGCGAAAGCGACCGCCTTTTTTTCGGCATAGCTTCACAGAATCCATAAGCCAAGGAAATTCATACTGATCATCTCTGACTGTAATATCCGTTCCTTTGTCAGCCCGGGAAAGAAGCTCGTAAGCTTTCTTTGGAAGCTCCACATTTTTATCTTTTATGTTTTCGTCTGCCATCTATAATTTACCTTCTTTATTGATGCCCTATATTCGCCTGTTGAAGATCCTAAAGTACCTCTCTTCGAGCCCCGAGTCCCTTCATTCTTCTTTAGTACATCCGGAAAATGGAGCCTGTCCCCATTTTTTCACTTTCGAGCTCCGCATCATTCTTCTTTAGCACGTCTAAGCTGCACGCCTCGAAGCCCTAAGCCTCGACATATAGCATCGCCATAAAAGGTTGTCAAGGTCAGCTTCTTGAAAAAAAAAAGCTTATCTTTTATCATCAAGCATGGAGCCTTCGAAAATGAAAAAAAGCATAGTTCTATTTTCCGGGGGCTTAGACTCAACAACCGCTATCTATTGGGCTCTAGATCGCTATGAGAAAGTTTTTGCTTTGACCTTTGATTACGGGCAGCGCAACAGGATCGAGTTAGACATGGCTGGTAAGGTAGCGCAAAAACTCAATGTTCCTCAAAAGGTTCTCCGGGTGAACCTCAAACAGATCGGCGGCTCTTCCCTTACCGATACTAAACTTTCCTTACCCCAGTATGAAAAGATGGAAGAAGGCGAAGAAGGTCTTCCCTCAACATATGTCCCTTTCAGAAACGGGATATTCTTGGCTTTGGCCGCAGCTTGGGCTGAAGTGACCGGAATAAAGGAGATTATCTGCGGCTTTAACGTTATAGATTCCCCGAACTACCCTGATACTCGAAAACAATTTGTCCAGGCTATGCAGGAAGCTATAAACCTGGGAACAAAAGCATCCCTCAGTCCGGAAAAGATTCAAATCATTGCACCTTTTTTAAAAATGAAAAAGTCAGATATAATAAAGGAAGGTCTTTCTTTGAATGTTGATTACTCTTTTGCTATATCCTGTTATTGTGGAGGAGAGATTCCATGTCAGAAATGTTCTTCCTGTGTCTTACGACAAAAAGCCTGGGAAAAAGTTGGACTTCAAGACCCGTTAATTCTTAGATTGGAGGAAGAAGGAAAAATATGAGCTGGATATTAAAAGTAAGGGAAAAATTTCAGGCTGCGCATTTTTTGAAGGGGTATAAGGGAAAGTGCGAAAAAATCCATGGTCATACTTTTTATGTAGAGGTTGGAATCGAGGTGAAGGAGCTTGATAAAACAGGAATCGGCATAGATTTTACTAAAATAAAGCAAAAGTTGTCTGAATTACTGCCCGATCATACTCTTCTCAATGAGGTTTATAATTTTAATCCCTCGGCAGAAAATCTGGCCCGTCACTTTTTTTTCGAATTGAAAAAACACTTCCCAGTTGCTAAAGTGACAGTGTGGGAATCTGAAGATGCCGCAGCCACATATTCTGAAAATAACTGAAATATTCTCCTCCGTTCAAGGCGAAGGTCTAAGACAAGGAGAACCCACCATCTTCATTCGGCTTTCTGGCTGCAACCTGAAGTGTTCCTTCTGCGACACCAAGTACGCCTGGGAAGAAAGTCAACAGTATTCTGTGGATCAGGTTCTGGAAGAGGTTAAAAAAATAAGGCAGAGCTTCCCAGCCCAGTGGATCTGCATCACGGGGGGAGAGCCTCTTTTACAGGACATTGATGGATTGACCAAAGCCTTGAAAAAGGAAGGATTGAAAATTCAGGTGGAGACCAATGCCACTTTCTACCGCACTTTACCTGTTGATTGGTACTCCCTCTCTCCTAAACCGGATAGGTACACCTTTCGGCCCGAATACCGTGAAAAGGCAAAAGAAGTGAAGATAATCGTAACAAAAAATCTGGATCTTGAATCGATTCGCCGTCTGAGAATGAGCTTTCCAGAGAAAACTCCGGTCTTGCTCCAACCTCAATCCAACAGGAAATGGAGTATTATTTTGGGAATAAAACTCTTAAAGCAGGCCTTGAAGGCCGGACTGAAAAACATAAGGCTTTCCGTTCAACTTCATGAAATTTACGGAATGCGATAAGACTACTAAGATAGATTAATAAAAATTTTAGCCTCACCCTTTCAGATGAGAAAATGCAAAAAAAAATCATCCCTGGATTCACCATGAGAGATGATTGACCATTCACTACGCTTTTGCCAAAATGCTTCCTGCAGATACGACTGCAGTAACATGAAAAAACAACTCCCTCTATTTCAGCCTTCCCGGCAAATTGGAAAACTTGCATCCTATTCTGATGCTCTGAAAAACATAAAATTAAGCTAACAAAGAAATTTCCTATGCAAAAAAAGCTGAACATTCCCTGGGCAGTGGTCGTGAGTGCTCTTTTCGTCTTTATCTTCACCAATTTATTCTCTTTTTTTATTTTCGAACATATCCCTCATATTAATGATGAGGTCGGTTATTTGTTTCAAGCAAAAATATTTAAAACTGGCCAATTATATGCCTCATCTCCCTGCGCTAAGGATTTTTTTAACTTCACCCATATAATCAATAATGGCAAATGGTACAGTCAGTACACTCCCGGATATCCTTTCCTGTTATTGCTGGGTCTTGTCATCCAAGCACCATGGCTGATAAATCCCCTTTTGGCCGCATTTTCAATCATTCTTTTCTATTTCTTGGGCAAAGAAATTTATGACAGCCAGGTGGGTCTTCTCGCTGCGATTTTTGGGTCTATTTCCATCTGGTTTCTATTGATGTCTTCAACAATGATGTCTCATATAAGTTGTATGTTCTTTATATCTTTATTCCTGCTTTTTCTATTTCGGTCTTTCAAAAAGCCATCTATCATCAACGGCCTACTAGCTGGCCTGGGATTGGGAATGGCTTTTCTTATTCGGCCTTATTCAGCTCTTTTAATATCTGTACCGTTTTTGCTATTTTATGCCTCAAAATTATTTAAGAATTTCAAAATAATGCTGAGAAATTCAATCGCGTTAATTTTAATTCTTACTATTTCAGTATTTATCTTGCTCATCTACAACGACATTACAAATAATGACTTTTTTACTCTTGGATATGAAGTTTGCCACGGAAAGGAACATGGAATAGGGTTTGGCAAAACTGGATATACCGATATACCCCATACAGTATTTTTAGGTTTCACACAAACATTTGACTATATCAAATCAATAAATAAATATTTATTCGGCTGGCCCCTGTCGTCTTTTTTAGCTATATTCCCCTTATTTTTCTTCACGAAAATAAGCTCTAGGTACAGGAAGAAAGACCTCATTTTAGCTTCGGGCTTCTTTTCTCTTCTTATTGGCCTTTTCTTTTTTTGGGGAACATACATATTAATTGGCGCAAGAATGATCTTTGAAGCAATACCGATACTCTTTTTGCTTAGCGCAAGAGGAGCCACTGAGATTCCAAAACTGGTCTGCTCAAGATATAAAAAAGTTGATATTGTTAACCTTAAAAAAATTTTGACTGTAATTTTGATCATATTTACAGCTTATGCTTTTTTAATCCGCTTTCCTCGATGGATCTGGCCCAAGGATTTGCAAGGGTATTATCATGGATTTGCAAATAAATTTGCCGCTGTCACTCCTAACATAAATCAGACATTGAAATCGCTCCACCTTGAGAAAGCAGTTGTTATCATGAAATTTATTTATCACCCAATTGAATTTTTTCCATATGGCTGGTTGGGATCCGGATTTCTTTATAATGACCCGCAGCTCAAAGGAAATATTATCTACGTTCAGGATAGAGGAAAAGAAAACATAAGCTTATTTCAGTGTTTTCCCGAGCGAAAATTTCTCCTTTATTTTGGAACACTGGAGAAAGGAATGCTTATCCCTTTAGAAAAAGAAGGGAAAGATATTTCATATGGAGCACCTATTTGTCTTGCCAAAAAGGACAAAAGATTTATCGATCTTATAGATGATCCTCAAAAATTTTTTAAAGCTTATTCAACTGATTATGCAAATATTATTGAAAAAATTTATAAAGAGAATAATTTCATTGATATAGATGTAGTTTATCTCATCGACATGGGAAACCAGTATAAAAACAAAAGAAATTACAGGAAAGCTGCGTTCTTTTTTGAGGCTGCTCTACAAATTGAAAAACAGCCAGAAATAAGATTTCAAATCTTAAACAAATTGTTTTCTTGTTATCTTAAAACAGGAAAGAAATATGAAGCAAAAATAATCGCAGAAAGATTTAAAGACATCACAAAAGAAAAATTCTACAACTTATTTCCAGAAAAAGGCTTTTAATCAGAAAAAATGGAAAAAGATCAAAAACTGAATGTGATCATATCCGGAGCTGGACCAGCAGGGTTAACTGCAGCCTATGAAGCATGCAAAAAAGGATTGAGTCCTGTTGTTTTTGAAAAGGACAGAGAGGTTGGAGGAATTTCCAAGACTGTCAATTATAAAGATTATTTGTTCGATATAGGAGGCCACCGCTTTTTCACAAAACTTGACGAAGTCAATATCATCTGGAATGAAATCCTAGGAGATGATTTTTTAGTCAGACCCAGATTATCCAGGATCTATTATAATAACAAGTTTTTTTACTACCCAATTAAGCCTTTCAATGCCTTGATGAATATAGGCTTGATTAACTCTTTCTTGGTAATGTTAAGCTATATTTATTCCCAGATAAAGCCCTACAGGAACGTTAACAATCTCGAGGAATGGGTTTCAAACAAATTTGGGAAAAAATTATTCAACATATTCTTCAAAACCTATACAGAAAAAGTGTGGGGCATGTCCTGCAAAGAAATTCAAGCAGATTGGGCAGCTCAGAGAATCAAGGGTTTATCTTTGGGAAAAGCTGTCTTAAACTCAATCGGATTCTTAGGAAAGAATCAGGTTACTACTCTAATCGATGAATTTCGCTACCCAAGGAGAGGTCCAGGACAGATGTGGAATAAGGCTAAACAAATAGTTATAGAAAAAGGAGGAAAAGTCGAACTTAACTCTCAAGTGACCCAACTCAACAAAAAAGACAATAAAATAATATCGGCTCTCGTAAAAAGCGACGGCTCTCTTCAGGAAATAAAGGGAGATTATTTTCTATCCACGATTCCCTTAAGAGAGTTAGTTCAGTCTATAAAGCCTGCTGCTCCGGATGATGTCCTCAAAGCTGCTCAGGCACTCAAATACAGGGATTTTTTCACTGTAGGGTTGGTAATCGACAAGCCTTCCATCTTCCCTGACAACTGGATATACATTCATTCACCAGAAGTTGAAGTGGGTCGTATTCAAAATTTTAAAAACTGGAGCCCTGAGATGGTCCCTGATTCTCAAACGACATCTCTTGGATTGGAATACTTTTGTTTCGACACAGATGATATATGGAAAAAAGATGACAAGGAATTAATCGAACTGGGAACAAAGGAGGCTGCTAAGCTAAGATTTGCTTCAATAGATCAAATTATCGATGGTGTTGTCATAAGGTCGCCAAAAACCTATCCTATTTATGATGAAGGATACAAAGAAAGAATTGAGATAATTAAAGACTACCTGTCAACAATCGAAAACTTACAAACAATGGGACGAAATGGCCTTCATAGATATAATAATCAAGACCACTCGATGCTGAGTGCAATATTTGCAATCCGTAATATCCTGGGCGAAAAGCATTCAATTTGGGACATAAATGTAGATGAGGAGTACCATGAAGTCATTGAAAACAATAAATAATGTAAATATTTTAAATACGAATGCTATTTGAAAAACATCTGGAAGAAAAAAATTCAAAGAAAAATGAACATTAAAAATAAGACAATATTAAAATCAGTTGATAGATACATAAAAAGTTTTATTTTCAATAAAAGCGATAAAACATCTGTTCAATTGTTCAAGTACAGCTTTGTAGGCGGAATTGCTTATAGCGTGGATTTCGGCTTTCTCATCTTTCTAACAGAGGTTGGCAAAATTCATTATTTAATTTCAGCCTCTATTGCTTTTATCTTGGGCCTTTTAGTAAATTATGCCATTAGTATTCTTTGGGTTTTTCCTAAAAGAGCGTTAGCCAACAAGCGAGCCGAATTTTTGATATTTTCGATTATTGGCCTTGTAGGACTTGGCCTTAACGAAGTAATCATCTGGTTTTTTACAGAATCTGTGCATTTTCACTATTTGATATCCAAGGTATTTTCGACATTCGTTGTTTTTTTCTGGAATTTCATTGCGAGAAAAAAAATTCTCTTTAACTAGGTAACTCTACATATGAAATCCTTCAAGAAATATCTAATTAAACTGTTACCCTTCCTGACGACAAGTTATGTTCTCTTAATGCTCTTATCATTGAAATATAGATTCTTGGATATCTTTGTTGTGGGTTCCTGGCATGGACGAATAGGCAATGATTTTTTTTCTGTTCCAAGATCTTTTTTAAATCTATTAAAACAAACAAGCATGTTCAGCAGCACGGGATTTTCAAGTTACGGCCCATACGGAAGTATGTATGCATACCATCCTGCTTTATCTATTCTTGCTGGATCATGGCTATCTTTATTTAAGCCTTGGGTAAGTTATATACTGTTTGTCTTAATTTCAATAATAATTCTAATCTATTGTGCCTTTCTTATATCAAAGCAAACCAGCAATATTTTAATCAAGCGCTTTGCCTATTTTGCAATTTTATGTACTTTCCCAACCTATCTGATGCTGTGGAATGCCCAGATGCATGTCTTTACGGTTTTATCAGCAACTCTAATTATGGTTAGTTTATTAGAGATTTTCACCAACAAGAAAAAATATGGCAAAGGTGAAATCAATGTTAAGTTAGTAATAGGCTTATTAGCTTCACTTTTTACTAAACCTATTGTGATACTCTTTTTCCCAATTTTATTTTTTTCAAAAGAAACAAGGCGCACAGTTATTGCTTGTCTTCTGGTCTATACATTAGTTACGGCAATTTTTTTTATTGTGCCTTTTTTGAATCCGGAATCAGACAACATTATGCACTGGATGTTTCTCTTTCATCATTCCGATGTAGGCTACACAGGTGATTCTGAATCTTTCAATGCCGTTACATCTCCTGACTACTTCGAATTTTTCTCTCTACCTACATTTATCGATAGCTTAAGTCTTAAAAAAATCAATCCTTTAATTTATAAAATTCCAATTATCTTAGTACTCATCCCATCAATTATGATTTTATTTATAAGAGAAAGAAAGGTCAGAATTCTGATTGTATTACTTACTGTTATTTTAGCTATATATTCATTTTATTTAAGCTACAGTCGTATCTGGGAATATTTTTTTGCGACTCTGCTTCCGACAATCCCTATAATGGCCATACTTTACAAAAAAGAACTCTTCGCAAATCATAATAGAATATTTAAATACTCTTTAGTTGCCTCCATTTCATTTTATTTGCCGACACTTTTTTTTCTATCCAGAAATCATCCCTATTATTTTCTCGAGATAAGTCGGATAATAAGATTAGTTCCTGTAGTGCTTATATTTATGAATTTACTCTTTTTAATTATGTGGATATTGATTACTACATTATTTAAAAAAGAAAATATCATTAGCGAAGAAATTAAAGGCCAGACTATGCCGGAGTTAAAGGTCTAATATGTTTATGGATATGCATTGACACAAAATTGGAAGAAATATTGCGGATGGTATAAAATTCAATAAGAAGCGAGATATGAATAAAAAAAATAAGCCAGTATCTGTGATAATTCCTGCTTTCAACGAAGAAGAAGGGATTGAAAAAGTTTTGGCTCAGCTAAAATCTCTCAATCTAGGAGAAAAAAGTGAAATAATTGTTGTCGATGATGGTTCCACAGATCAGACTTTCAGAATGGCTTCAATCAACGGTGTAAAAGTAATCCGTCATGAGCAAAATATAGGCTACGGAGCTGCTTTGAAAACAGGAATCCGTCATGCAAGAAATGAAATTATTGTTATCACTGATGCCGATGGAAGTTATCCAATCAAAAATATTCCTATTATTTTAGAAGGTATGGAACACGCAGATATGGTTGTAGGAGCAAGGGTAGGGAAAAAAGCACATATCCCTTTCTACCGCAAGCCAGCCAAATGGTTTATAAATAAACTGGCCAATCATTTATCCGGAATAAAAATTCCCGATCTCAACTCTGGCCTTAGGGCAATGCGCAAAGAAAAAATCGAGCGTTTCTTCTCAATCCTTCCCGAAAGATTTTCATTCACTGCAACGATTACCCTTGCGTTTCTGACTAATGGATATTCTGTAAAATATATCCCAATTGAATATTACAAGCGCAAAGGAAAATCGAAAATACATCCAATTAAAGATACTTTAAATTTCATTCAGTTAATTATTCGGACTATAATGTATTTTAATCCCTTAAAAATCTTCTTTCCTTTAAGTTTTGCTTTTTTTATAGCCAGTGCTACCGTGTTGATTGTTAGTTGGCTATCAGGCCGAGTGATGGATATTACAACCATAATTCTCTTTGTCGCCGGGATTCAATTGCTGGCTATTGGTATGGTTGCTGATCTAATTGATAAACGAGGTAGGTTGTAGCAATATCAATTGCCAAAAATATGCCTTCCAGCTTCATAAACTACACTGGCCCCAAAAATTTAGAAGGAAAATATTCATGGAGTCATTACTTCTGAACGACTATGGATTAATTTGTCAATCAGCTGGCATCCATGACTGACTCGATAGATGAAAGATTGAGCAAATGAAAATACTTCTACTCAACCCCCCCCGATGGAACGAATTAGTAGGTAAAAACCCTTCAATCATAGAAAAACATCGAGGATTCAATCCTCCTTTGGGTCTACTTTATCTTGCTTCAACAATAAAAAAAATTACAAATTATGATGTAGAAGTTCTGGATGCCCAACCACTTAAACTGACTTATTCTCAATTAGAAAATTATTTTAGGGGAAAGTCGTTTGATGTTGTTGGAATCTCAGCAATGACCTTTACTCTAATTGATGCCTATAAAACAGCCAAATTGATAAAAAAAATTATGCCTACGACAAAAGTTATTTTAGGAGGAACACATGTCCATCTTTTTCCTCATGAAACGAAAAATTTAGAAGGCGTAGATTTTGCGTTCATGGGAGAAGCAGAGTTGTCTCTTGTAGAATTCCTAAAAAATCTTAAAAATCCTGCTTATTATCACAAAATCCCTGGATTAATTTACAGAAACACTGAAGGGAAAATAATAGAAAATGATTTTGAGCCTTTAGATAATCTGGATGAACTGCCTTTTCCAGAAAGAAAACTTCTTAATATTAAAAATTACAATTCCTTATTGAGCAAAGCCTCCCTTTCCACCACGATAATTAGCAGCAGAGGTTGCCCCTTTAGATGTGCTTTTTGTGACAGACCTCTCTCTCCAATTACTTCACATTTTAGATTCAGAGATGCTAAGAATGTAGCAGATGAAATTTGCGAGTGCGTAGAGTTAGGTATAAAAGATTTTTTATTTTATGACGATACTTTTACTGTAAGCAAAGAAAGAGTTTTGGACTTTTGTGAAGAAATAATTAAGCGAAAATTAGAAATAAGGTGGGATATAAGGACAAGGGTAGATATTGTAGATGAAGAAATGCTAAAAATGTTAAAAAAAGCCGGCTGCGTTGCAATTCATTATGGCGTAGAGTCCGGAAGCGATAAAATTTTAAAAGTTATAAAAAAAGGTTTCACCTTAAAAAAAGTAAAGGAAATTTTCAAACTGACTAAGAAGTTAAAAATAGAAACTCTCGCTTATTTTATGATTGGCTTGCCCTTAGAGAACTTGGAGGATATTCAAAATACTTTAGATTTAGCAAAAGAATTAAAGCCTGACTATGCTCATTTTACTATTTTTTCTCCCTATCCTGGAACAGAATTTTACCGTTTGGGATTAGAAAAAGGAATTATCAAAAAAGATATCTGGAAAGAATTTGCGCGGAATCCAAAAGAAGAATTCAAAATACCAGTTTGGGAGGAAAATTTTACTAGAGAACAACTGTATGAAATGATTGTAAAGTTTTATAAGAGTTTTTATTTAAGGCCTTCCTATGTACTATCCAGGAGCATTAAAGCTAGATCTAAAGGTGAGCTCATAAAAAAAGCGAGAGCAGGATTATCAGTCTTAACTATGAAGAAGGAAAAAATAGACACACTGAGATGAAAATTGTTTTAGACTTTAAAAAGGGATGCTTGAGATACAGGTTGTTTTGACATCATATACTAATTATCTATCCTTCTTAAGAATTCGCAGTAGTATTCTGAGGCCTTCAAATAACACCCTAATTCCACCCATGGATACAAGTAGCCGAAATTTTTTCAACATGTATCCCGGACGCAGATAAAATTTCCTGAATGCCTTTTTTTGCCAATAAACAAGCTCTCCTGCAGTCAGATTGTCCTGAACTAATATAGGGGGAGCATTTGTAAGTGGAGCAAAGTTTTCCCACGGTGTATCTTCAGTTATATTTCCCAATTTTTTACCGACATCATAAAGATCAGTACCTGGAAACGGCGTTGTGATGAAAAAAGTGGCATTATCAAGATCAAGATTTGTAGCGAAATTAATCGTTTTCTGGATAGATGCTTCTGTTTCTCCGATATTCCCTAGCATGAAACTGGCATGCACTGGAATACCATGTCTTCTAGCTGTTTGAACGGCTTTTTCTCCCATATCAATGGTCGTTCTTTTTCGCATTAAATCAAGTATCTTTTGATCTCCTGATTCCAGCCCGAATGATATTTTCCTACAGCCCGCAGATATCATATGTTGAACGAGTTCATCATCTATTGCATCTGTCGTTGCAAAACAAATCCAATGAATATTCATCTCTCTTTCTTTTATTTTTTCACAGATATCTATCACTCTTTTTTTATTGACAGTAAAAGTATCATCAAAAAAATTAAATTCTCTTAAATTATATTTGCCTACACATTCTTCAATTTCCTGCACAACATTACTGGCTGACCTGTATCGAACAGTCCTATGCCAAATACTCTCTGATGGGCAGTGAATACAGTTGTATGGGCAACCGCGTGATGTCAAAATTGGTGTTGCATTTTCTTCACTCACCTTCTTCGTAGGAGCAGATTGGTATAAACCTAATTCATATAAATCACGTGCTGGAAACGGTATAGAATCTAGGTTTTTTATAAGATTCTTTTTTTTTGTTCTGGAAATCTTGCCATTTTGACTGAACCAAATTCCATCAATACCTTCAAAATAATCTGAATTTGATATAAGTTCCGCAAGAAGACGATAAAATGTATCTTCCCCCTCTCCTACTGCAATAAAATCAATTGCCGAACATTCCCTTAGTGTCCGCTCCGGCATAACGCTTGGATGTACGCCGCCCAAGACGACATGTATATTTTTATCAATTTCCTTCGTGATTCTTGCTATTTTATAAACATGTTTTACAGCCGGAGTCGGTGTTGTTATGGCGACAACGTGGGGGTGATAATTTGAGATTCTTTCTCTTATCTCTTCATATGCGAAACCTAATGCCTCCGCATCCAAAATTTCGAATTCAATGCCATCCATCTGCTTTCTAGCATAAGCAGCTAAATAGCCAAAAGATAAAGGCATCATGTGCCCGGCAGATTCCTTCAATCCTTCGAAGTGAGTATAGGGAGGATTAATGAATAAGATTTTCATCTTAATTTCTCTGAAACTATTATATTGTAAAAGGCAAATGCAAATTCACCATCAAATTGTCTTAAGAGAGACAATAAGAGACTAGGGGTTTTGTTTGGTAGGATTATTCCTATGTTGGATGCAGATATTAATCTTAGTCCCGCCCTCTTTATGAGTCTCTGCATATATCTCAACGAAAACCTCAGCGTTCCCTGCTCTTCCTTTTTTATTAAGCCGAACATGAACATTAAAGGATTATTTCGGTTTGGTTCAGATAGCACTACATATTCACGGCTAACCCTTTTCATTTCCAATATGGCAACTTCAGGTTCTTCCAAATGATGTAATAAATTTGAGCAGAAAGCTATGTCGAAGGAATCGTCACCAAACGGAAGTTGGGTAGCAGAGCCACAGATTTTCTTCTTGCTTGAATTATTCTTCAGCATGGCTCTTGAAAAATCTAAAGCATATGTAGTATAGAAACCTTCGAAGTAATGTGTAAAAAAACCGTTTCCACATCCTACATCCAATATTGAAAGGGGCTTTCCCTCTTGATGTTTTCTAATTATCTTATTCATATACCTTATTTTTGGCTCGGCAAAAGCTTTAATTACTGGGTGATCTGGCTTCCGTCTTTCCCTCGGACTTTTCCAATAAAGTCTCTGACTCTCATATTTTGGACTTTTCATAGGTTTTTGATTTGTGATCTTTTTATGAGCTTGATCAAAGAAGCCCCCTGGACCGCAAATAGATCATTTAGGCCTGGAGGAATAAGAATTTCCTTATTTTGGTCGCGATGATATCTCCATTTTTTGCTTCATTCACGCTTGCTAGCCGTCCTTTTTTGTTTATATCATGGGGAGAAGTTGTGGTCAAACCCAGAGAAAATGAGTTGCAATTTTCAATTGCCAAAGATAAGTTAAAATACGGCTTCCATTCATTTCGAAAATTACGAACTTATTTAAATACTAACAATGTTTACCTTAACAAAAATAAGATGAAAAAAGATTTGTCAAAATATATTAGGCTTATTGGATTGCTCATTCTAGCTTATTTAATCACAAGAATAGATTTTAAAGCGCTTTTGTTCCAGTTCAAAAACATAAATCTTTATTTCTTGTTTGCAGCAATATTTATGAATTTTTTTTTAATATTTGCAAAAGCGATAAGGTGGAAGGCTTTTTTAATCCAGCAGAATCTTTCTATAAGTGCGAAAAGTGCATTTTCCATATATCTTAGTTCTCTTTATATTGGGTTCATTACACCTGGCAGATTGGGAGAAATCAGCAAAGCCCTCTACTTAAAACAGAAGCAAGTTACAACGTTTTATAAAGGATTATCTAGTGCAATTATGGATCGGCTGCTCGATCTTTATTTTCTCATTCTGCTTGGTTCTGTTGGAGTTTATTACTTATCAAAAGGAAAAGGAATAAATTTGGAATTTGTTTTTTTATTTGTTATTGTTCTCTCACTTCCTATAATAATTCTGCATCCGAAAGTCTTAAATTTATTAACACGCATTTTATTTAGAAAAATTAGTCCAAAAAAATTCAAAGATAAAATAAGAGAGAGTGTCAATGAGTTTATTGAAGGAATTAATCAAATAATCAATCCTGTTTTATTGTATGGCATTCTTCTCACTGTATTCAGCTATTCTCTCTTTTTTTTCCAATGTTTTCTCATCGCTAAATCAATCGGACTTCAAATTAGCTACTTTGATCTTGCTCTGATAATGAGCATAGTCAATATTATCACTTTAATTCCAATCTCAATCTCCGGGCTTGGAACAAGAGAAGCTTCAATGATATTTCTTTTTAAACTTATTGGTCTTCCCACTGAAGCTGCAATATCATTTTCTCTTTTAATCTTTTTTGTTTTTTTTATCTGTGGCGGTTTAATGGGATTTATAGCTTGGTGGCTCAACCCCGTAAAGATTGACTTTTCAAAGAAAGAAAAAGCCTCAACATAGGATAACATCGAATATTAAAGCCGCTGAGGTAAGACTATTCAGACAGTTCCGAGGCTTTTCTTCTCTCAAGTAATCGATAGCCGGAGCGTGTTAAGTAAACACCAGCAAAGATAATCAGAGCGCCTCCGATTTGTAAAAGGGTGATCCTCTCAGATATAAGAAGATAAGCGAATAATATGGTAAAAATAGGGGAAAGGTACCCATAAATTGCTGTTTTACTGTTACCAACCCGCCTTACAGAGGCATACCAGACAACATAGCAAATAGCTATGGGGAAAAGACCGGAGTAGAAAAGCACAGCCCAGGCTTGAAAAGAGATCTCACTCCATTGAATCCGGACGATATCTAAAGCAGCAAAAGGAAGATAAAACACTGTGCCTATGGCCAGAGTTATGGTTGTCCACTTCAATGGAGAGATTTTTTCCAGGAACGGCTTTGAAAAAACCGTGTAAATAGCCCAAAAAAGGTTACATATTAAAATCATCAAATCTCCTCTCAGCTCTTCCCACGAAAAATGAAAGGTTCCCGCCTGTTTTGTTATGATGAAATAGAAACCGATAAAAGAAATCACAATTCCCAGCCATCCTGCCCAGTGTATTTTCTCTTGCTTCAAGAAAACACTCAAAATTACCACGAATACGGGCGTCATAGCCATGATAACAGATGTGTTAGAGGCTGTTGTCCAATTCAATCCATGCATAAAAAGCAACTGGAATACAGTGTTTCCGATTATGCTGAGAAATAATATTTTCGGTATATCTGATTTGGCAACAGAAAAACCTTCTCCTCTTACGAAAAGTGCGGTAATTAAAATTAAGGATGCAAATAATAAACGAAGTCCGTTGAATGCCAGGGGTGAGAATTCACGAAGTGCTATTTTCATGAAAGAAAAATTTATAGCCCAGCACAGTATGGCCAAAAGCATAAAGATGTCTGTGGCTCCGAATTCTTTAGGCTTTTCCATTTAAACAGAGAATTATAGTGGATAAACTAAACTGAGAAAAGGATCAAAATTCAAGGCGGAAGGCATAACTGATAATAGAGAGTGAAGGCCTTTCCCTATTTTAACCCTTTTTTCAACCGGGGATAATGAGCTTCTACTGCAGACTTGATTCCTCCTCTTGGGTTGAACTCACCTGAAACAGTAGCACACACAGGCTTGCTGACTTTTACAATATCGTCCAGGATGCGGTTGACCGCATTCTCATAAAAAATGCCCAGGTTTCTGTAGGCCAACATGTACATTTTTAACGATTTTAGCTCCACACAGTGTTCCTTGGGCACATAACGAATGACTATTGTTCCGAAATCGGGGAGACCCGTTTTGGGACAGATTGAAGTAAATTCAGAAAATTCTATCTTTATCTCGTAATCAGGAAACTGGTTGGGAAAAGTCTCTAGTGCCGGAAGCTTTTCCTTCAAACCTGCCCTGGCTTCTTTTGCGGTCATTCGAGGCATTGACTTCTTTTTTTTTGCTCCGTTCTTCATTTTTAGCAGTATATATTAACATAGAGAAGAAGACAATCCAGGATCATAACCCAGACACGTTTTGATTCTATTTTCTTTTTGGTATAATAACATTTAGCTGAAGCGAATCTTCCGCTGCGCGTCATCAATAATTTACGAGTGAATAATTTAGAGTTAAAATTTTCTTTTCGTCTTTACACAAAAGAACTCGATGGAAAAAATATTACAAGAGAACGTGAATTTACAAGCAATTTATTCTTGAGGAGCCCTCAATGAAAGAATGCGATATTGAAAAAAATATGGAAAAATGCAACTGCTCCTATGAGCCGTGCAGCCGAAAGGGAATCTGCTGTGAATGCATCCAGTATCACTGGAGCATGAAAGAACTCCCTGCCTGTTTTTTCCCTGATGATGTAGAAAAGACTTATAATCGCTCGCTCAGAAGATTCATCGAGGTTTACAAAGATAGAGGTTAACCGCAGAAGCCTTGAGCATCAAACAAGATAAGAACCCAGCTTTGCATACGTACGGGCCTGTCCCTTCAAGACGTCTGGGATTTTCTCTTGGAATTGATATCATTCCCTTTAAAACATGCTCTCTTGACTGCATATACTGTCAAATCGGCCCTACACCCAAAAAAATTATCCATAGAAAAGAATATTTCTCCTCGTCAGAAATACTCTCCCAAATAAAAAAGAAACTTTCCTCAGGTCAGCGGATTGATTACATAACATTTTCAGGCTCAGGAGAGCCAACTTTAAATAAGATCCTGGGAAAACTCATCAGAGAAATAAGAAAAATCACGTCTATTCCTGTGGCTGTCTTAACCAACAGCACCCTCCTCTCTCAAAAAAGCACAAGAGAGGCCTTGATGGACGCAGATCTAGTTGTTCCTTCTTTAGACGCAGCTACCCAGGAGATCTTCGTCAAAGTTAACCGACCTCACTCCTCCCTCAAACTTGAAGAAATCATAAAGGGCTTGCGGAAGTTCCGCCAGGAATTTAAGGGATCAATCTGGCTGGAAATAATGCTGGTTAAAGGAGTGAACGATTCTCCTTCTCATATCAGAAAGCTTAAAGAAGCCATCGCCAAGATAAAACCTGAGAAAGTACAGCTCAACACAGTTATCCGTCCTCCTGCTGAAAAAAATGCTCGCCCTTTGAGCCTGAGGGAACTTGAAAAAATAAACAAAGTTTTTGGTAAAAACTGCGAAATCATCGCTGAATTCTCTGGAGAAGCGCAAAAATCGACCCCAGAAAATCTTAAAGGAGCAATACTATCCCTGATTCAAAGAAGGCCCGTGACTCTGGCTGACATCTCTGTATCTTTAGGAAAGAGTAAGAACGAAATCATAAGATCCCTGGACTCTCTCCTTGCAGAGGGAAAAA
The DNA here is from genome assembly GCA_011049545.1 of Candidatus Aminicenantota bacterium. Classification (GTDB taxonomy): domain Bacteria; phylum Acidobacteriota; class Aminicenantia; order Aminicenantales; family Aminicenantaceae; genus SOIV01. The sequence continues at coordinate 6,835 of DRHQ01000083.1, read as the reverse complement.
TTAAGTCTGTCAGCCACAAAAGCTTAAAATATTTTGAGCCGAAATAGATGAGCAATGGCTTATTTGTTTTTAATTATCATGTTTATGCTGTAAGGTTAAATCGCAATTAAAAATTGAAAAAGCATACAGGGAAGATAAAAAGATCGACTATTGTTGAATTGATCCATAATTAAAGGCCAAAAAAAGCAAACGCCTAAGCTATATCAAAAATTTCTGTTTGAATGAGGTAATTAGGATGAAGGAAGTCAATGATTTGTCAAAGGACGAGCTCATTGGACTACTGGAAGATGCTTCAAAGAACTGGTTAACTCACGACGGTCTCTGGTTTCGAGCAGTTGAAGATAAATTCGGAATCGAGGCTGCCATGGAACTTGACCGGGAAGCCTGGGAAAAGTTCACTGTTATTGAAGCTAAAAGAATCATGGATAGACTTGGGATTGGACCGGGAGGAGGAATCTCTGCCCTTGCTCAAGCCCTCAAATTCAGGCTCTATGCACATATCAATGTCCAGGAAATAAAAGAAATAAACGACACTCACTGTGTCTTCCGCATGAACAGGTGCCGAGTCCAGGAGGCAAGAAAAAGGCAGGGGCTCCCTGATTTTCCTTGCAAATCAGTGGGAATCGTTGAATACAGCGGCTTTGCCAAAACAATAGACCCCCGGATTGCAACAACCTGCTTGGTTTGTCCCCCTGATCCTCACCCTCCTGATATCTGGTGTGCCTGGGAATTCCGTCTCAAACCTTAACTTCTATGAACAAAGAAAAAGTAGCACATTATGAAAAAAACTGGCAGGAATATGATGAGTGGTACGATACTCATCAGTCCCTTTACCAAACAGAGATAAAAGCTCTGGAGAAAGTAATGCCTTCTGGCTGGGGTTTGGAGATAGGAGTGGGAACAGGAAGGTTCGCCTCTCCTTTTTCTGTCCGTTATGGCTTGGATCCCTCATTCAATATGCTCAAACTTGCAAAGCAAAGAAATATTAGAGTAATCCAGGGCTTTGGTGAAAATCTTCCGTTTAAAAATGAATCTTTTCATTATGTCCTAATTGTGTTTACAATAGAGCTTGTTGATGATCCCCCTCGTTTCTTAAAAGAGGCGGCAAGAATATTAAAGAAGGACGGCACCTTAATCTTGGGCATAATGGACAGGAATAGTCTATGGGGAGAATTTTATGAACAGAAAGCAGCCCAAGGAGAATCTTACGCTGGGTTCAGTTTTCTAATCCCAGAAGAAATTCTTGAAATTTTTAAAAACATCGATATGGAATTCGAAGAGGCATTTCAAGCTCTTTTCCAAACTCCCCCAGACATCAAAGACATAGAGCAGCCAAAAAGGGGGTTCGGAAAAGGGGGATTTGTAGTTCTAACAGCCATAAAAAATAAATGATGCCTGAGATTTAACGAAACAAGGGGAACTTATTTTCATGATATATAAGCATAACACAAGGAGTAATAATGTTTAATAACACCCGTTTTCCCCGAGCAAAAAAGTTCTGGTACATGGGAAAACTTTATGATTGGAATCATCCCAACATTCACGTCATGAGCCATGCTCTCCATTATGGCACATCGGTGTTCGAAGGAATCCGCGCCTATAAGACTTCTAAAGGGCCTGCGGTTTTCCGTCTTCCTGAGCACGTGGACAGGTTGTTCCATTCAGCTTCAACTTTATCCATGGAAGTGCCATACAGCAAAGAGGAAATAACTGAGGTAATTAAATCAATCATAAAGGAAAACAAACTTGAATCCGCTTATATTCGCCCCCTCCTGTTTTATTCTTTTGGAAACCTTGGTCTTGTGCCAAAATTCTCTCCTGTGGAATTAACAATCGGTGCCTGGGATTGGGGGGCCTATCTTGGGGGAAAAACGGAAAAAGGAGCTAATGTTTATATCAGCCCCTGGAAAAGGATTCATCACTCCCAGCTGAAAATGACGGCTAAACTCGGCGGCGTCTATGTCCAGTCGGCAATTTCTGGTATGGAAGCCCGCTCCCTGGGATATGATGAGGCAGTTTTTCTTAACCTTGAAGGAAACATAGCTGAAGGTCCAGGGGAGAATATTTTCATAGTAAAGGCAGGAGTTCTTAAAACCAATGATAAGACAGAATCCGTCCTTGAGGGCATCACTCGAGCAAGCGTACTGGAGATTGCCAAAAACCTCGGCCTTGAAACCCATATTGGACTTATGACGAAGGAGGATTTCCTCGAGGCTGATGAGGTCTTTTTTACAGGGACGGCCATTGAGATCACGCCCATTATTCGCGCGGCAGATGGCTCGAATCCCCAAGCAGAGAAAAAAGAATACACGATAGGATCAGGTAAGACAGGAGACATAACCCAAAAATTAGCCAAAACCTTTAATGGTGCTGTGAGGGGAAATATTAAAGAATACGAAAAGTGGCTGAGTTATGCAGGGGTTTGATAAATCAAGGCCACATCTAATTGTTTTTTCTGAAGGGGTTTGATTCATCAAACCCACCTTATTTTCTTTCTAATTATTGTTTATTGGATTTTGATTTTTCGTACGGGCTTGATAAATCAGCCCTGCCTTTTGAGATCGTTGTAGATTAAACTTCAATCTCTCTTTTCCCATCATCCAGGATAGCTGTTCTAATCTCTCCTCCGCAATATTTTGTAACCAACCGGCTTAATTCCCCATCAACTTCATCTAATTCTTCTTTCGTCACAGTAGGAAGCGCTTCGACAACCAGAATGACGTCTTTGGTCTCTTCTGTCATTTTTGTTTTATCACATTCCCTCCAGTTCCATCTTCTGCAAAGGATCTCTTTGCTATCCGCATAGACGACTTCTCCTTCTTTGGCAGTTCCCTTCTCCTTAGAATTGAGGGCAGTGAAGGGTTCATCTCCGACGGCGAACTTTAAGGTGATATCTCCATCCACTTTTGCCATATCGTCTCCCCCAGCAGGAATCATGTACTTTATAGAAATATAGTTGAATAAATCAACGATCTTATTGATGTGTCTTAAATCAAGCCCTTTCAAGATCATTCGATAAAGGCTTTCAACCGAACTCTTATATTTCTTAGGCTTAGCTCCAAATGACGAATAAGCCCCTCTCCAAGAGTTGATTTTTGGATGCTGAGAGAGTGTCTCAGTGTCATAATTCTCTCGTATTTCCCTTTCTTTTTCTCGGATCAGTTGCATGATTTCATCGCTAACACCATGGTTATCGATATTTTTGGCCGTGACAGCTCCTAATTTTAATTCTGGAAAATTCTCAAAAATCTTAGCATCAATTTTAAGTTTCATTATTCATCTCCTTAAATTGTAGTTCTGTCTACTTCCCTAATCAAAATTAATGGCAACAGTCAAAAGTGCAAGCAAAAATTACTTTAATACTTCTGCTGCCTTTGTTTTTATCAGCTCCCACGCTTCTTTTACATGACGCTCCTCGGTGGTCCTCGAGCCGATTGATAACCGAAGCACGTATTTTCCCCTTAAAGAAGTGTGCGTCAAAAAGACTTTTCCAGTCTGGTTCAGGCTCTCAAGGAGTCGTCCATTTAAATCATTTAGAGCTTCTTCATCCCTCCCATCATTCAAACGAAAACAGACTAAGCTCAAGCTTACTGGCGCCATGAGCTCAAAATCTTCATGCTCTTCTACCCATTCTTTAAATTTCCGGGCTAAACGAATATGCTCTCTCACTATCTTTTGAAGCCCTTCGACTCCGTAGGAGCGAATCACAAACCAAAGCTTAAGAGCCCGGAACCTTCTTCCAAGTTGGATGCCCCAATCCCGGAAATTTTTCACCTGGGCATCCTGCCCGGTTTTTAAATATTCGGGATGAATCTCGAAAGTTCGGATCAAAACATCCGGATCTTTGACAAAATATGCCGAGCAGTCAAAATTTGTAAGCATCCATTTATGGGGATTAAAGACAAAGGAGTCCACATCCTCTGCTCCTTCAAGCATTGACTTTTTCTCGGGAAGGATAGCGGCTGTTCCGGCAAAAGCGGCATCAACATGAAGCCAGAGGCTGTGACGGCGGCAGATCTTGCCGATGGCGGCTAAAGGATCTATGGCTGTGGAGGATGTTGTTCCAAGAGTAGCCACGACACAGGCTGGCTGCAAACCATCTTTTTTATCCCTCTCCACTGCTTCTTCAAGCTTGGAGGGGATCATGGCGAACGACTCGTCTGTGGGGATATACCGGAGGTTTTCGCTGCCGTAGCCAGCGATTTTCGCTCCTTTCTCGATACTTGAATGAGTTTCTTCTGAAGCGTAGATTACCAGAGTCTTTTTCAATCCTTCCTTGTTTGCCTTAAAATCTGTAGCCTTTTCTCTAGCTGTAAGAAGAGCGACCAAAGTTGCGGTAGAAGCTGTATCCTGGATAACTCCCGCCATCCCCTCTGGAAGTCCAAGCATCTGGCGCAACCATTCCATAACAACCTCTTCAAGCTCTGCTGCAGCTGGAGAGGTCTGCCAGATCATACACTGGGTGCCAAGAGCGGCGGTTAGCAATTCTGCAAGAATGGAAGGAGGGCTGTTTGTGGCAGGAAAATAAGCATACCAGGAAGGATGCTGCCAGTGCGATATGCCCGGCAGTATAATCTCTTTAAAATCATGGAAAACCTTCTCCATGGGCTCCCCCTGAACCGGCGGTTCGAGAGGGAGCTTATTCCGAATCTCACCAGGCTCAACCTGCGAGAGAACAGGAAGCTTTTCCAACTCGGCCATGTAATCAGCCACCCAGTCTACGAATTTATGGCCATATTCTTTGAATAATTCCTTATCCATGATGTCACTCCTTTTCTTTAAAGAAAAAACTCTTTTTCTTGTACGGCTGCCTTCTGGGTCATTCTAAAAAATATAATTCTTTTAGTCAAAACGACCTAAGGAATCGAGCCTTTTTTTCATAACTCTGAAAATGCGGCCAAAAAGGCTTAAAATAAGGCCTAAAATGCGTCAAAAGATAGTCAAAATAACGATTTTAAAATAATTAGAAAAAATATGTTGCAATTTGATTACTATTTATGATATAATATATGATAATTTCGCGGGAACCCAAAAAACCAAATCAAAACACAGCTTCTTTTCTATTTTCTTTGCCTTATAATACCCAAATAATTCTCTGGCATTTTTTCAAAGTTGCTTGATCCCCTGTCATTACGAGCGGCCATAGGGAGCGTGGCAATCTGGCAAACTCGATCCGTGAATAATCCAGGTTCATCACCTACTTCTACGAAAAGCACTAAAATTGATACTTTTTCTGTCCAACTTGCAACTTTTTTTTGATATTTAACGTATTTATATATAGAGAACAAAAATGAAGCAAATCAAAGAGCAAATCAACAGCACACTCCTCCTTGGTGTCCCTCCTTTTTTCAGGGAGTTTACAATAAATCCCTTTATTTACTGATTTATCCCATTAAACAGGCTGTCATTTTTCTCCTTCGAGAAAAAGACAGCCTGTTCTCTTTTACACTCTTTTTTATAAACTAATAAAAGGGGTCAGATCTTGCTTTTTGCCTGTCTTAGCACTTGTATAAGTAAAAGCAAAAAACAAGACCTGACCCCACTCTTGTGTTTATAAAAAAATCTGGATCGTACCCAATATATGGCATTAGTATAAATTGCACGTTTATGAGTAAAGGCAAAAAGCAAAAAACAAGACCTGACCCCACTCTTGACCCACGTTTTATTATAAAACCAGAAATTTCTTGACAAGTAAGGAAAAAGAATTTTTAATTAGAGTGTTGATATAATCTTTCTTTGACAATCTAAATTCATGTTTAAAGGAAAGGGAAGTCCGTAAAAAGCGGACGCAGCCCCCGCTACTGTAATCGGGTACGAATTCCAGATTATGCCACTGTCCTTGCCTAAGAGGACGGGAAGGCCTGGAAAGAGGATAACCCGAGAGTCAGGAAACCCCCTTTAAACTTCTGAAACCCATCTTCGGGAGGAAGGTAGGGTGGTTTTTTTTTGCTTGCTCCTCCCCTGAAAAATAAAGCAAGCATAGGTTTAAATTTTCCCGGTTTATTTAACTGCGGGGGCAAAATAGTGAAGGAGGAATAGAATATGAATAAAAAAGTCCTTGGTTTTGTCCTCGCTTTAACAATACTGTGCTTCAATGTTTACTCACAGGAAGAGATAGAGAAAGAAAAAGCCTCTACCTCTTCTATCCAGCATGAGATCGTCGTTACCGCCACACGCCTCGAGACACCTGCCAAAGAGATTGCAAGCTCTGTGACCGTGATAACAAAGGAGCAATTAGAGCAGTCAAGGAAGGCCACAGTTATTGAAGCCCTACAGGAAGTTTTAGGAGTATCTATCATCCAAAATGGCCCCCCCGGAGCAGCAGCATCTGTTTTTCTTCGCGGAGCAAATTCTGAACACACATTAATCCTTATGGACGGAGTTGAGCTTAACGATCCTATCTCTCCTTCCCGCTCTTTTGACCTTGCCCATCTTACTCTTGATAACGTTGAACGCATAGAGATTCTCCGCGGCCCCCAGAGCACCCTCTACGGCTCTGACGCTTTAGGGGGAGTAGTGAATATCATAACCAAAAAAGGGCAAGGAAAACCCGAGTTTTCTCTTTCAAGCCTTGCCGGCTCATACGGAACAATCATTACCAGCGCGGGGATAAACGGCAGTACTGAGAGAATACAGTATTCGCTTGGAACATCTTATTTTCGAAGCGACGGGTTCTCTGCTGCCAGCGCGAATTATGAAGGAAATGAGGAAAAGGATGGTTACCGGAATCTTACGATATGGGGAAGATTGGGGTTTCGCCTTTCTGATAATCTCGATGTTGATTTCATCCTGCGAACTCTAAATACTCAAATCGATATTGACAACGCCGGAGGTG
>DRHQ01000082.1 GCA_011049545.1 Candidatus Aminicenantota bacterium | reverse complement strand
TCAAAAAGAAAACAAAGAAAAAGATTAATGAAAAAATTAGTGCATTTTGGATATGATTTTTCATCTGATTTTTAGACTAACCGTATTCTAATGTTACAATTAGACAGAGTCAATATCCTGTGCCTTTCTTCTGTTGCGTTTTGCTGTCTCTAATTGAGAGCCATCTCCAGGGCATTTAACACCTTGCTGTAGCTCGTCTCAAGACGCCCCCGGAAAGGTTTGAGTGAAGCTTCCAGAACATCAGGGAGCCCGTCCTGCCATGGCAGCCGGAAACGATCATCCTCCATGGCCTCGATCTCAGCCAATAGCATCTCCCGCCAGGGATCTCTGATCGGACTGACATCAACACGTGTCAATTTTGCAACCTGATTTTTCAGCATGGGAAGAATCTGGCTGTGCAACTGTTTAAGCACATCATCCTGGCGGTCATCGAGATCTTCGTTCCGTCCTCTTCTCCAATATACACCTCTTTTCTCATCATGCTCACCCACAAGGTGATATTCGAGACCATCTCCGGGTGATTTACCTAGCCATGAATAGTACGACACGGCATAAATGAAGTAGTACTCCCCCAGCCCCATTTCAGCATCAATAAGCGCCTGATTGCGCCTTGTATAGAACTCTGCAATCAGAGGGATTATTCCGAATCCAGTTTTTATCTTTGTCAAAACACCCGGGGATGGCTCTTCTTTGAATTGGCTGGCGCGTTCTTCATCAGAGAGAATAATGATAGAGCTTTCTAATTTCTCTTTAGCCGGTTCCATGGAGTTCCGTACAGATAGAAATGCCTCTACCCGCTCTTGCCCGATGGCACCTCCAGGATCAGGGCAGAAATCTTTAATTTCTCCATAACGTTCCTTCAAATCATCTGCGATGGCTTCTGTTTCCTCAAATCCACTTACTATGTTTTTGACGAAGAAATAGCCGCCCACACCGGCAAAGACCAGCAACAGAATCACCACACCACAGCCAATGCCGCAACCTATAAGCCACTTAGAAGCAGTGCTAGATCCCTTGGAAGTTTCATTTTGAATTTGCAATTATTTCCTCCATCTTTCCTTTATTTTAACAAACTAACCAACTTTTTTTATTTCTTACTAAAACATACGGAAAAAAACAATTCCCGTTTTCAATAATCAATATTATAGTACGAAAGTTAAAGGCATGAAATTCGTATGCCTTCAATATATTTATAATAAATATTAATAATACCTGGATTATTCACGAGCTGAGGTTGCCGCAGATGCAAGGCGTCAGCCCATGAAGCTGTGGTCCTTCACTGCGAATGGGCTGCAACGAAGCAGATGCGGTGAGATCGACTCGTTACCGGGGAAAAAATGCCGATTATTATAGATAGCTTCTTTTCGAGTAAGTGTTTATCAGGATCTACAGCAATATCAGGATATCTTTTTGATATTGCTGTAATTGCAGAAAGTATCGGCATTTTTTATGAATAATTCAGGTAATATTAATTAGCTGGTAAATATTTTTTCGGGAATTTCGCTACAACAGTGTACTTTGGATCAACTACGTTACCTATGCGTGCCACACCTACCTGAGAAACCAATTGCAGTGCATCCCATCTGTCAAACCCATAATCTTCCACTAGCCAATTGATCAATTCGACCTGCGCTGACCTGAAAGCATCGATTAGCGGTCTCGTGCTGCCGGCGACCATTATGTGTTCATCATCTTCAAACCTGGGCCAGTTGATAGATTTACCTTTAATGACATCAACCTTAACAGTAACTTCTAAAGGACATTCCAGACCTGTACCACATATTTCGCCATCGCCCTGGGCTGCATGTCCATCTCCCAGCATAAATAATCCTCCTTCTACAAAGACAGGAAAATACAACGTAGTCCCCTCTTTGGTTTCAACACAATCCATATTGCCACCATGCTCTGCAGGAGTCAGTGATATAACTGCCTCCCCAAAGTTAGGAGCAACCCCGACTGTTCCCAAAAATGGATGAAGCGGGATCTCAACTTTCCCAATCTTGCTGTTCGGTAAATCAAGCATGCCAACATTATTTTCAAGGTCCAGTTTCCAGATATAAGTCTTCTCTGGCAAAGGCTTATTCAGCATTGCAGTATAAGTTTCGCCGGTCAGAGCACCAAAGCCAGGCAAATGTGATGAAACCGCATAATCCCTGTTGGGCTTAACTTTTAGTAGATGAAGCACAAGAGTATCGCCAGGCTCAGCCCCTTCAACATAAAATGGTCCGGTTTGATCATTAACTTTCGGAAGATGGATAATCTCGCTTGCAAGCTGGTCACTCCGTGAGATTTTATTGCCAAAAGCATCAACTGTAGTTGTAACCAGAATATCGCCCGGTTTAAGTTTTAGCACAGGTTCATGTTTAGCATCGTAGGTGTAGAAATATTTAGTAGGCTTAAAGTGGTGCGTCTTCTGGGCTGCGGTTACGCTTGCATTAGATAACAAAATTATAGGAAAAACAAAAATTACGAACTTTTTAATATTTGTTGCTGATATTTTCATTGCCTCCTCCTTTGGTTCTTCTTTTTTATGCTAGCGTTAGAGGCTGTCCCCTGGAAAACCATCCTCATTAATATTAACGGGACGTTTCCCAAGGAGGCATCTCATTAATGTTTGGGAGCCATTGCCCAATTCTCTACAGCTTTAGGATCATCCATTCTTTAGTATAAGGAACACTCCCCTGGAGCACACCCTTCTGCTTTGTCACCAGCAGGTTGTCGCTTGGATTATAGCCAAAACCTCGCTCTGGATCGTAAAGCCCAGGTTCAACACTGAATGTCATTCCTTCCTTGAGGACTGTATAATCTCCCAGAGCAAGCCAGGGCGCCTGGTGCCCTTCCATCCCTTCTCCATGGGCGGGACGGTGATAAATGTATTTCTCCACACCTTGCTTAACCTGATGCTGGTGTATCTTATAAGCCACATCAGAACATGTTTTACCAGCCTTGGAATCCTCTTCCTGGATATGAACACAATCCGTAACAACCTGCCATAGTTTCTCTCTGTGTTTGTCCCAGGGCAGGATCTGATAATACCGGTAGAGTTCTCCTCCATACCCTCCTACCCTGACACCACCAGATATTTGGAGTGCATCTCCTTTTTCAATCTTTTTATGGAAAAATTGATTAGGATGCGGGTAGCCGGTGGCGATTCCGGTGCGGCATCCAATTTGAACAGATACGCCCACAGCCGTATGAGGCCTCCCATCCCTTTTGATATCTTTGAGGATCAAATCTGTCCCGTATTCAATGGCTGCATGCCTCACTTCAAAGTCTGTGGCATCTGTTCCTTTCTCAAGAATATAATCCCTTGCAAATGCATGAATCTTGCTGAAATAATTCATAGCTCTTTGTGTCAGAGCAATCTCTTGTTTTGTCTTGACTATTCTCATATTGAGGCAAATCTGGCTTATATCAACAAACTTTGCCTCGGGCAGAATCTTCTTGGCTTTTTTCAACTTGGAGGCAGGAAATTCAGAATCGACACCTATAGTTTTGGCGCCGAATCCTCTTTTTTTCAGCCCCTTAAGCATCCATTCAAAAAGGTCAACTGTTTTCCCTTGAACAACATTTCCCAGATTAGGAAATCCTCCCTCAGCATGAAGAAAATCAAAGTAATACTCACTTTCTGTATCCCACCAAGAGGTCACTAAATCCCTGTCTAAGCCAGGGTGATACCAGTAGATTGTGTCGTCTTTGACCGGGAATAGAACATAAAAAGGTCTTTCTGTTGTGCTGTGAAATAGCCCTGTATAATAGACAAGATTCCACCGATTTTGAAGCAGAATCGCATCAATTCCCTTTTCAGCCACTTTTTCCCTTAAACGCTTTACGGTCCCTTTATACCAGCTAAGAGGAAGACGGTCGTATGTTGCTGCTTCAGGGTGGTCGGGGTTCCTGACCAGTATCTTGGCTGAATCATTTTTTCCGCCTGGAGATGGATAGGCAAGACGTTTTGTTCCTAAGCCCAGGCCTGTTAAACCCAATCCTACATTTCTAATGAAATTACGCCGAGATACTTTCATTAAAACCTCCTTCTTTCTTATGTTTTAAAAAAATTATGCCACAGATGTCAACAATAATAAACCTGATTTATTCATAAATTAGGCCGACACCAATATTTATTTTCATTGATATCTACTCGTTACACTGATTTCACCTCTAGCAGAACATTCAATCGATCTCAAAATCATTTCTTTTTATTATATATCAGCCTAATTTACCCTTCGGGCGGACCGATTTCACCGCATCTGCTTCGTTACAGGGCATTTGCAGTGAAGAACCACAGCCGCATACCCTGTGCCTCGCATCTGCAGCAAACTAATCCTTGAATAACCCAAGTAAAATATAAAATTAAATTAAAAATAATTGGGACATATGCCGGGATGCAACATTCTGTGAAAATAGACTTCATAGACTTTAAAATAGAAGAGTGGCGCTTTGGGAAACATTGCCGGTTTTTTATTATTATCTATCAACTTTTTCAGAGTATAATCGACTAAATATAATGGAGATAAGTAATATGAATAATCAAGTAATGAGCAATCACGAAAGAAGAAAACTTTTGAGGTTTTACTGTTCGATTCCTTCCGAGCTGGTGGAATTAGAAGGCAAAAATAATTTGGTTGAGGGAGCAACGGTTCTTGATTTCTCTAATGAAGGCTTGAGGCTGAGTGTTAATTTTGTTGAACCCAGCCCAGGTTCTACTACAGAAGTAATGCTCTATATTCCTCATAAACAATTAATAACCTCGCTAACTGGACAAGTGATCTGGAGCAAACATGTGAAGAATAAGATGGAAATCGGACTGAAGATAAAAGAAATAGAGAAACAAGGAACGAAAGATGTCCTCGACTGGGTCTTCCCCAGATGGCTAGAAAAAGAGAAAAAGATTAGAGACGGCCTTTTTATAATCTAATTTTACCCTCTTATTTGCCCCCAGACTTTATCAAAGACATCGTCAAAATTTTCCCTTGTTAAAGTGTATATTTGCCCTTTATTTTCATATTCTTTTACAAATTTTTTGGACAGAGTTGCTACTACCTTTTTGTCTGAGCTAAGCACCATTCTGACAGTTTCCCTAAACTTTTTTGAATAAAATTCCATCATTCCAATCTCATCTATTATCACATATTCTGAGCTTTTATAGCCCTCTAAGAACTTGTCCATGATAGAGTCAATACCTTCTACATTAACTTTGTATCTTGATACACGTGGTCCGTGCTTTATATTAAGAGAGGCTAAAATCTCTTCCTCTTTTGAAACCAAGTCAATTATTTTAAAGCCCTGCCTAACATCTTTAATCTTTATCTCAGGAGTTACAAAGCCAGACACCTTTTTATCGGAAATTTCATCCAATAATCTTTGTATCAAGGTTGATTTACCGCTCCTTGGATTGCCAGTTACGAATATATTCATTTATTTTAGTTTTTTTGGATTTAATATAAGCTGTTGGACTATATTCCTGATTTTAGGTATTTGGCAACAGAATCAATCGCATAGAACATATCAGGGGAAGGAAGATTAAAGCTCGTCTTTATCCTAGTGTATCCATGCTTGTGCTCAGGAATAATAAGAATACTGCCTTTGAATTTATTTAAATCTGTTTGCAACAGCCTGTGCTTGAGCTCATAATCCAGGTTAAGCCTTTGAGCCAGATACTGGTCTCCTTTCCACATTATATCCACCACTTTACCCCCAAAAAGTGAGCTTTTTTTCTTCACCAGCTTCGTCTTTTTAGGGGGTTCTTCTCTCAAATTTAAGGTGGTTTTTACCAAATATTCGATATAATAATTAACTCCATATTGGCTGGCTACACTGATAACAATAATAAAATCAATGTTACTCTGCTCTAAAGCAACAACACCTTCAGATTTCTGTGCCCTGGAGATTTTTTTTACAAGCTTTGCCTGCTCGCTTTCTTTATCCAACTCAGTGAACCGTACCCCTATTCCAGGCAGATGGCGACAAAACTCCTCGAACTGTTTGTGACCTTCTTTCTTTCGTTTGGAGAGAAAAAAAGGGAGTAAAACAGCTGATACGAAAGCTATGATTATGGGGATGAGCTTTCCTATGTCCATAGGGCCTTTTTTACCTCATTATTTATAGATTAGAAATTTACGAAATCACCTTTTTTTCTTTTCAACTGGTTTCAATTTTACAGCAAACTTCTTCTTTAATCTCTTTTCCTTGTTTTCTCTTTTACTCCGATGCGGGCCCTGGTGGCAGGTTCTCTTTCAAATATCTTGTCAACAATTCATAAAGATGGCGTGTTGTATTTTCGCCTTCTTTAATTACGTGAGTTCGGTTCGGATAGGACATCATTGTGAATTGTTTATTATGCTTGATCAACTCATTCACAAGCGCCTCGAAGTTCTGATAATGGACATTATCATCCCCTGTTCCATGAACCAGAAGCAGGTTCCCTTCCAGTTGATGGGCAAAGGTAATCGGGGAACCGTTCTTGAAACCTTCGGCATTATCGACGGGAAGCCCCATGTATCTCTCCTGATATAGCGTGTCATAGTAAAGCTGGTTACTGACAAAGGCTATGGCCATGGCTGTCTTATAAAGCTCCGGGTACCTGAATATAGCATTCAGACTCATAGAGCCTCCACCACTCCACCCCCAAATCCCGATGCGGCTTGCATCCACATAAGGCCGTTGCTTGATTATAGCCCTTGTTGCTGCTGCCTGGTCAGCAGAAGCAAGAATTCCTATCTGGCGGTATATGCTTTTACGCCATTCCCGTCCCCGCGGCACTCTAGTCCCGCGATTATCCACGCTCATAACCAAATAACCCTGCTGGCACAGCATAAGATGCCACAGATAGCGGTTTTCGCCCCATCTATCCACAACAGTGGTATCCCAGGGCTCGCCATAAACAAAAAAGAGCAAAGGATAGCGCTTTTCAGGATCAAAATCAGGTGGTTTCAGGCACCATCCGTCAAGTTCCACTCCTTTCTCTATTTCCACCCGGAAAAATTCAACGGGTTGTCTTTTGAGACCGTGGACTTTCTTGTGCAGCTCAGAATTATCAACCATAGTGCGGACCTCTTCATGTTCAGGTAGACGCACAAGTTTGGTTACGGGTGGCTCATCAAATGTGGAGAAAGTGTGAAAAGCCCAGCGCGAATCAGGGGAAATCCTATAGCTGTGTGTGCCGCTTTGATCAGAAGGCGTTACTCGCTCAGCCTGGCCTGAGGCGTCTAACGGCGCCCTGTAAAGATAGCGCTGCGTAGGATTTTCAGGTGAAGCTGTAAAATACACCCAGCCTCCATCCTCATCAACACTCTGCAGGTCAACTATGTCATATTCGCCAGGGGTTAGAAGCCCAACTGGCTTCCAATCCCGTGAGACTATATAAATGTGCCTCCAGCCATCGCGTTCGCTTACCCAAATGAAGTGCTTTCCCTTATCCAGCCAGTGCAGGTCATCCCTCACATCGACCCAGGCATCATCTTGTTCAGTCAGAATTGTCCGTACGTTTCCGCTCTGGATATCGCCCAGCATCACCCAGTTGGTGTTCTGGAGACGGTTAAGGCGCTGGAAACAGACATCTCTCGAGTTATCCGCCCAATCCATCCTGGCAAGATAATAGTTTCTCGGGTCACCGGGCAATTCAAACCAGCGAGTCTCACCTCCTCCGGCACTCACCACTCCGATACGGCTAGCAGAGTTGGTCTCCCCGACTTTGGGATACTGGATGGGAATGAGCCTTGGGTAGAGTGAATCAGTATTGTTTATTAGATAGAAAGTCTTTACTCCTCCGGTATTAAGCTGCCAGTAAGCTATCCATTTTCCATCCGGACTCCATCGATACCCGTCCCGGAGCGATAATTCCTCTTCATAAACCCAATCAAAAGTCCCATTGATGATTGTCTGGGAGCCATCCTGTGTTAACTGTTCTATCCTATGATCTTGCAGGTCCTCCACGTAGATATTGTTTTTGATGACATATCCGACTCGAGTGCCATCAGGGGAAAACTTGGCAAACATGAGTGTCGAAGGCTCTGCGCCTCCCCCAAGTTTATGTAAGCCCCAGTAGTCTAAATCAAGAACCCAGTAGTCTCCTCGCGTGTTCTGACGCCAAACACGTTTTGTGTTCGCGAAGATAAGGAGCTTTTTTCCATTCGGAGACCAATCATAATTCTTTATTGAAAGAGGTTCTGACTTTCCGGGAGTGATGAGCCGGCTGGCAGGTACAAGAACTTCGCGTGTGCCGTTCTCAGGATCATACAGGACAACATCCTTGACGTCCGAATTTGATCCTGAAGATTCAAGGACCGTAAAAACATTTCTGTGCTTCAGCCAGCGCGTGCGACCGAGACTCTCGGTCTTGAACTCCTTAGAGCTAAAAATACGCTCCAGGTTCAGAAGAGGAGAAACCTCTTCTTGCTCCCGTTGTGATGTGCAGGCTATCACTAAAAAAAATATGGGCAGAAAAGATATGAAAACGAAAAGCCGTTTCATGGCCTCCTCCTGTAGTTTTTTCTGCCCTATTGTAACTCTGGGATACAAATTTAGCAAAAAAAGGGCTAAGAAAAAATGGGGCCAGGCTTCATTTTGTAAGAAAGAGGACATTCTCATAAAGGAAATGGAGCCTGGCCCCATTTATTAAAGGCGGGAAAAAGGTCTTTAATGCAATTTTTACCGAGTTCTATCGACTAAACAATATGCATGGAAAGTAAATCCAAGGTTTTGCATCTCGGAGATTAGAGAGGAGGAATGAATGGATAAGAAATTTTATATTAAGGGATTTAATGAAATATCCGAGTCCCCGGTCTTTAAAGATGAAGAGGCTTATTCTTGGAGAGAAGCAAGCATAAGAGCGAAAGAATATTTTGAACATAGGGGATTCCTCAAGAAAGTAGTGATTTTTGAGCAAAAAGAGGGAGATAAGGAAAAAACCGCCAAGCTTATTTTTAAGAATGTATCTGGTGCGGTCGAGGAAGTAGATGTCTGGACGCTGTCTGATATAAAAAGAAACAAATAATTGAACCCCTGTTTCGTTTCAGCCAAATTTGGACCACTCATGATATTTTCTAAGGTGAGCAGGTATTTTTTTGTCCGGATTCTTCATGTTTTTAAAATTGTTAAATTCCGGCTTTTTAATTTGACATCCATTATTCCCTGATATATAGATTCTAAGTGTATCAGTAGGCAAAATCAAAACTAAGGAGAATGAAAATCGTCGTAATCCAAAAAGAGATTGATCTTCCCGGGAGGAGAAAATGAGAACCTTTTTTAAGGTTATTTTTGCCGTGCTATTTATTGTATTGATTATGACAATCTCCTTTAGAGTGAAAAAGACTGCATGGAAAGGGACCATTGAAGAGGAGTATGGAATAACAGTCGTTAAGAATCCTAAAAAGCCAGCTCATAATGATGCTGTTTTTAGTCTTAAAGAAGACTTAGCGTTAGGAGAAAAAGAGAGAAATGAAAAACACATGTTTTATCTTCTCACGGATATGGATGCAGATAGTAGTGGGAATATTTATGTTTTAGATAGCGAAGATGTAAACATAAAAGTTTATGATCCAAAAGGCCGTTTCTTAAAAGTTATTAGCCGAAAGGGCGAAGGTCCTGGTCAACTGTCAAATCCCACTGATATTTATATTGACGATAAAGATCTGATTTATGTTTGTGATTCAGGTAACAATCGAATATCCATTTTCAACGAACAAGGGGATTTTGTCAGTTCTATTGATTTTAAAGAATATTCTGCTGGAAAGATAATCGGGATTAATCCGTTCGGAGCGATTATCCTCAGGGTAGACAAGACTTCCATTGAATCAAGCATGAGTTTTATTACAAGGGCTTATTTCATTAATATGTATTCTGACCGGTTTGATTTCAAGAAAAATTTATACAGTATTAGCGTTCCTATTATGCAACATTTCCGCAAAGGGGAAAAAGGAATTGCATTGAGTATCCCTTTTCAAAAAGAACTATGCTGGACATTGGATTCCTCGGGCAATGTATACATAGCAGAATCTCAAACGTATGAAATTCAAGTGTTTTCACCCCTGGGGAAGCAGATTTACCGGATTGAAAAAGAGCATGAGCCAAGCAAAATCTTAAAGGCTGATATTGATAATTATGTAAAGGAACAATTCCAGTTTGATAAAAAAGAGAGAATATTTTGGTCAATGACCATAAAACAGAAACTAAGAGTTCCAGAGCTTAAGCCTATTTTGGAAAAGTTTTTCTTTGCTGAGGATAAGTTGTTTGTATTAAGGTCCGAGAATGGCAATAAAGAACGTTCATTTTTTGATGTTTTTGACTCTAAAGGAAAGTACTCTTGGAAAATGCGGCTAAAAATCAGCCCCTGGCTATGGAAAAATAACAAAATCTACACCGTAGAAAAAGACAAAAACGGATATCATGTAATAAAGAGCTATAAAGTTTTTTGGCATTTATAAATAAACGTAAAAAAAACAGCAGCCTTTCTCCTATTTTTTTCGTCTTCATAATTTTTTGCTTCCAGTTGGTTATTTATATTTTTCTCTAATTCTTGTAATTTCAAACACGACTGGATTAAATGCATCCGGACAGGCGTGAGTTTTTTTATCTGGGGAAGAGAATAGTCAAATTGACAAAATAAAAATCTTCCTTTGCGCCATGAAATAAAGTATAATAAATCTATAGATATTATAGGATATGGGAGATGCCATGAAAAAAAGGCCTATATATATTATCATGATCCTTGTTTTTCTGTCAGGATACTTAAGCCTTAAGATCTTATCGAAACAGGAATCAATAAACTCTAACCAGTCAAATAACGGAGATAAAAACATGATAAAAAAAGTAGAAAAAACAAATAAAGAATGGAAGGGAATGCTTACAGTTGAGCAATTTCACGTCATGAGAAAAAGCGGCACAGAAAAATCTTTTTCAGGCCAATATAATGATCATCATGAAAAAGGTATATATTACTGCGCAGGATGTGATACTCCCCTATTTATCTCAGAAACCAAGTATGACCACGGCTCTGGATGGCCGAGCTTCAGCGCTCCCTTTGACGAAAATTATATCGAATATTTAGAGGACAATTCTTTGTTCAGGAGAAGAACCGAAGTAAGATGCGTTGTTTGCGGTGCCCATCTCGGACATGTCTTTGATGACGGCCCAGGACCAACACATAAACATTACTGCATCAATTCAGTGAGTTTGGATTTTAAGCGCGCAGAATCACAACCTGAATCAGAATCCAATCACTCTGAAAAACCTAATGAAAGTGCAAAAAAGGTAACAAAAACGGAAAATGCAATCTTTGCCGCAGGATGTTTCTGGGGAATTGAAGATAAATTCAGGAAGACTCCAGGCGTTATCTCAACAGAGGTCGGATACACTGGGGGACGTTTTAAAAACCCGACTTATAAACAAGTGTGCACCGACAAGACAGGTCATGCAGAAGCCGTTAAAATGACATTTAATCCTGCCATGATTAGCTATGAGGAACTATTAAAAGTATTTTTCAGTATTCATGACCCTACCCAATTAAACCGTCAGGGCCCTGATATCGGCAGACAATACAGGTCGGCCATCTTCTACTACAACGATGAACAAAAAATGGCTGCTGAAAAGATAATCAAAGAACTTGAAAGCACACCTCGCTTAGGGAAATCCATCGCTACAGAAATCGCTCCTGCCTCCAAATTTAATAAGGCTGAGGAATATCATCAACAGTATTATGAAAAAAGAAAAACAGACAGTAATGGGCAATGCGGAACAGACAACTGCCTAATATGAAATTACAATAAACAGGAATTAGTTAAAACTTCCAGACAACTCAGTTATTAAGAACTCCTCTTCTTGTTAGCGCAAGTATTATTTTCTTTTTAAGTTTTTGTCTGTATTCCCGTCATCATACATCCCCATTACACCCTTTACTACTCCATCTTCTTTGATGATTTTTATACGGAAATAATCAATCTCTTTAAGCATGAAAAGGTCATTTGATAGAGGTATCATTCTATATTTGGGCCTACCTGTTCTCTGATAGTAAAGTTCTCCACTTTCAAAACTTATAGTCCTGGGGCCATATTTTCCTGCATATGATCGTAAAGTCTCTGGCTTGACTTTAACAGGATTTAATCCTGCTTTTAATGATTCCGCATACCACTCATACCTGAATTTATCATCCTTGTCTTTTGTGCTGGCAGCTAATTTTTCCAGAGCCTTCAGGTGTGCGGTTGTCAAGGCATCTTCCTGGGGAACCTCTACATGAGGTTTCACTCCTACTCCCTCCCAGTTGGTCTTTGTAACGGGATTTATAGCACGTCCTATAGGAATATTGATGAAAAAGTTATCATTGACTACCATTGGCCCGCCTGGGTGTGCGCCACCACGCGTGGTTTCTCCGATTAGGGTTGCTCTTTTCATGTTCTTTGAATTATAGCTAAATTCTTCAGCGGCAGAAAAAGTGCGCTTGCTGGTTAAAACATAAATATCAACATCAGGAATTTTTAGCGCCTTTCTTCTGAAGTAATTGGACTATTTTTTTGCGCTTCAGAGTTATTGCCTGTTTGAGGGCAGTAGAGCCAAAATTGTCTTGAGCATTGATATCTGCACCAGCATCTAGCAAAACCTTGACTGCTTTATCAGTACCTGTCATTGCAGCAATCATCAGGAGCGTCCGACCATTAAAGTCTTTGTCGTTAACGTTCGCTCCTGCTTTAAGCAGTACCTGGATGATTTTAAGGTGACTCTCTGCAGTCGCTTCTATAAGGGCTGTATCGCCATCGTATTCTCTTGCGTTGATATTTGCTCCGGCCTCCAGCAGAGTTTTAACAATTGCGGTCTTACCACTGTTTGCCGCCCTTGTTAAGGCTGTCCCGCCGTACTTATCTAGGACATTCACGTTGGCGCCCGCCTTTAGGAGGGCCTTTACCAGAGCGGCATGCCCCCCTTTGACTGCCCATATCAAGGCTGTCTGTTCCATAAGTTTCTCTTTGGCATCAACCTTGGCGCCTTTTTCCAATAGAACCTGTACGACCGGAGAATGGCCGTTCACTGCAGCCAGCAACAACCCGCTCCAGCCATCTTTATGTCTCACATTTACGTCTGCTCCATTATCCAATAATGCACTTACGGCTTTAACATCGCCTCGCATTGAAGCAAACAGCAGGGCCGCCTCACCATCGGCCTTTACCTCGGCTCCCCTACTCAGGAGAGCTAGAGCAGCTTGAGGATTCAATGGTCTTCCCCTCTTTGCATTGACAACCAGGTAGCGCGGGAGATAGGCCTCGAGTGGAAGCAGCGCTAAGGCTGTTTCTCGAGGGGCGCCTGCTTCCTGAAGTAGTTTTACGACCTCGGTATGATCAAGTACCTCTGCCATCATTATTGCCGTTCGCCCATTTTTTGCTGCTGCCTTGACGTCTGCACCCTTTTCCAACAGGGCCTTCACTGTAGCTTTGTTCCCGGATACAGCAGCTAACATCAATGCTGTCTCATGGTAGGACTCCCCTTTCACGTTTACGTCCGCACCTTCTTCCAGCAGTGCTTCCACAATTTTTGTCCGGCCACTGGACATTGACAGCAACGGCGTTTGGCCACTAAGTTCGGATCTCGCATCGACATCAGCTCCCGCACCTAAAAGTGTCCGCACAATATCTAAGGAGCCGCGATACACGGGTGCAAGCAAAGGTGTCTGTCCGAACAAATTCTTAGCATTTACATCTGCCTTGCGCTCCAGCAGGAGTTTAACTATGGGAGCATGGCCTCTGCTTGCCGCCTGGTGTAATGCAGTTTGATTCTGCTCATCTCTCGCATTAACATCTGCACCGCTGTCAAGCAAAGCTTCAACGACCTCAGAATCGCCCTTATTGGCCGCATTTATCAAAGCCAATCTAGTGTCAGGTATTTTTGCTTCCAAGATGAGAGCCAGCAGACGATCAATTTCTTCGACACCAGGTCTCCGCTGCGGAATATCCGAGTTGACCCGGTGGACAACAACAAGATTTGCCCAGGGAACTACGTATAGCCGATGGACGTTTATGCCGGAGGTCCAGTAGACATTGTCTTTCAGCCGGAGATCACCAGGCAGCACCTTTCCTTTCAGGTACATCCTCCAATTTGTATAACCGTAAAGAGTCTTTGTTCCGTAATAAACAGAATATGGAGTCCAGCTGTCCCTGATCCATTTAGCGGGAACGATTTGCTGGCCGCGCCATTGGCCGTTGCGGAGATACAGCAGGCCGAACCGGGCCAAATCCCGGGCCGATATACGGAAGGGGTACGCCGGAAAACGAGTATTCACGTTATCGCCATGGCTGCCGCGGAAGTACGTGCAGTCTTCTACAGAGAAATCTTCCATGTGCAAAGGATCAGCAATGCGTCGTTTGAATTCTTCGAAGAGCTTGGTTCCGGTTTCTTGTTCGAAAATTGTCCCCAATACATTGAAATCCCAATTATTGTAATGAAAAAATGTTCCCGGCAGGTGGCTACCGCGCGCAGGATTATCAAACGATCCGCCAAGGTACAAAGCTGGAAGATAGATGCCAGACCGGCCTTTAAGAAGATGCCGGATCGTGGCTTGTTTTTCAGAAGCTGTAAGCGGTTCGTTATCATCAATTCCCAGCTCTTCTAATGTGGCCTCGAGATCAATATGACCCTCATGGACGTGGATTCCAAAGATGGCATTAAGCAGGCTTTTACGCATGGAGTGTGCCCGGAAGCGCCTTGAAGTATCTCCCCATTCATCAAGAATTAGGCCATCGACAACAATCACAACAGCGGCGCTGCCAATCTTTTCAAACTGTTCTTTTGCGAGTTGAAGCTTCTCCGACGACCAACCCAGCGCCTCCGGGCGGCTGGTCTTCTTCCAATGCTCTCCTGGATATTGCTGCCGAGCGAATGAATGAAGGGGGGGAAGCAGGATCATGCCCAACATAACTGCAGCTAAGACAGCAGCCTTATGCCGAAATCTTAGCAATTTAAGGATACGCAATAGAAAAGATAATGACTCTTTTACTCCGGATTTACTCATTGGCCTAATCTCCTTGATACAGATTGAGAATCGCTTCATGTCCTCAAATATCATTTATATCCTCTTGATATTATTTTTCAAGAAAAAAATTACATTATTTTAAAGAACAAAAAAAGAAATAATATAATCCTCAACAAAATTGCCGAATTCGGCGACTTTAATTTGGTAAAATGACGGAAGGTTTTTAGGACAAAATTGATTTTTCGTAATTCTCTATAGAGGAGAAGCGCTGAGGAGCGTCAAGCAGGATTGAGTCCTGGTCGGCGTAAGTAGTGGCGCCACTTAATTTCAGCAGGACCGAAACAAAGACTTTCAAAGCATCCTGACGATCTTGAATCCCAGGCGAAAATATTGTCGGGTCAAAGCTTGTGCTTAATAGCCTGATAGTGCGAATCTTGCGATCTTTTGTCTTCGGATCATCCAGAAAGAGGTCAATCAACTGGTAAGGTAGTTCCCGGTCGGGCGCAATTTCAGCGACAGCGATGGACTTTACTTTATTGAGTGGAAGCAATTGCTGGCCGATTTCATCCATACTCAAAGCTATTTTCCCATTGTGCACGCTTAATGGAGTTGCTTTGACTGCAAATATGGGCTGATTTGAAGAGGGACTTCTTTCAGGTTTATCGGGTTCAACTACAGGCT
>DRHQ01000081.1 GCA_011049545.1 Candidatus Aminicenantota bacterium | reverse complement strand
TTGCCAGGTTTCTGAAGATGGCTTTAGCAATATCAATAGACATCTTCATCAAGCCTGTTTTTGGGTTATCTGCTGACAATGGTTGATGCTTATGCTCATAGGTTTCACAGAGCTCTACCTGGCAGATTCTTGTATGAGAACAATTTCGATAAACCTCTGATAGAGTTTCAACCTCTATTCCCCAATCACCAGCTATTCGGTTGATTCGGGCAAGGTCAGAAATCATAGAAAATTCTCCGGCCAAAGGGTAGCGAAAACTGTCTAAGTAATTGAGGAGAGGCATGGGACCCAGAAGTTTCTCTAAACTCCTGATGAGAGGAGCAACGAAGATACGGGCAACCCGGCCATGCATTCGATCAGTTACTCGAGCATAGTAACCTTTGCAAAATGCATAATCTATATTAGGTGATGCGACGGGATAACATAATCTTCCCAGAAATTCTCGAGAGTAATTGACGATGTCGCAGTCGTGCAACGCAATGACTTTACTCTCTTCTTGAGATAAAATGTATCCATATGCGGTCCAACAAGATCGACCTTTGCTATCTTCGCCGACAAAAAGCCCGTTCTCCCCTAAGAGTTTGTGAAGTTCTTCAATACCAGGGCCGGTATTCCAGATTATTCGAGTTTTTTGCGGGAAGGAGGAAAAAAACTCTTTTGCCTTCGTAAACTGCTTTTGATTTGTCCTCCCCATCGTAACCACAATCTCATTTAAGTAAGGGACCTCCTTTATTTCCTTCATAATCTGTTTTATTGTCGGCGCTTCCAGTTCTGCATGGGTTGAGGGAAGAACAAGGGCTATCGGCCGATGGCGGCTAAATTCAGTTAATTCACTTTCCATCCTCTTAAGATCGATATTGCCAAAGCGGTGAAAAGTGGCTATCACTCCAGTTTGATAAAAATCAGCCATAACACCCTCCTTTGTTAGGGTTTTTAAAAGCCTTACAGTAGTATATTTAGTATGTTTATAGCAGGAAGAGCTCGTTTTAAAGAATGAGTTTCATGATTGAGAAGGGTTCCGTCTAAATCAGTAAAAACCAGGAGATGTCCGTCCTTCTGGTTTCCGTGTTCAGTCAAAGAATCTTCCCCAAAAACTTTAAAGTATTTAATAACAAGAAAGTGCTTATAATGTTATTAAAACTACTATATTATGTCAAAGGAAATAACCTGTTCCTGAATGAAATAGGCGGTTGCCAATATTTTTAAAGAGAGGAAATAGAAAATGAATTTCATTACTTTTGTAAGAAGGCATAAAGCACTAACTCTTCTGACATTAATTTCAATGGTCGTTCTTATCGTTCTCTTTCAGAATTCTGATTTCGTGAAATTTAAAGTTCTTTTTTGGCAGTTTTCTGCTCAGAAAGTTATTTTCATCCTAGGATCCATGGTTTTGGGTTATATCATTGGAAAATTGGTTGAACTCTCTTTTAGAAAGCGAATCTAAGGGTCAGAGCTTTCAAACTTTATATCGTTCCGCTAAGGCTTATAAATCAGGAAAAACTGATGTCAAACTCGAGATAATATTGAATTCATATTTGACAATTTTTCCATTAATTATTATCTTATAAATCAGTATGCCAAAGAAAGCGAAGACTAAAAAATGTCCCGAATGCCTTTCTACGAATCTCATCAATAGCCAGTTTTGTAACAAATGCGGATTTCAGATTTCTCGTTCAAAGAAAACCTATGTTTCTAAAACAGAAACTGTTAAAGCAACTGTCCATGAACTGACTACGGGAAGCACTTTTGCTGGGAGGTACCAGGTTATTGAAGAGTTGGCTAAAGGAGGGATGGGCAGAGTCTACAAAGTATACGACAAAAAGATAAACGAGAAGATAGCTTTAAAGCTCATTAATCCTGAAACTGAGTCTGATAAGGAGTCGATTAGGCGCTTCAAGGATGAACTGAAATTAGCCCGAAAGATATCTCACAGGAATGTATGCCGCATGTTTGACCTTGGGGAGGAGCGGGGAACCAACTACATCACCATGGAATTTGTGCCTGGTGAGGATTTAAAGAGCTCGCTTATAAGAATGGGGCCACTGAGTCCAGCAAAAGCTATTTTTATAGCCAAGCAGGTGTGCGAGGGACTGGTTGAGGCTCATGGACTAGCGGTTGTGCATCGTGATTTAAAGCCACAAAACATCATGGTAGATAGAAAGGGAAATGCGCGCATTATGGATTTTGGGATAGCTCGCTCGCTTAGAGCAGAAGGGATAACAGATACTGGTGTTGTAATCGGGACAGCAGAATACATGTCTCCTGAACAAGTGGAAGGGAAAGAAGTGGATCAGCGCTCTGATATTTATTCGCTTGGAATAATCATGTATGAGATGGCAACCGGGAAGGTTCCTTTTGAAGGGAATGCAGCCTTAACCATAGCTATAAAGCATACGACAGAAAAACCGAAGAATCCAAGGGATATCAACGACCATATACCCGAGGACCTTAGTTTTGTAATTCTGAAATGCTTGCATAAAAATAAAGAGAGAAGGTATCAAAGAGTAGAGGAGCTTCTGGCAGATCTGGACAAAATTGAAAGGGATATTCCTACAAAAGAGCTAGTTTTGTCCGGAAGAAAGCCAATAATATCAAAGAATATACTGTCAGCATTAAACTTGAAAAAGATCTTCGTGCCCGCTTTAGTTTTAGCCGGGCTTGTAATCACCTTGCTGATCATTTTCAGCCCGCGTGAGTTGAGTGTTGACCCTAAGCGGATCATTGTGGCTACATTCGATAACAAAACTGGCGATGAATTACTAGATCCCTATGGCCGAGTGGCCGCCGATTGGATTACACAAACTCTTTCACGGACCGATGTTGTTGATGTAGTTCCGACGACAATAGTCTTAAAGTCTTCAAGTGAGGTAGGGATCAATACCAGCGGGCTTAATAGCATGACTCTACTCCGTGCCTTGGCCAAGAAAACAGAAGTAGGAACAGTGATTTGGGGCTCTTATTCTTTGAAGGACGAGATCCTGAGATTCCAGATCAAGATAACAGATCCGGCGAAAGGAAAGCTAATCCATTCCCTTGAGGATGTCAGCGGATCACGAGATTCCCCGATGGAGGTTATCGAAACGTTGCGACAGCGAGTATTGAGCACGCTGCAGCTTTACTTCGATTCTATACCCAGTAAAATACTCCGAGTCTCGAAACCTCCTCTTTACGATGCTTACCGAGAACATATCGTTGGATTGGAATATTTCGATAAAGATTATCTCCAAGCACTTCGCCACTTTAAGCTGGCAGCGGAGCGTGATCCAGAGTTTTTAGCTCCTCGCACTCGTATAGCCATCATATATGGTACTTTAGGCGAATATGCCAGAGCTGATTCTGAATTTCGTTTTATAAATAAATACCGCGAGTATCTCACGCTTTTTGAACAGAACTACCTGGATTGGTATCTGTCACGCTTAAACGGAAATTACGCTGAAGCTCTGCAACACTTACGTCAAGCAGAGAAGCAAGCTCCAAATAGTATTTATGTTAATTATTTGATAGGACTTGAGGCTCTAAGAAATAATAATCCCCAGGAGACTGTGAATATGTTTACGGAAACAGAGCCTTCTGAATACATCTTCATTCATGAAGCACGTGCATGGCAGTTGGGAGTCCTGGCTAAGGCTCATCATATGCTGGGTAACTATCAGTTGGAGCTTGAAGAGATTCGACAAGGTCAGGAAAATTATCCCGATAGGCTAGAGCTGCGAATTGGTGAAGTTCGAGCACTAACAGCTTTGGGGAGAATACAGGAAGTAAAAAAGGTTATTGAAGAGAGCTTGAATTTGAAGTTGCGAACTGGAACACCGGGCGGTGTTTTGCTCGAGGCCGTGCAAGAGCTGCGAGCCCACGGTTATTTGAATGAAGCGCAAGAAATAGCTAATCGTGCTGCTGACTGGCATAAAAATAGAACACTGGATGATGCAGAAAGCGATATATATCGATCCGATCTTGCTCTTGCCCTGTATATAGCCGAGCAATGGGAAAAAGCGAAGGCCCTCTTCAAAGAATTAGCCGAGGAAAATCCTGACAACGTTGAATACAAAGGCTTTCTAGGAAGGCTGGCTGCCCGGGGAGGTGCACGGGAGGAAGCACTCAAGATTTCTGAGGAACTTAAGAAGATAAAGCTTCCCTACCTTTTCGGTTATCATACGTATTGTCGTGCCTGCATTGCCTCGTTGCTTGGCGAGCGCGAACAGGCAGTCGAGTTACTAAGGGACACGTTCGCTCAGGGCTATGCTCATGGTGTGTATTTACACCGGGATATGGATTTAGAGGCACTCCGTGAATATCCGCCATTTCAAGAACTGCTCTGGCCGAAAGAGCAGACTAAGATATCAAAGTAAGAAAAACGAATGATGAGGGCAGGCATAGCAGGCTCGTGAAACAGAGTTCTTAGTGATATTGAAGATAAAAGTGTGATTGCGAGGAGCGTAGAAGACTCCTTCGCTTTTCTCGGCATATGCTGTGCAATCTTATACAATGAATTGTCATTGAGAGGAGCGTAGCGACGCGGCAATCTCATAAGATTAGATCTAAAAAATTGCTCTGTATACTTCCTCCATAGTAAGTCTCAATCCATGCCTGTAGGCATCATCCCATCTTTTTGTCTTATCCACCCATCCCTGTTTTGATGTGGTTGGTGGGATATCATCCCAAACAGGCTTCCCGGGGTAATTAATGACTATGTCTCCACCCTCATATTTTTGATTTGCTTCATCCCATTCTGCCTGTTTAAGTTGCATCGCATTCCTGTATCCTAATCTCATCAGGGTCAATAATCTATTTCTGCCACCCCCTACAGCCAAACATTTTGCTTCCGGAAGATAATGGATTCGGATTGGGCCTTCTTTTACAAACTCTGAGAGATGTTTTCTTTCGTATAAACGAAATTTTGTGATCCAGGATATTTTCCCCTCTGGTTTCTCAAAATCCCATCTTAATGAGCGCAGATCAGTAATTTCGTCACTCCCATGTTGATCAAGATGCTGTCCCATTGGGAAAAGGGTTACCTCCTGGCCATCTGTTGTAAACTTAAAGACTTTACTTCCTGGCAAACCGCTTTTTAAAGCAAGAGCTTTAAATAGATTGAAATCTGGATATTTTTTATTGAAGTATGCCCCATGAATAATTCTTAAGATGTATCCAATTTTTAGTTTTTCGATAATGATGTTCATTGGCTTCCAGTTCATAGAGATGACTATAGTTTTAGGATATGGGCATAATAGCCTTAATAAATTTTCTTTCTATTACGATGCATGCGGCTTTTCTATTTATCGGATTATACTATTATTAAGCCGCCTTATCGAGCCTGAATTATTCATGAAAACTGCCGCCACCATATTTTATTCTTCACGACATGAGCTTTTCAGACTGTTTTTATGAATGATCCAGGCTAGTTATTTTTATGGGAATACTTCAAGCCAGGTTGAGCGAGCTTGAGTCAAGCATTTGCTGACTGTTCAATTGACTCATTCTTCATTAATTGTTATTCTTTTCCCTATAATTTGTTCCCTATAATTTATAGGATCATCGCGAATGAAATGCTCTAAATGTCATTTTGAAAATCCTCCCGGTGCCAACTTTTGCAGCAAGTGTGCGGCTCAACTTGATTCCTCAGAAGAAGTTTCTATTTCTCAGACAAAGACTCTCGAAACACCCTTAAAAGAATTAACCAGGGGAACAACTTTTGCTGAGAGGTACGAGTTCATCGAGGAACTGGGTACGGGTGGCATGGGCAGAGTCTGCAAGGTATTCGATAAAAAGATAAACGAAGATGTGGCCATAAAGATCTTAAGACCTGAAATTTCCGAAGATGAGAAAACCATTGAGCGCTTTGGCAATGAATTGAAATTTACGCGCAAGATTGTCCATAAGAATGTCTGCCGCATGTATGACATTAACGAAGAGAAAGGAACGCAGTACATAACCATGGAATATGTGCCAGGTGAAGATTTGAAGAGCACCGTTGTAAGGGTAGGGCAATTAAGCGTGGGTAAAGCCGTATCTGTAGCAAAGCAGGTTTGCGAAGGACTGATAGAAGCCCACAAACTGGGAGTCGTTCATCGTGATCTAAAACCTCAGAATATCATGATAGACAAAGAAGGGAACGTTCGGATAATGGATTTTGGGATAGCCCGGTCGCTTAAGACGAAAGGCATAACAGCCGCAGGGATAATGATCGGGACGCCTGAGTACATGTCCCCTGAACAAGCGGAAATGAAAGAGACAGATCAACGCTCTGATATCTATTCTTTAGGGGTGATTCTTTATGAGATGGTGACTGGGAGGCTGCCGTTTGAAGGGGATAGCCCTCTTAGCATTGCCATGAAGCATAAGAGTGAAAAGCCTTCAGCCCCCTGGGAGTTTAACCCCCAGATATCGCCAGAGCTGAGCAATGTGATTCTTAGATGTATGGAGAAGGATAAAGAAAAGAGGTATCAACGAGCAGAAGAGCTCTATTCTGAATTAGACAACATAGAGAAAGGTCTC
Source organism: Candidatus Aminicenantota bacterium (assembly GCA_011049545.1). Classification (GTDB taxonomy): domain Bacteria; phylum Acidobacteriota; class Aminicenantia; order Aminicenantales; family Aminicenantaceae; genus SOIV01. The sequence continues at coordinate 13,904 of DRHQ01000081.1, read as the reverse complement.
CCTACCAGGGAGAGGGTGGTTCCAAAAAGAAAACCCATTACCTCGAGAGAAATAACTGTACAGTTTTCCTTGAAAAAGCTATTAATCCCTGCTTTAGTTGTTATTGCTGTTGCGATCATTGCGGTGATAATCTGGCGCCTTGTTCCCCAAGAGAGAGTCGTCCCCTTTCCCCAGGATAAACCCTCACTTGCTGTCATGTACTTTGAAAATAACACGGGAGATGAGAGATTAGACCACTGGAGAAAGGCTCTCTCTGATTTATTGATTGCAGACTTATCACAATCCAAATACATCAAGGTTCTCAGTGGAGAGAAATTATACAATATACTCGAAGAACTGAATCTGCTGGAAGCCAAAAGCTATTCTTCAAGAGTTTTAAAGAAAATATCAACCAGGGGAGGAGTGCAGTACATATTGGTGGGAAAATTAGCCATGGCAGGTGAAACCTTGAGAATTAATGCTCTGCTCCAGGAAGCAAGTACAGGCGATCTCATGAGTTCTGAAATGGTGGAGGGAAGAGGAGAAGGGAGCTTATTCTCGATGGTGGATGATTTGACAAAGAAAATCAAGGCGAGTTTTAAGTTTTCTGAAGAGGAGATAGCCAGTGATATTGATAAGGAAGTGGAGAAAATCACGACCACCTCTTCTGAAGCGCATAAATATTACAGAGAGGGGATGGAGTTTTTTTCAAAAGGAGACAATCTCAAGAGTATTCCCCTTATGGAAATAGCGGTAGCTTTTGATCCTGAGTTTGCTATGGCCTACAGAACCATGGCCAACGCTTATACCAACATTGGTTATAGAACGGAAGCGAGGAAACGCTACCAGAAAGCTTTTGAATTAAGCGACCGAGTATCGGATAGAGAGCGTTATTATATCGAGGGAGTTTATTACCAGCAATCAGAGAGTACATACGATAAAGCCACTGAGGCCTATGATGAGCTCTTGGAAATTTATCCAGACGATTTTATCGGTAATAATAACTTAGGGGAGTTATACGTAGATTTAGAGGATTGGGATAAGGCTATACAGCTGTTTGATGTGAATATTCAGAATAAAGTTGAGCCAGTTCTCAGCTATGTATATATAGCATATTCGTACGCGGCCAAAGGATTATACGACAAGGCCAGGGATGTCCTTAAGCTTTATTTAAATGATATTTCAGATAATGCATATATTCGGTTCAATTTAGCTGATAATTATCTTTATCAAGGAGAATATAACCTTGCCCAGGCCGAAGCAGCCAAAGCTTTTTCCCTTGATCCGAAGCATTACTCTAATTCTTTAATAAAGGGGGACATTTACCTTTACAAACAAGACTTGATTAATGCCGAAAAAGAATACCTGAAATTACTTGAGACAGAGGAACCTAAAGCTTATGAGGAGGGTACAAAAAGATTAGGAGCCTTATATCTCTTGCAAGGGATGTTTGAGAAGTCGAAGGAGCAGGCTAAGCAGGGGATCGCCCTGGCTGAAATGCTTGATGAGGCGGAGTGGAGTTCGTGGTTTCATTTATACTTAGCCTACATGCATCTGAAATCGAAAAATCTTGAGGAAGCTTTGAAAGAGTACGATGAGGCGTTGATTATTGCTTCGGAGGCAGGGATTCTTGATAGACAAAGAGAAGCTCTTTATTTTAGAGGGCGGGTTTATAATGAGATGAAATTCAAAGATGAGTCCCAAAAAATGGCAGATGAGCTTAAAGAATTGATCGGAAATGGAATGAACAGGAAGGCAATGAGGCTCTACTACCACCTGATTGGTATGATAGAGCTTGAAAAAGAGAATTTTTCCGAGGCAATTGAGTCTTTTAATCAAGCTCTCTCTTTGTTGCCTTCTCAATTTAATCCAGATGACGGGCAAGCGTTATTTATTGATTCCTTAGCTTTGGCCTACTACAAGGCAGGGGATTATGAGAAAGCAAGGCAAGAATACGAGAGGATAATTCACCTTACAACGGGCAGGCTGTTTTACGGAGACATATATGCTAAGAGCTTCTATATGCTGGGCAAGATTTACGAGGAAGAAGATATGCAGCGACAAGCCATAGATCATTATGAGAGATTCCTAGATCTCTGGAAAGACGCTGATCCAGGTATTGCTGAGGTCGAGGATGCTAAAAATAGGCTGGCTGAGATGCAAAAAACGCCTTGATTGATGACTTTCTAAAGTCTGTGTGTTTAAGGGAGCATAATTATGAAAAGGCACCCATTTGTAAATACAAATCTTATCCAAGCATTAGAAGAAGAGATTAAATTATTTGAACAAGGCAAATCTAACGTTGACCAGGTTAAATCAATTGCCAAAGTCGCCCAAAGGTTAATTTCCTTGAAAATGCTTGAAATTCAAGAAGAAGAAAAGGTTTTAGCAGAGTTATTAGTAAAAATAAAGGACTTTAAAGGCTAATCTCGTTTGGCGGGAACAATAAATGTTTCTGCTAGTAAATTATAAAGTCTCTTTTTCATTCCTTCAAGATTCAACATTCTCGCTTTGCTGCCCTGATCGGTTTGCACCCAATAAACCCGTCCTTTTAACTTCTTCAAATATTTATCATCAATCACTTCTTCGTCACTTACAGTAATCGGAAGAATCTCTACAGTTGCTTTTATCTCTATATCTCGTAGAAATAGCTTTGTTTGTTCTTCATATAGCTTCAATCGGTTTTCGACGGTTTTGACATTATCATCGGTACGTTTAATGAGCTTGCCAGCGCACTTGTCACAGACACCTTCCTTTCTGGGGGGGTCGAAATCACTGTATCCTGTAGCGCAATCAACACATAACCGGCGGTTTCCTTCAACAATACCATACAGCAGAAACTTGTGTGGCACATCTAAATAGAGAACAAGATCAATGCCAACCTGTGAAAACAGGACATCTGCTTGATCCTTTGTTCGGGGGAAACCGTCCAAAACAAAACCATTTTTGCGGCATTCGTCCCGATTCAAATGCTCCATGATGATGGGAACAACGATATCATCAGGAACGAGTTCACCCCGTTTCATGAAGTCAACTGCTTTTTTGGATAATTCTGAGTCAGGATCATCGCGAACCTTCGCTCTTAAGGCAATTCCAGAAGAAACATGAACTAGTCCTAACGCTTCTAAATCCTTTGATCTGTTTCCTTTCCCGCACCCTGGTGGTCCGAAAACGAGCGTTTTTTTCCCTTTAATCGCTGCTCTTAATTCTTCCATATTTTCCATAGGAATCGATTACATTTTCTCCAAGATTTCTACAAGGTTGTCATAGGTACTGATGGTAATATCAGCAGAATTATTATCCTTGTACTTATCATTAACGCCGGTAAATAATATGGCCTGCATGTTGATCTGTTTAGCACCAACAATGTCTGAGTATTCTGAATCTCCTATATGGACTGCCTCTTCTGTCTCAAAACCCAACTTTTCCAGCGTGTATTCAAATATCTGTTTGTGAGGTTTGGCAACACCCGCCTCATCAGAGAAAGTAAGATGGGAAAAATATTTAGAAAAATCGTAATCTTCGAGCAATTGCCTTACTGTCTTCGCCGAATGCCATCCAGTATTGCAGATAACTCCCAGTTTATAAATCTTGGATAAAACATCAAGCGCTTGTTTTATTCCAGGTATAACCGGAGGACGAAATTCTAAGGCAACCTGGTCGCTGTACTCTGATATTTCGTAGACTTCTGATGCTGGAATCTGAACTCCTGCCAGCTTCAAGATAGTCTCAGTTCGGGCCCTGCTGTTCTGGGTTTTCTTGTGTTCAATAATATGGTTCTGGAACAGTTTAGCCTCTTCGGAAAAAAGCTCATCCATTTCATCTTGCGTAACCGGGGATCCATGATCTTTAAAGATAAGGCAAAAATACTCCTTTCTCTTCTTATTCCTGCTGGCATCGTCATCTAACAAAGTATCCCAGCAGTCAAAGGTTATGGCTTTTATCATTTTTGCAATCTCCTTAATTTTTTAACATTTGCCTGGCTAAAGTACGAAACGGCGACGCAGGTTTCGGCCGTGCCGGATGATTTTATAAGACGCCATGTACCACTGAGCTCGAGCTGCAGAATAGAAATGCTGATTGAGTTCAAGAATTTGTTTCGTATCGAGCAAGGCCATTTTGTGATCTACTTGGCCTTCAGTGCTGGGCAGGTCTCTTCCAGCAAAGGTGTCAATAACCTCAACTGATCCCTGCGGACATTTTGGGACACACTCGTTGTCTATTAGTTTCTTTACCCCATATCTCTTGCGCTTTCCATAGTCGTCGAACAGAAAGGCTGCTCCAGGATTAGCCGCCCTTAATCCTGCAACGAAGTCGTGTTTCACTGTTCTGTAGTCGTGTCCACCATCAATGAAAAAAAAGTCTATATTGGGACGGCCAAGATGCTTCCATTCACGCATCACAGAGTAGGAATCTCCGGTAAGGCAGCTAATTCGTTCCCGGATCCCGGCGGAAATAGATTGCTTCCAGACTTCATCAAGGGCCAATGATTTGGTCGTTGGTCCATTCCCTTCATCAATATCCCATCTCTGGCGGGTTGTTGGAGGAATGTGGTCGATTGTCCAAATCCTACACTCGAATCCTTGCTCCAGACTTGCTTTCGCCATAGACAAGGCTCCATATCCTCGTCCTGTACCGAACTCCAGAACATTCCGTGGCCTATAATGGCTTACCAGTGTGTAAAGAAGTGGACCACGCCACCAGTTTCTAACGTAGTAGGTGCCATCCTGCGCTTGCCTTAGGGCTGTAACCCGGGCTAACTGCTTAAACTCATCCTTAGTCTTTTCATCAAAATCGAATCCCAATTCCTGCATAATTTCTGTTACCAGTTTCGGTTTCATTAGTTATAAAGTTTGGTTACTGTTTCTGGAATTGCTATTGTTTTGCCAGATAGAAAAAAGGCTTAAAAAAATAAATGCGATCTTGAAAAGCATCATTTCTCTAAAATGCTATTTTTTTGTACTAAGCTCTATTTTTGTTTATAATCACAAAAAAAGGGTTCATTAAATGAGCCAGAGCAATGAGCACAATACAGCCGATCACGTTAAACCACAGGTAATGAATCTCAGTGAAAAAATAGCAGGCTAATACCGTCAGCTCTGCGATGAGGGCGGCGATAAAGGTGGCGTTTCCACCGATATTCTTGAAACAGAAAGCTATTATGAAAATTCCTAGAATCGTTCCATAAAAAAGAGACCCCAGAATATTTACAGCTTCGATTAGCGAGCCTAGGCGGTTGGCAAACAGCGCAAAACTTATGGCATAGATCCCCCAGAAAACCGTGGCTAATTTGGATGCGATAAGATAATGGTGATCCGATGCTTTTTTCTTGAATACTCGTTTGTAAATATCTACGACAGTGACTGAGGCCAGGGCATTCAATTCAGCAGAAGAGGAGGACATCGATGCTGAGAGAATAGCCGCAAGAATCAGCCCGACCAGTCCCACCGGTAAGAAGTTTATGACAAAACTTAAAAAGATATAGTTGATATCGTTGGTGTCGGCATTCGGATTGGCTTTTTTAATGAGTGCAGTGGCTTCATCTCTGATTTTTGACTCCGATGATCGTGATTTCTGCAGCATTTGGGTGGCATGATCTAAATCCGAATCTGCATGGCTCTCGATAGCAGTCAGCATATCCCGGATATGAGTTTGTTTCTCTTTATGGATAAGCTCATGCTTGGTTTCAAGTTCCTGATAAGCTTGGGAATAGGAGCTGTTTTTGATATTAGCGGTTTCGACTGAGTTGAAAAAAATTGGGGGTGTCACGAACTGGAATAAAACAAAAATCATGGCTCCGGTGAAAAAAATGGCGAACTGCATAGGAATCTTAAGAACTCCGTTGGCCAGTAGCCCGAAACGACTTTGTGCTATCGAACGTCCCGAGAGATAACGCTGCACCTGTGATTGGTCCGTTCCGAAGTAAGAAAGGGCCAGGAATGTTCCTGCGATTAAGCCGGACCAGATGCTGTAACTTTCCTTCAAGTTAAAAGCGGAGGTTATGACGTTTAATTTTCCCGTTTTGCCCGCCACCTGGATGGCATCCAGAAAGGAAATGTCGGGCGGCAGTAAGCGAAAAATCATGAAAAACGCTGCTCCCATCCCCACGGTTATGATACCCATCTGCAAAAGATGAGTTTTATAGACGGCATCGGTTCCACCAATGGCGGTGTACAAAATGACAATGCCGCCAATCATGAAAACTGTGAGATGAATATCCCACCCGAGAAGCACTGATATTATCAAGGATGGGGCAAGGATGGTGAATCCGCAAGCTAGTCCCCGTTGTATGAGAAAGAGAATGCTCCCTAACGTGCGGTTTTTTAAATCAAAACGCTTCTCTAAAAACTCATAGGCCGTGAAAACTTTTAGTTTGTGGAAAGCGGGGACAGCTATAATGGAGATGATAACCATGGCGATCGGGAGGCCTAAATAGATCTGCACAAAACGCATCCCGTCCACATAGGCCTGTCCCGGTCCGGAAAGAAAAGTAATGGCACTGGCCTGTGTGGCCATGATAGAAAGTGTGATTGTGTACCAGGAGATCGATCTGTTCGCCAGAATGTAACCGTTGAGGTCTTTTTTCCCCCGGGTCTTCCAGATGCCATAGACTGCGACAAATACGAGAAAAGAAATCATCAATATCCAGTCAAAGTTGCTCATGGTTTATAATTTTATCGGTCTTGAGGCCGAAAATTTATGGAGCTTTCTATTTAGCCCTTAATATTTCCTCATAAAAGGCTTCGTATTGAGGAATGATTTGATCTGCATTGAAAGACTGCGTGGCTCGTCTCCTTGCTTGCTGCTTAAACAACTCATGTTTTTCTGGGTTGCCCAAAAGTTCGATGGATTTTTGCGCCATTTTTTTTATTTCACCAACAGGATAAAGATATCCTGTCTCGCCGTGTGTGATGACTTCTGGTAAACCTCCGGCTTGGGTAGCTATCACCGGAACACTGCAGTTCATGGCTTCGAGCGCCGTCAATCCAAAGCTCTCTTGTTCGCTGGGCAAAAGAAAGAGATCGGCACAAAAGAACAAAGGTTCTAAATAGTCCTGTTCCCCCAGAAAATACACATCCGTACTGAGTTTCAAATCTTTGACCAATTGCTGGATGAAAGGTTGTTCCGGTCCGTCACCGATCAATAGGAGTTTTGCCGGGATTTTGGCATGAACCTCCGCGAAAATACGGACAACATCTCCCACTCTTTTTACCGGACGGAAATTGGAAGCGTGTATAAGGATCTTTTCTCCATGCGGCGCATAAGATTTTCGATCACACTGGTTACGATGTTGTGCCGGTCGAGCAGGGTCGATAAAATTGTGGATCACCCGTATCTCACGCTGAATGTCGAATTCTCGGATGGTCTGCTGTTTCAAATAATCGGAAACCGTAGTGACACCGTCGGATTTCTCGATAGTGAATTTTATGACCCGCCGAAATGATTGATCAGTCCCGACCAGCGTTATATCCGTTCCATGCAGTGTGGTGATGATTTTTATCAACTTCGAATTCAAAATCTGCTTTGCCAGATAGGCACTGGCCGCGTGGGGCACAGCATAATGGGCATGGATAAGCTCGAGATCATAGGCCTCGACCAGTTCCACTAATTTTGTTGCCAGTCCAAGAGCATACGGCGGATATTTAAACAGCGGATAGCTCGTAATTCCCACCTCATGGATAAAGATATTCTGATGAAAAGAGCGCAAGCGAAAGGGGGTAGCATAGCTCACGATGTGGATTTCGTGCCCTTTTTTGGCAAGGCCGATCGCTAATTCCGAAGCCACGACACCGCTGCCGCCGTGTGTCGGGTAACATACTATTCCAACTTTCATGGTAAATGCTTAATCTGAAATATTTAAAAAACCATAGTTCCTCATGGAATCGTTTCCAGATATTCCTTATCGAAAAAATCAACAGGATCATTGATTTTTATTGCTTCCCGAACCAGAAAAGGCTCGCCGTATTTCACGCCGATATATGTACCGTATTGTTTGTCACGAGTTTCGATTCTGTCCAGGAATTCAGGTCTGCTGAGCAGAGTCTCATCATTTCCGAATTCTGCCTTATTCTGGTGGTGAAATTGCGATTTGTAGGAGAGAATAGTTTTCATCTTTTGTGCGTGAAAATCCGAGATGTCAACGATAAAAGACGGTTTGAACTCGAAGCGTGTCTGGTAGTAAATGACTTTGTATGGCTTATAGGGTTCCTGGTCCGTTTTCAGTTTTTTTAGCCCGGAAAGGTAGGCAGCTTCACGAACGAGATAAGACGTTTTTTCGTGGTCCGGATGGCGGGAGATCCAATAGGGAGTGAAAACGATTCTGGGTTTATAAGTGCGGATTTCCTTTATGATTCTTATCTTATTCTCCCATGTAACTTCAATCCGGCCGTCTGGGATATCCAGCATCTTGTGAGAAGCTAGGCCCATAATTTTAGCGGATTGTGCAAACTCTTGAGCACGGATTTTGGCACTGCCCCGGGTCGCCATCTCTCCCCGGGTCAGCGTAATGACTCCGGTTTTATGCCCTGAGGCTCCCAATTTTATGATCGTGCCGCTGCAGGCCAACTCCACATCGTCTGCGTGAGCGCCGAAAGCTAAAGCATCGAGTTTCATTTCAATCTCCAGTTTGGGTATTTACATCTTTTACAATTTAAAAAGCTGATGATCATGATGTTTTATATCAACAGCTTGGTAAAGCCTTTCCATTAGTCCGAAGCCGTATTTTATGAGAAAGGGTGTGATGTTGAATACTCTTTCCTGCAAGTGCTGATTTGGGTAAAGACTATTTTTTGCTAGGTGGATTCGCTGCGTTATGATGGTGTTCTGTTTTTTGGAAGCCTTGAGAATCTTCTTTTCCAGAAGGCTAATTTGGTGATGGATTTTCCCAATGGTAAGATCGACTGATTTTCCCAACGTAGGTTCAAAAGCCAATGTTTCCTGCTTGATGTCTGTCATGTCTTTATCAAGATGAGATGCTGTGGTCTGAAAAGCTTTATCAAGGGATTGAGGGATTTTTTCTTTAGCGATTTCATTGATTTTGGCATCCGCGCTCTGCCATATATCCTGAACTTTCAGGCTGTAAGTTTTTAGGGCCTTGTCCACTTTTTTTTCGATAAGTGTGAGACTTTTCCTGGGATAGATAATCGGCATTGGCAGATTAAATCTTTCGTAAACCTCTTTCATCTGGGCAAAGTAGGCTACTTCACTCAGCCCTCCCACATAAGCGACTGTCGGCAAAAGTGTGTCCTGATACAGGGGACGCAGCAGGACATTAGGGCTGAATTTATGAGGTTGCTTCTCCAAAAGTTGAAGGAGTTCATCTTTTTTTAACGTTTGTGGCCTACCTTTTATGCTGTAATCGTCATTCTTGAATTGAATGCTGCTCCTTTCGTCCTCGGCAAGAAATAAATTCAAAATCCCCTCATGTAGTTGAACTTGTGTGCTGTAGTTTTTTTGTGTCAATTTTCGTGAAGTTTCCAGGGCGCACTGTGTTGAGGGTGAGTTTTGGGCGATCTCGGTATAAAAAACATCTTTCCCCAGGTCCTTTAAGCCAGGATGTGCGGCATCAATGAATATAAGACCATAGGACTTGAACAATCGTGTCATCCACTGGGCAAAAGCTTCAACAAACGACCGGCCGGCCTGATAGGCCGTGCCCAATTGTGACAGAATTTCCGGTTTGAATTCGGAATCATAGGTTAAATCTTTAAGTTGTTGAATACAATTCGAAATTTCCGCTGAGAGTACGATTTTCGAAACCGGTGTTTTGAGGCTGGCTGAATGCCCCTGGTATTTAATGTTTTCGATCCGGTTTTCTTTGTCTAGAAGGGTTATGTGATTTATCTCTGCAAAGTCGTGATCATTCGATGCCAGCCAAAAGACCGGCACAAAACACCCATGGCTATTTTGGTTGAGGGACTCGGCGAGTTTGATCGCTGTCAGCGCTTTTAAGATGGTGTAGAGGGGACCTGAGAATAATCCGACTTGTTGGCCGGTTACGACTGCACAAGCCTCATCTTGAATGAACTTTTTGATATTCCCGACCGTTTGAGCCCCGCAGCCATAACTTAGATTTTGCTCTTTTAATAGGGCGGCCAATTGTTCCCGCGGAAGGTCGCGTGATCTGACTTTCTCGGCTTGTTGGGAGTATATGGTTTGATCTCGAAAATTACCCGTAAAAAACTCACTGACCTTGTCGTACTCATAAAAATAATCATACGCAAGGGATGATATGTTGGGCAGCTTATTTGTCGGTATCACCATGGGTTATTATCTAAGTATAGTAAAATTATTGAGGTATTGAAAAGACTTTCTGAAAACCCATATCTCCAACAAATTCAAACGGCTTAACTGAATTAACCCAAAAGGGTACGGCGTCAAGATTTCGGTCTTGGCGCCTTTTTTTTATATACCATAATCTTTCTAAAAAAGTTATCGAGGGGTTCCTTGCTTTTTCAGATGGCATAAATTAAAATTCTTTCAAGATTGTCGGTTCAAAAGGATATTGCTGGAGAGAAATAGGATTTCATATATGAAAAAAAGTCTTTATAAATGTAAAAACTGTGATTCGCCTATCCCTCCAGAACTAGCATTAGAAATTAAATTTAATTTTTGCCCCTTATGTGGAAAGTTATACCCTCAGACTATTGAGTTTCTTGAAAATTATTTTCGAATTATTCAGCTTACAAAAGAATTGAAGCCGTCAAGCGAGTTACTTCTAAGAAGTGAATTAAATGTTTCTGTCAGAGAGGCATTTATTAAATTTGAAACCATTGTTCGAAAAAAATCAGGATTGAAGAATCTTGTTGGTAAAAATTTAATGGCTAAAGCTTTCTCTTTCAAAATGGATTCAGACAAAAAAGTTATTGAAGAACCAAAGATTAAAGTAAATGATTTATCAAGTATCTCAAAGAAAAATGAACAAGAAGGAATAATGTATTTAGCGATGGGATTAATGCATGGAATTAGAAATATCTATATGCATAGTGAAGGAACTCGTAAACTTTTTTATTCTATTCAAATAATTACTTTCGTAGATTTATTACTAAAACAGATTTTAGGTTGGGAAAGTATAGCAACTTGTTCAGAATGATATAGAGATGGCCGAAGCGAGTAGAAGCCAAAGACCCTAAAGCCATGGCTTCCCTGGATTGAAAAAGACAGCTGAGCGAGTTAGAATTCTTATAGGAGGGTAAAAATGAAAAACAAAAATAAGTTTGCTTCAATCGTTATATTTCTTTCAGTCTCTATTATGCTTGTTTCCTATGGAAATCAAAAAGTTGAATGGAAAGGCAAGATAGAAAAAGAAAAAGGGATTACAGTCATTAAAAACCCAAGAGAGCCTCTATATGGGGAGATTAAGTTTGAACTGGAAGAAGATTTGAGCATTGGCAATCAGCAGGATGAAAATTACTTGTTTTATAAAGCTAGAGATATTCAAGTTAGTAAGAATGGAGATATTTATATCTCGGATTCTGGGAATTACAGGGTGCAGCGTTTTGATAAAAATGGAAACTATCTTCTCACCATAGGAAGAAAAGGTCAGGGACCTGGAGAGTTTAACTATCCTTTGGAATTACAAATAGACGATGAGACTGGAAAAATCTATGTCAATGATGATTCAAGGAAAATCAAAATTTTTAATAAGGAAGGTAACTATATAAATAAAGACATTATCCTTGAGGGTGTTCTTAGTGATTTTTATCTGGATTCTGATAGAAATATCTGGGGAAAATTTTTTTTGCCGGGATTTCACTCAATTAAAAAAGTGAACCAAATAGGAAAAGTAGTACAGAAACTAGCAGAATCTCCCTTTATGTTTACTAAAAAAATATTTAGCATAGAAAAGGTCGGGAATAGAGGGTACGCTCAAGGTCTTTTCATCACACATGGTTATGAACATGACAGTTATATTTCAAAAATTGATAACCAGACTTTTATATATGGCTACTCAAAAAAGTATGAACTGAATATCTTTGATAAGGAAGGCAACATACTCATTAAAATTAAAAAGGATGAACCATACAAGAAATTTACAAAAGAAGAGAAGAGTAGGATTGAAAATAGGGAAAAGGTGGGATTAATATCGAAGGGATATCCATATCAGGGAATATCCTTTAGATTCCCAAAGCATATGCCTTTCTTTTATTCAATATTTACAGATTGTAGAGGCCGAATTTATGTTAGACGAAATCCACGGGAGCGCGCAGGAAATGGAGAAAGAGTATATGATATTTTTAGCAAAGAAGGTTATTATTTATACAGGGCCACCGTCCCAAGCAGCTCATATATTATTAGGAATGGTTATCTTTACACTCGCATTGTAAATGAAGATACAGGTGAAGAACTCGTCAAACGTTACAAGATAAAAAACTGGGAAGAGATAAAAGAAGGAATATAATCTTAAGCAGTTTTAAGGCGAGTGGAACCCAAATCCCCTAAAGTCCTGGCTTCCCTGGATTGAAAAGGAAGTATAGCGAATAAGTGCCTCAGAAGATAGACGACCTATATTGAAAAGTTTTCTCACGAGGGGAATTATAAACTCCTGAGTGCCTTCTTGCTTTTTCGGATTTGATTGATTAGAATCCCTTCAAGAGGGTCAGCATAAAAATTATTTCATGGAGCAACCGATATGGAAATTAAATCATTCATAATAAAAAATTTTCGCTCTATAAAAAATAGCGGTATTTGTAATCTTTCTGGAGACAATATCACCATTATAGCAGGAATGAACGAGTCAGGAAAAACTGCGATTTTGGAAGCTTTGGAGGACTTTAATACGGATAAAGAAATAAGAAAAGAGGCCATCCCTCTTCATGAAGAAGAAGCATTGCCAGTAATTGCAATAACTTTTGAAATAGATAAGGAAACACTGCACGAAATTTTTAATAAAATTAATTTGGAAAATAAAGTTGCTAAATCAATTAATATCGAAATTATAAAAAAATATCCTAATGAGTATTCGCTTTCTAAAAATAGTATAAAAGAGATAGGTATCAAAGACGACCCATTAATAAAAAATAAGGAGAAAGAAATCGAAAACCTTTATGAACAATTTAACCATCTTAGGTTGGAGCTTGCACTCGTAGGTGGAGATTGGACGGAATTAAATCTTGAAGATACCACAAAATTTAAATCTCTACTGGAGAAATATCAGAACGATATACAACCTCATTTACCAAATATCGCCGAAATAGAAAAACGGAATGAAATTGGGCAAAAGCTTAAAGGATTAATAAACAAAGTTACAGAGCTAATTAAATTACCTCTAGTAGAGAAAAGGTTTATAAGTGAACTAAAAAAATGGACTCCCAACTTTATTTTATTCAGTTCCTTTGATGATATTTTTCCTTCAGAAGTTCCTTTAAACGAAGCTCCCAATCATGACTTAATTAAAGATTTGAATATTATTAGTGATTTAAACTTAGAGGTGATTACGTCTGGCTCTATACCTAGAAAAATGAAACACAAAGACGAATTGAATGTGCAGTTAAAACAAGATTATGGTGAATTTTGGACACAAGACCTTACCAGCTTACATATTGATTGGGATTCTACCAACTTATACTTCTATATTAAAGAAGAAGATGAATATTTCCCACCAGATAAACGAAGCAAAGGCAAACAGTGGCATTTAGCATTTTATATAAGAGTCTCAGCCAGAGCAAGTGAAGATGTGCCTAACATCATGTTAATTGATGAACCAGGACTTTATCTTCACGCTAAGGCTCAAAGAGATGTGCTGAATAAACTTGAAGCTTTATCTGAGGATACAGAAATTATTTTTTCTACACATTCCCCTTATTTAATTGACATTGATAAACTCAACAGGATTAGATTAAATTTAAAATCTAAAGCAAAAGGAAGTTATATTTTAAATAAATTTCATAAGGGCGCTGACAAAGAGACACTAACTCCAATAATAA
>DRHQ01000080.1 GCA_011049545.1 Candidatus Aminicenantota bacterium | reverse complement strand
AATCCCTCACCAGGTAAGCTATTTACAGGAGGCTTATTCTCTGGCTCAAAAAGTGCTTTCTCAAAGTCATTTTGATGAAGAAAAGCTGGAGCGAATAGAAGGAAAAATCGAGGAGCTTCTCTGGAAGAATTCTTTGGATGAAGAGCAAGAGAAAGTGAAAAGAAGGATTGCGAAAGATTATAAATTCAAAGAAGAAGAGGAATTTGAGAGGATTTTCAAGATAAAATTGGTAAAAGTATTAAGGGATAAGTACAAAATTCCGTATATCTCTCTATTTTACTATTAGGTGTTGTTACAAAATTATATGATGAGACGTCATTGCGAGGAACAAAGAAGATTGCTTCGCTGTTGCAGGGTTCGCCAGGACATACAGCTGCAATGACATACAATAAAACGATTTTGGAATAAGGGCTGTTAATGAGAAAGACGATGAAAAACGAGATTATCTCTCTGCTCAGGAAAAGAAAGGAAGGCTTGAGCTTCCAAAGAATTGCCAAGGAGCTTCATGTCTTGCCCAGAGAAAAGCAGCTTTTAGTAAGGACTCTTAGAAGACTGGAAAACCTGGGTGTCGTCCTCAAGCGGAAAAGACAATATTTTGTCCCTGCCAAGTCAAACATAGTACGGGGAAAATTAATTACCTCTCGCCGGGGATACGGTTTTGTTAGCCCGGAGGGAGGAAGCACTGAGGATATTTTTGTTCCTGCCCGTCATTCTGGAGGTGCCTTCAAGGGAGATGTAGTTGAGGTCCTTTATCGAGATAAAGGGAAAAAAGGGAAGCCTGAAGGACGAGTGATAAGGATAGTAAAAAAGGGAAAAAAGAGAATGCTCGGTCTTTATAAGGAACGGTGGGGACAAGCTTTTTTTCTTCCGTTTGACTCGCCTTCTCCAGAAGAAATTCCTTTAACCGGTGATAAGCATCTCTCTCCCCTTTCCGGGATGATCGTTGAGGTGGATAGAGACTCTAAGCGTTTGACGGAAGTTCTGGGTATGCCCGATGACCCGGGAGTAGACACCCGGGTTGTCATAAAGAGATATAATTTAGCCTCTGCCTTTACAGAAGAAGCCTTAGCTGAGGCCGAAAATTGCTCCCCTAAAATTGGATCTCAGGATAAGAAAGAAAGAAAAGATTATCGAAACTGGAAGATTGTGACTATTGATGGCGCCAGCTCCCAGGACTTTGACGATGCGGTGAGCATCAGAAAATTTCGCAACGGGCATTTTCTTCTCGGAGTCCATATTGCCGATGTTTCCCACTATGTCAAGCCGGGCACCGCCTTGGATGCTGATGCTTATGATAGAGGAACGAGTGTTTATTTTCCTGATCTTACTCTTCCTATGCTGCCGGAGAGGCTTTCCAACGATATTTGCAGCCTACGACCTCAAAAAGAGAGATTTGCTTTTTCAGCTTTGCATGAAATAGACGGGGAGGGTGAAGTTATAAAGATTGAATTTCATCCTTCTGTGATTCGAACAGCAGAGAGGATGACTTATAATTCTGTTTATAGAATATTTGAAGGGGATGAGGAGGAAAGGAAAAAATTTTCCGACCTGGTTCCTGATTTATTGCTGATGAGAGACCTGGCTCGCGTTTTGAGAACAAGAAGGGCGAAAGAGGGGAGCCTGGATTTTGACATGCTTGAGCCGGAACTCGTGTATAAAGAAGGAAGTCTCCATTCGATCGTGCCCCTTGAGCACAATGAAGCCCACCGGGTTATTGAAGAATTTATGCTTGTGGCTAACGAGGCGGTGGCTTCCTTTCTAGGAGAAAAAAGTGTTTCCCTTATATACAGAATACATCCTCCCCCGGGTATAAAAGATTTGGAAAAGCTTAAAGAGATACTGGCTCATTTTGGTCTTTCGCTCCCTGCGCCAAAAAAGATACGCTCCCAGGATCTGCGACAACTCCTTAAGGAAGTAGAGGGGAAGGCTGAAGAGAAATTTATCACCCTCCGGGTTTTGAGATCCATGAAACTAGCTGTTTATTCCGAAGAAAATATGGGACATTATGGTCTTGCCAAAAAGGATTATACTCACTTCACCTCTCCCATCAGGCGGTATCCGGATTTGGCCGTTCATCGGATTTTAAAAAAAGTCCTCAGGCAAGAACGAGCGAAAATACCCTCTCACTCTTCGATTGCACTTCACTGCTCCCAGGAGGAACGAAATGCTGAGGGAGCAGAGAAAGAACTCATGGAGTGGAGGATCTATCGGTTCCTGAAAGGGAAGCTCGGCGATGAATTTGAAGGGATAATCGTTGATATAACAAAAGCGGGTTTAGTGGTGGAACTCGAGAAGTACTTTGTCGACGGCTTAGTTTCCTATTCTGATTTAGGTGGAGATTACTATTTTAAAAGATCAGAAAAAACTCTTATCGGAAGAAGGACAGGGAGGAAATACGAATTAGGGGATAGGCTAAAAGTGGCTCTGGTTTCTGTTGATCCCATTCTGAGGAGGATGGGTCTGACGTTGAGTTCAGCAAGGAAGGAAAAGGGTCGATGAAGACGAGTTGCTTTGATGCGGTAGTCAACTTTTCCCCGGTTGATAGAGAGAAACCTCTGGATGTGTCCCTTCTTATCCGTGGAGAGAAGATTTCTGCTTCTTTTTTCTTCTATGAACAGATACAAAAGGAAAAGTCCGAATGTTTTGCTTGCGTCCACCCTCGGCAACCACTCCTGCTGAAATGGAAGGATAAGTTTGAAGTCCACGGGCCGGGAAAGACGCCACTTATGGGAGAAGGACGCGTTCTTAATCCCTTTTCGGAGAAAATAAGCCAGGGGAAGGTAAAGAAAAGAATTGCTTTTCTCGAGCAGCTCCAGGGCGATGAAATAGAGATGCTTTTTGCTCTCATCCAGGAAAAAGGGCTGAATGGTTTAAAGGAGAAGGAGATCACCGCTTTTTCTTCCCTGACCAAGGAGATTCTACATCGTGTGGCTCAGGAGCTGGAGACAGAAGGCAAGATAAGAATTCTCTCTTTCACCCCTCTTTTTCTTTTTTCCCAGGATAGTCTTGATTTCCTCTGCCAGACAATCCTCAGATTTCTTGCTCAATTTCATAAAAGGAATCCTGAGCAGAAAGGGGTATCTCAAGAAAGAATAAAAAAGAGATTTGAGCTTCACCCAAGGATTCTCTCCTTAGGTCTGAAACATCTCTCGCGTGCAGGCCAGATTAAAGAGTCCGAAGGCAAACTTGCCCTTCCCGAATTTATGATGACTCTCACTCCTGAAGAAGAAGGCATCTTAAGGGAACTTGAGGATTTATGCCTCAAAGGAGAATTTCGCTCACTCTCTTTTGAAGATCTTCGAAAACGTTTTCGACTCTCTTCAAAAAAATTCGATAAGCTGTTTTCTTTTCTTATCGAAAGGAAAAAGATCGTCCAGGGAAAAGATGGATTGATTCTTCATTCCAAATGGCTGGATGAGATCATCTTGAGGATCGAGAAATCCGGAAAAAAGGAGTTGGCTGTTGCGGATTTTAAAGAATTGACCGGCCTTACGCGTAAATATGCCATTCCTCTTCTAGAGTTGCTGGATCAGATGGGAGTGACTCGAAGAAAAGGTCAAATTCGAGAAATCTTGTGAATTATTTACTTTTTCTTTGTTTTGCCTAATGCTGTTTTGAGCTTTTCGGCAAAAATTCCAAAGAGGGGTTCTTCAGAGACATAAGGTTTAAACTTTCCTTTTTTTTCTTTTGTTGGAACTTCTTCTCCAGTTTCTTTTTTCACCTCTGCCTTAATTGCTCTAAGGGCTTCCTGTTCTGATTCTTCGATTTCAATTTTCTCTTCGATAATTCTTTTCTCTCCCTTTCTTGCCCGGCCGACTCTATCGTGCTCTCCCCTCAGTTTCTTTTTCTTTAAAAACTTTTCTCTTTTTGCCGCTGGTAGCTTTTCTCTTTCTCCTTTCTCTTTAATTTCTTCTTTCATTGGTTTGAGAGGAACTTCGACTCGAATCTCTTCTTTTCTTTCCTCCCTGATCTCTGGAGCAGGGATTTTCTCAACAGGAGCTTCTGAAGGGGGAGTAAGGGGCGGGGCTTCTTTAACCTCTTCCGGAGGAGGTGCTTCAGGCACGATTTCTGCAGGCATTTCAGGCATCACCTCTTCTTCAATCTCTATTTTTTCTCGATAGAAGAAAACCCCTTTATCTTTTTCTGATGGGGAGAATTCTGGCGAGTTGAGCAGAGTTTTTTCCACTTCTTCCAGTGTGGTTTGCTTTAAAATGTCGACTAGATGATATGCTCTTAAGTAATGGAGGGAAAGATTTTTGCTTTCCAGGCCGAAGTTCTTATAGATGAGAACTAAAAGCTCCTTGAGATCTAAGTCATCTCTTTCGGAGTAGAGGGAAAAAAGCTCGCTAAGAGTTTCTCTTTTCAAATGAATGATTTTGTTGGGCAGAGAGAAAGTGAAGGCTTCCTCTCCGCTAGTGGTGAATTTATCCTCTTTGGGATCATAGTCTATTTTCAATACAGGAAGTTTTTTCTTTGACCTCTTCAGCCAGAAGTTGAATTGAGTGGGCCCTTTTTTTTCTAAAGTCAGGCGCGTGCCTTGGGGAACATTATTGCTCTCGAAGAAGTCTTTTAAGCCTAAAAAAAAGGCAGATGATGGGTAATAAAAAACAGTGTAGTCCTTCTCTTCCTCTTTGTCAGTGAAAACATATTCTCGGGAAAGGGATAATTCTTTGTTAAGTTTTTTTGAAATTTTAACGCCCCCGGAGAGAATTTCTCTCCAGGTAAGATAGGTCTTTAAAGGGAACTCGTGTATCTGGGCATTCCCCTCCCTCTCCGCCTCGCCAAAAGCGGGAAGCTTTGCTTTGGGAGCCGAGAGGGCCAAATTCTCGGGGAAAGAGTTAAAGACATTCTTCAAATGCCATTTACCCCACCCTTGGGGAGAGACATATATAAAATCCTTCTTGTATTTTTTTTCTAATATATAGTTCAAGCTCATGCAACAAAGTTCGAAGAGGTCATCCGTGCTTTCCATGTCAAAAAATTTATTCGCCAACTCACCTGATGCAGCTGACAACTTCTTTTCCAAAAGGTGGTTTTTTATTTCCTTTATTTTCTTCTCCTGAATTTCTATTCGCTTCTCATTGAGTTGCCAGTAATTGTTCCAGCAGAAAAATTTAGATGACTTGGATAGCGCAGACCTCAGATTTTTCTCCAGGGATTTTAAATCTCTATCCGTCATAGGAAGTTCACTGAGTCTCGGGTCTTTCTTTTTGTCAATTTTTTCTGGAGCTTTTGCTTTTCCGTCGACGTTAGAAGGGAGGAGAATTTGAGTTTTAGTCTTCTTCATGTAATCGATGTATTTCCGGAATATTCCTCCTCCTGAGCAATCAACTTCCAGCATCTCACAGTTGTAATTTTCATAGGCGGTTTTCCCGGCAACTTTTAAAACAACAGCTCCTTTAAAGGGTACCATTCCTTTACTGCTTACCATCAAGGGCTCATCGTATTCTTTATAGATGAGGTCGCCGATTTCATATGCGCAAAGGGGATCGTATTTCTTGACCTCTTGAACCATCTGACTTGAAGTCTTCTGGTAGGCCATTTTTGTTGTTATCTCTTCGAGAGAAAGAGGTTTGTTGCTCTTAGAGATTTCTTTTTCAATAAACAAAAGATCTTTTTCAGTGATCTCTGTGTTTTCTATCTCTTTTTCCATCGTTCCTTTTATTTTTTCCCTAAAAGTGAAAGCATGATTACCTTCTGGACATGAAGTCTGTTTTCTGCTTGATCATACACAAGGGATTGTGAGGAATCAATGACATCATCTGTCACCTCTTCTCCCCTGTGGGCTGGAAGACAATGCATAAAAAAGACATCTTCTTTGGCTTTGGCCATCAGGCTCTTGTTGACCTGAAAGGGGGCAAAAATTTCGCCTCTTTTTTCCTTCTCCTGTTCCTGTCCCATTGAAGCCCAAGTATCAGTATAGATAGCATCAGCATTCTCGACCGCCTCAGAAGGATCATTGGTGAAAGAAAAGCTCGCCCCTGTTTCTTTCCCGTCTTCCTCTGCCTGTTTTCGAATTTCTGGGTCAGGCGCATATCCGGGTGGCGTAGCCACGCTCATCTTGCTTCCCGCTTTTGCCGCAGCAGAAAGAAGGCTGTGGCAGACATTGTTGCCATCCCCAACGTAAGCCAGTTTGAAATTAGCCAAGTCTCCTCGTTTCTCCTTTAAAGTGAAGAAATCAGCCATAGCCTGGCAGGGATGAAGGAGATCGGTCAGGGCATTGATGACAGGAATGTGACAGGCCTGGGCTAAATCAATGACATTCTGGTGGGCAAAAGTTCTTATCATGATGGCCTCAACCCAACGTTCCAGATTCTTGCCCATATCGTAAACGGTTTCCCTTGTGCCTATCTGGATATCTGAAGGGCTTAAATAAACAGCCTCTCCTCCCAGCTGGAGCATCCCTACTTCAAAAGTCATCCTGGTTCGTAAAGAAGGCTTTTGAAATATCATGGCCAGGATTTTTCCTTTGAGTTTATTACGGAAACGGTGGGGATTGTCTTTTATTTCCCTCGAGATGTCTAGAATTTTGCTAAACTGATAAAGGGTTAAATCATGGATAGAAATAAAATTATCAAGCATTTTTTTTCCTATAGTGCATTTTTGATTTTTGTTCCTGAACGATTGATCAAAGAAGCTTTGAGGTGATTAGCTGAGGTTATCAAAACTTCTTTTCCTCCATCCTGGATATATTCAATCGCTGCTTTGATTTTAGGGCCCATTGAACCTGGAGGGAACTGTCCCTGAGAGATGTGTTCTTCAGCCTGCTTAACTGTCATAACTCCTATTGGCTCTTCATCAGGCGTGCCGAAATTAAGACAGACGCGATTCACATTGGTTAAGATTATAAATAGGTCTGCCTTAACTTCTCGGGCGACAAGGCTTGCAGCATAATCTTTGTCGATAACCGCCTCTACTCCCTCAAGAAATCCTCGGCCGTTAATAATGACGGGAATGCCTCCCCCACCCACGGCAATAACGATCTTTCCCGAGTGCACTAATTCCCGGATGATTCTTTTGGGAATAACATCGATTGGCTTGGGAGAAGGGACAACTTTGCGGTAGCCACGGCCAGAATCTTCTATCATTGCCCATTTTTTCTCTCTACGAAGCATCTGTGCTCTGGATTTCGTGTAAAAGGGACCGATAGGTTTGGTCGGGTTTTTAAAAGCCTGATCTTCCCTGTCGACGACGACCTGGGTGATCAGCGTAGCTACGTCCTTATCCACGGAATTTTTGCGCAGTTCGTTAACCATGGCCTTCTCGAGCATAAAGCCCATGCTCCCTTCTGTCATGGCATCGCAGACTTCTAGGGAAAAAGGTGGGAC
Source organism: Candidatus Aminicenantota bacterium (assembly GCA_011049545.1). GTDB lineage: Bacteria > Acidobacteriota > Aminicenantia > Aminicenantales > Aminicenantaceae > SOIV01. The sequence goes on along the minus strand of DRHQ01000080.1, from coordinate 69,766 downwards.
TTTGGTGATCGATTCTTCCATCTGAATAAGAAGATTACCGACTTGAGGGCCGTTGCCATGAACAACGATCAGATCGTAACCTTTTTTCACTATATAAATCATGAGCTGGGCTGCTTTTTGAGCATTTTTAGTCTGCTCTGATTGAAGTCCTCGCTGGGTTCCTGGGAGAATAGCATTTCCACCGAAGGCTATAAGAGCAATCTTTCTCTTCATCAGAATTCTCGCAGAACCTCATTAAGATCAGGAGATCCGATTTCTTCCAGTTCATATGTGACCCGAAGAATTCTTTTATTTGTTTTGATCAACCGGCCGAGATCAATAGGAGTCCCGCTGACGACGAGGTCGCAGCCGACTTTATCAATGGTTTGAGTAAGCTCAGCCATCTGTTTTTTTCCGTAACCCAGGGCGGGAAGGATTTTATCTAGATGGGTGAATTTTTGGTACGCTGCCTTAATGCTTCCTACCGCAAAAGGTCTGGGATCTACAATTTTTGAAGCTCCGTATTTTTCGGCAGCAAGTAATCCTGCACCGTAAGGCATCTCCCCATGGGTCAGTGTTGGTCCGTCTTCGATAACAAGGACTGTCTTTCCGGCAATATCCTTTCCTTCTGGAACAATTATCTTGGAGTTAGCACGAATTATGGTGGCTTCGGAATTGAATTCCTTGATGTTTTGAAGAAGATCCGCTAGTTTTTCCTTTTCAGCACTATCTATCTTGTTGATCACGAGAACCTGAGCTCTTCTAAAATTCGTCTCACCAGGATGGTACCGGAGTTCATGGCCTGGCCGGTGAGGGTCGACAACTACTATTTCTAAATCTGCCTTATAAAAGGAAAAATCGTTGTTCCCTCCGTCCCAAAGAATAATATCCGCTTCCTTTTCGGCCTCTTCCAGGATGGCCCCATAGTCTACGCCGGCATAGACCACAATACCTTCCTTGATATGGGTTTCGTATTCTTCCATTTCCTCAATTGTGCATTCATGTTTTATCATATCCTCGTAGGTGGCAAAGCGCTGTACTTTCTGTTTGACTAGATCTCCATAAGGCATGGGATGGCGGATGATGACAACTCTTCTTCCTTTTTCTTTGAGGATAAGAGCGATTTTTCGGCTTGTCTGGCTTTTTCCACATCCAGTCCGGACAGCACAGATCGATATAAGAGGAAGGTTGCTCTTTATCATCGTCTCCTGAGGACCAAGGAGAGTAAAACTTGCACCCTCTGCTAACACCTGTGATGCCTTGTGCATGATGTATTCATGAGAAACATCGCTGTAAGCGAAAAAAACCTCTGAGATCTCATTTTTACCGATGAGCGAAGAAAGCTCTTCCTCAGGGTAGATTGGGATACCGTCCGGATAGAACTTTCCAGCAAGAGCAGAAGGGTATTTTCTGTCTTCAATGTCAGGGATCTGGGTGGCAGTGAAAGCCACAACCCGGTATTCTTCTTTGTCTCTAAAATACACATTAAAGTTGTGGAAATCTCTTCCTGCAGCACCCATTATTAGGACTTTTTTCATCTGTATATCTCCTTAAAAAAAGAAATTAAGTATAATACAGGTCTCTAAATTATGCAAACAGAGTGAAACAGAGTGAAAAAGGGGACAGGCAACTTTATTCCTGTTACCGAGCAATAAGCAATGGGGTCAGACTTGCGAAACTTGAGTTATTGCGGTCATGCCTTTTTTTCACTTGCAGCGGCTCGATTCATCAAGCGCGCACTTATGGTGCAGGATAAATGGTGCAGGATTTGGTTTATCTTATGTAGGGGCTTGATTTATCAAGCCCACCTTTTAAAATATATCAATGATTTATAGCTAATACAGCGGCTCGATTTAGCAAAGAAGAGTAACGTCCCCGGTTTCTTTTTTCTATCGGACCCTTTTTTACTTCCCTTGGGCGACCGTGATTTAGGAGGGGCGGGATAATGCTTTCGGAGTTTCTGCCAGGTTGGTTTTTGACGTCTGTTTATTTGTCGAGGCATGGTGTTTGTCCTCTCTAAATAACGAAGAGTGGGGACAGCACGAAAAATCCGCAAAAAACGGGGGCTGTCCCTATTTTTACACACATTTTTACAGTCCCCATTTTTATCTCATAATGTGATGATGTCTGCGGATAAAGTTTTTGGGTCCAAAAGAGCCACGGTGCTTTTGCCTGAAACCCACCCTCCTGCTTCTCCCGGATTGATGAGCAGTATTTTTTTCTCGTGTCTTACCTCTGGCTTGTGAGTATGGGCAAAAATTATAACGTCGTACTTCTCAGAGGCAGGGTAAAAGCCCCGGGCCGCAGGAATATGGGTGACCAGGAAATGGAGGTTCTCATGATTGAAGACCAGAGGGGCTTTTCTTATCTCTCCAAGGGGGTGAAAAACTTCCTCCAGCCCTTTTTTTTCTCCATCACAGTTTCCAAAAACAGCTTTCACCGGGCAGTTTAGATTTTCAAGCTCTCGAGCAGTAAAGGGAGCAACAAAGTCTCCAGCATGAATAACCAGACTGCACTCTGTTTCATTGAACAAACTGATAGCCCGTTTGATAGAATGCAAATTATCGTGAGTATCGGCCATGATTCCTATCATTCTTTCTTTCCTTAAGGGATATTCCTCGCATTTATTCTAAAGAAATGAGGCGTAATTGTCTAATTTCATCGGATGTCATCGGCATATTGGGATCAGGCCTATCAAACTTGCATTAATAAATCCGGAGCAATATGATTTATCGATAATCTGATAACAATAAAAGTTTGAAAGGTCTGACCCCGTACCTGCCCTGTATCTACCCAGATACTATTGACACTAATAGAGTAAATTACTTAGTATATACATAGCCTGAAAGGAATAGGCGCGTAGCTCAGTGGGAGAGTGCTTCCTTGACGCGGAAGAAGTCGAGGGTTCGATCCCCTCCGCGCCTACCATTTATAAGGAGTGCGTATTTATGAGAAAGAGTGAAAGAGATAAGTTGCTTCGCCTCCTATGTTGGATACAGATAGATTTTGATGGTTGAATCGGTTAAAGCTAAGGCAGAGAGGTCTTTTTTTTCGATTAAGAAAGGTACAATACTTTCCGATTTAATCCCCCGTCTCAAGCTGCCCCATGAGCCTCTCTGCGCCAAGATAGACGAACAGATAGTGGAAAGAAAAAGTAGCCTGTCCCCATTTTCTTTTGATATACTATTGCAAAGAATAATAATTGGGGCCAGGCTCCATTTTTTTCAAGATAAGGTAAAATAATTGGAGCCTGGCCCCAATTTTTTCACAATTTTTTATTTTTTCATTTTTTTCAAGATAAGGAGATTTAGTTGATTGACGAAGGATCTGATGAGGCTCTAGACGTACTAAGGCACAGCTCTGCCCATCTTATGGCCCACGCTGTTCTTGATCTTTTTCCGAAGACCCAAACAGGGATTGGACCAGCAGTAGAGGATGGATTTTTCTATGATTTTTTAAGAGATAAACCCTTTACCCCCGAGGATCTCGCAGCGATCGAAAAAAAAATGAGGGAGCTCTCTCAACAGGATATTCCCATTAAAAAACGAATCCTTCCTAAGAAAGAAGCTCTTCGCCTTTTCAAGGAACAGGGTCAGGAGCTAAAAGTAGAGCTTATCCAGGAGAAAGGCGACAAAGAGGTGACCTGCTATGAGCAGGGAAGTTTTATGGATTTCTGTTTAGGCCCTCATGTTTCCTCCGCAGGCCAGATCAAGCACTTCAAGCTTCTTTCTGTATCAGGTGCTTACTGGAAAGGAGACGAACAGGGAAAGCAGCTTCAAAGAATCTACGGGACTGTTTTTTTTACGAAGAAAGACTTAAATGATTATCTCACTCTCTTGGAGGAAGCTAAAAAAAGAGACCACAGGAAGCTCGGCACTGAACTGGACCTTTTCAGTTCCCATGAGGATTTGGGAGCTGGATTGATTCTCTGGCATCCCAAAGGAGCTGCTGTCAGGCACGTTATCGAGTCCTATTGGAGGGAAGAGCATCTGAAAGACGGCTACGATTTTCTCTACACGCCCCACGTAGCCAAGCTTGATGTTTGGAGGAAAAGTGGGCACACGGAGTTTTATGATGCCATGTACCCTCCAATGCAGAGCGATGAAATTGAGTACGAACTTAAACCCATGAATTGCCCTTTCCATATCATGGTTTTCAACTCCAGGCAGCGAAGCTATCGTGATTTGCCCATAAGATGGGCGGAACTGGGAACAGTTTACCGTTACGAGCGGAGTGGAGTTCTCCATGGACTTATGCGGGTCAGAGGGTTCACCCAGGATGATGCTCATATCTTCTGCCTCCCCGATCAACTTGAAGAAGAGATAAAGCGCGTCATCTTTCTGGCTTTACGAATTTTGAAAACCTTTGGATTTAGAGAGTATGAAGTCTTTCTTTCCACCATTCCTGAAAAATATGTGGGAAAGATTGAGGATTGGGAGAAAGCGACTCAAGCTCTGGAGAAAGCCCTGAAGGCTGCAAAACTTGATTTTCAGGTGGATGAGGGAGAAGGAGTTTTTTACGGGCCTAAAATAGATATCAAAATAAAAGATGCTTTGCGGAGGTCCTGGCAGTGCACAACCATCCAGCTTGATTTTAATCTGGCTGAAAGGTTTGATTTGAGCTATGTGGGCGAAGACGGGAAGCGCCACAGTCCTTTTCTCATTCACAGGGCAATCCTGGGCTCACTTGAAAGATTCTTTGGTGTCTTGATCGAGCACTACAAAGGAAATTTCCCTGTCTGGCTTGCCCCTGTCCAAATGATCATTATCCCTGTTGCAGAGAGGCATAATGATTATGCGACTTCTTTAGATAAAACATTCAAAGAAAATGGGTTAAGATCATGCGTGGACCTTCGCCGGGAAAAAGTCGGCTATAAAATCAGGGATGCCGAAATTCATAAGATTCCTCTCATTCTAGTTGTGGGGGATAAAGAAGTCACTAAGGGAACAGCTTCCCTGAGAGTTCATACTCAGGGCGATAAAGGTGAAGTAGTTGTTAATGAATTCCTTGAAAAAGTAAAGGAATTGGATGAAAATAAATATTTAACCGTGAATCTTTAAAGGAGGCCAATCATTAGAAGGCGCACATTTTATCCAGTGAGAAGGAGCAGAAAGCCGCATAGGATAAACGCAATGATACAGGCGAATGAAATAAGGGTGATTGATGAGGATAAAAAACAAATGGGGATTCTGACGGTGGCGGAGGCTATGTCTATTGCCAAGGAGAAAGGCTTGGATTTAGTCGAGATTGCCCCTAAGGCAGTTCCCCCCGTATGTCGAATTATGGATTATGGCAAGTTTCTGTATGAATTACATAAAAAAGAACATGAGGCAAAGAAACACCAGAAGCAGATTCAAGTCAAAGAGATGCAATTCAGGCCTAAAATTAGCATTCATGATTACACTTTCAAGATGCGGCATATCCAGAGATTCCTGAACGATGGCAACAAGGTTAAAATAAGAGTTATGATGAGAGGAAGAGAAAAAGCTAAACCCGAGTTGGCCGTCCAGATTTTAACCAGGGTTTTCGAAGATACCAAAGAAATTGGATTTCAAGACGGAATTACCCGACGACAAAGCTGGGCTGTTTCAGCTCTGCTATGCCCCGTAAAGACAGGAGGAAAAGATGCCAAAACTGAAAACGCACAGAGGAGCCAAAAAGAGGTTCAAAGTAACAGGGAAAAAGAAGATACTTCATAGTAAGGCTTATAAGAGCCATCTTCTAACCAAGAAGTCAGCAAAGAGAAAAAGGAAGTTAGGGAAACAGGCCCTTATTAAAAGTCCAGATCGAAAAAAAATTAAAAAGATGCTTCCCTACGAATCTTAGAGAATAAACCCTCTAAAACAATACTGATTTAAACTGCAAGGAGAAGAAAATGCCCAGAGTAACAAGAGGCACTAAAAAAAGAGGAAGAAGGTCAAAGATTTTAAAATTGGCCAAGGGTTATTGGGGAGCGCGGAGTAGTAACTACCGCACAGCTAAAGAAGCGGTGGAGAGAGCCCTTCTTTATGCCTACAGGGATAGAAGGACTCGCAAGAGAGATTTTAGACGGCTGTGGATTATCCGTATCAAAGCTGCGGCAGAGAACAATGGTCTCTCTTATAGCCGCTTTATCCATGGGCTGAAAGAGCTGAATGTTGAACTCGACAGGAAGATCCTGGCAGACCTAGCTGTCAATTCTCCCCATGCTTTTTGCGAGATAGTCCAAAAAGTAAAGGATGCAAAATAAGAAAAATAGAAAAAGGGGACAGGCTACTTTTTCAGATAAAAAATGGGGCCAGGCTCCATTTTTCCAAAAAGTAAAGGCGAGAAAAAAATGGGAACAGTTCCTTTTGTTCCATAGGGACTGTCTCCTTTTTCCGCTTTCTTCAAGAAAAAGTAGCCTGTCCCCTTTATTCTGTCCCCTTTATTAAGGAAAAGAGTGCATATATATGAAAGATTTTAAGGCTAAGATAGAAGAACACAAAAAAAGATTTGAAAAAGCTCTATCTCATGTGAAGGATGAAAAGTCCCTCCAGGAAGTTCGTAATGCCTTTATGAGTCGGAAGCGAGGAGAGCTGAAGCTTCTTTTTGATGAGCTTAAAACACTCAAGCCGGAAGAGAAGGCCGCATTTGGTCAAATAGTCAATGATCTGAAAATACATATCCAGGAGAAAATTAGAGCTCGAGGAGAACTTAAGGTCATCAAGAAAGAATCCGCAGTTCTTAAGGCAAGCTCTGGAAAAATTGACCTTACCCTCCCCGGGAAAAAGGAATATTGGGGGTCTCCTCATCCTATCGTGCTTTTTCAGCAGGAGATTGAGAATATATTCATAGCCATGGGCTATTCCATCGAAGATGGTCCTGAAATTGAAACAGATTATTATAATTTCGAAGCTTTAAATTTCCCCCCTCATCACCCTGCTCGAGATGACTGGGATACTCTTTATATAACGGATGACTTGCTTCTCCGCACTCACACCTCTCCTGTCCAAATACGAGCTATGGAAAAGCGGAAACCCCCCATCAGGATAATTACCCCTGGCAAAGTCTTCCGGAGGGAAACACCCGATCCAACCCATCTTCCCATGTTCTACCAGGTTGAAGGGCTTGTTGTAGACAAAGGCATCACTTTTGCCCATTTAAAAGGAACGTTGGAGCATTTTCTCAAAATCCTTTTTCACGAAAAAATTAAAATAAGGTTTCGGCCGAGCTTTTTTCCTTTTACCGAGCCATCGGCTGAGATTGACATCGAATGTACTGTCTGTGGAGGCAAAAATGAAAAATGTCGAGTTTGCGGAGGGAATGGATGGATAGAAATTTTAGGTTCTGGTATGGTGGACCCTCAGGTTTTAAAGAACGTCAACATCGACCCTGAGGAATATTCTGGATTCGCTTTTGGCTTGGGAATAGACAGGACCGCCATGTCTGCTTTCCAGATCCCTGACATGAGATTTTTTTATGAGAATGATTTAAGGTTCACAAGGCAGTTCACTTTAAAATGATAATAAGTTTGAATTGGCTAAAGGATTATATCGAGCTGGATCTTTCTCTTCCTGTATTGATCGAAAAGCTAAATATGATTGGATTAATGGTGGAGGATTGGGAAGAGAAAAGTTCAGATGTCATATTGGACATCGAGACCTACGCCAACCGTCCTGATACTCTCGGACACCTGGGAGTTGCCCGGGAATTAGCTGCAGCGCTTGAACTGGGCATTAAGGAGCAGAAATGGCCACTGACGGAGATTGAACAAAAGACGTCTGACCTTGCTGATATCCGAATCTGGGATAATGAACTTTGTCCTCGTTATAGCGGTATGGTTATCAAAGGAATACAGGTTGGCCCTTCCCCTGAATGGTTGAGGAAGAGGATTGAAGCTGTGGGCTTAAAGCCTATCAACAACGTTGTTGATGTGACCAATTATGTCCTCTTCGCGACTGCTCATCCTATTCATGCTTTTGATTTGGCCAAGATTTCTGGCAGAAAAATCATAATCCGGAAAGCAAAAGATGCAGAAGTACTAAGAGGTTTGGAAAACAGTGATATTTCTCTTACCACAGAGATGCTGGTGATTGCCGATGAGGAAAAGCCCATAGCCCTGGCCGGAATCATAGGCGGGGAGGAGTCCTCTGTTAAGGAGAGCACTCAGGATGTTTTTATAGAAAGCGCCTGTTTTGACCCAGTATCTATACGGAAAACCAGCAAGAAAACAGGGATTTCGACGGATGCTTCATACCGATTTGAGAGGGGAGCTGATATTTCTTTTCCCCCTCAGGCCGCTTTAATGGCAGCCTCTTTGCTGACTCAATTAGGGGGCAAAGCTTCTAAGGGCATTTTAGATGTCTATCCTGAGCCTAGAAAGGAAAAAACAGTCGTCTTACGCCACCATCGTATTTCTGATCTCCTTGGGCTGGAGATTGATGAGGAGTTTGCCGTGCGAACTCTCGCCAGACTTGGCTTCCAGGCTGAAGTCCAGCAAAAAGGAGTATGGCAGGTTAAAATTCCTCAATTCAGGGTCGATGTAGAAAGGGAAGCGGACCTTATTGAAGAGATTACACGTTTTTATGGATATGATAAGATTCCTGCCTCTCTCCCGCCTCTCAAAGTGTTGGAACTCCCAGTGGATCAGAAAAGAGAGAGAATCAATAAATTTCGGCAGCTTCTTTTCTACAATGGTTTTGATGAGGTTCTCAATTTCAGTTTTTCTGATCCTGAAAAAGAAGCCAGGCTCCAAACCGGGCAAAAGGCCATAGAAATCAGAAATCCTATTTCTTCGAAGGCGTCACTCCTCAGGACAACACTCCTGGGAGGATTGCTGGAGAATATTGTCTGGAACAAAAATAGAGGTGCCGAAGGTATTCATCTCTTTGAGGTTGGAAACGTTTATTTTTGGCAAAATGAGACCAATAGAGAACAGCTATCGCTTGCCCTGGCAACAACAGGTCTGGTGGGCCCGGTCCAATGGCATGGAAAGAGCGAAAATACTGACTTTTTCCGCATTAAAGGAGCATTGGAATCTCTTATGGTGTACTCAAGGTACGAACCTTTTTCCTTTAAGGAAGAAGACCATGCCTTCTTCGAGCAGGGGTATTCTCTCGCTATGATTTTCAAAGAGGAAACGGTTGGTTATTGTGGGCTGCTCAAAAAAAATCTTCTCGATTCCTACTCCTTTAAAGAACCCGTCTGGGCAGCTGAATTGAACCTGGCCCTGTTATTCGAGAAGCAACCTTATTCTTTCGAGTTCACTCCAGTGGATAGATTCCCCAGCATCACTCGAGATGTTTCTTTTATTTCTAGCCGAAGCGTGCTTTATCAAGATATAAAGGAAGTTGTGGAGAAGCTTGCCATCCCGTACCTGATGGAGTTTGAGCCTCATGACCGTTTTTCAGGATCATCGATTCCACACGGTAAAATCAGCTTATCTCTTCGTTTTGTTTTTCGCCATCCTCAGAGGACATTATTAGCTAAAGAAGTAGATACTCTTCAGGAGAAAATCATTAATGCCTTAGTTACGAGATTCAAATTTCAATTAAGAAAAGGAGGGAAAATTGACAAGCGAATTAGAAAGGATTAAGATACTTGAAAGTAAGGTTACTCAAGTTGTTGATTATATAAATAAGCTTCTAAAAGAGAATGAGAAGCTGAAGCAGCAGGTAAAAGAGTTGAAAACGGAGAAAAAGGATTTTGAGGATCAGGTAAAGAGAACAGATAAACTTGATGAGGATCTGAAGAGATACGCGCAGGATAGGAAGGTCATGAAAGAAAAGATAGAGACAATATTAGACCAGATAGACCAGGTTGGAATATGAGTGACAAAGTAATAGAGATCGAAATTTATGGACAAAAATACAGGATAAGAGTCAAAGGAGAAGAGGATGAAAAATATATAGGCCGTCTTACTTCTTATGTTGATCAAAAAATGCGTGAAGTTGCTGTTAAATCAAAATCTGTGGATTCATTAAAAATCTCGGTCCTGGCATCGTTGAACATTGCTGACGAATGTTTTTTATCCCGAAAAAAATTAGATCAACTGAATGAAGTTATCGGTCATATGGAGAGTAAAGTAGAAAGTTTGGAGGATTATCTATTGAAAGATGAGAATACATACAAAAATATTGAGGAAGCCACTAAATAAAATTAAGATTAAAGCTCGAAAGTCCATGGTTGAGCTGAGGGAGAGTCTAAAACTGCAGAGAGGAAAATTCAGGCCTTTCATTTTCCCTGAAATTCTTCTCTTTTTTAGCGGGGAAGAGTGCCGATTCTTAAATTTTCGCTCCCTTGGGTTTCCTCTTTGTTTTCGAACTGAAAGAGAATTTCTTTTATAACCCTCCTTACTTTCATCTCCTTTGATTAAGTTAATTTGGAGGTGATCAAAGTGAATTTAGCTCCATTTATAATTGTTGGAGCCTGCGTTGTTTTATTTGGATCAGTTATTTTTATCTTGATCAAAAAGACTTCTGGGAAAAAGTCTATATTTAAGGCTAGTCAGGAGGCCAAGGATATCAGAGAGGGGGCAAAGGAAGATGCAGAGAAGATAAGGCGTGAAGCTTCTATAGAAGCCAAAGAGAAGCTTCTGAACCTCAAGGCTGATTTTGAGAGGCAGACTCACGATGGACGCAGAAAACTCAATGATATGGAAAGAAGGCTTATGCAAAAAGATGAAAATCTCGAGCGCAGGTTTCAGGGCTTAGAAAGAAAAGAAAAGGAAGTTTCATCTAAAGAGCAAAGGCTTCACTCAAAAGAAAGGGAAATTACGGAAGAAAAGAATAAGTATGAAGAATTGGTCAGAAAAGAATCGGAAGAATTGGAAAGGATATCAGGATTGACTCAGGAGGGAGCAAAAAACATACTGATGAATAAGATGGAGCAAGAAGCCAAGCTCGAGGCTGTTCAGACAATCCGGCGGATTGAAGAAGAGACCAAGGAGAAAAGCAAGGTTCTTGCTTGCGAGATAATGAGTCAAGCTATTCAGCACTCAGCGGCCGAACATGTGGTAGCAACAACGGTTTCTGTGGTTGACCTTCCTTCTGATGATATGAAGGGCCGGATCATCGGAAGAGAAGGCCGAAACATTCGTACCCTTGAAATGGCGACAAATGTTGATATCATAGTCGACGATACTCCTGGGGCAATCATTCTCTCAAGTTTCGATCCAATTCGTCGAGAGTTAGCCCGCCTGGCAATCGAAAAGCTGGTTATCGACGGAAGAATTCATCCTGCCCGTATTGAAGAGGTAGTGGAGACAGTAAAGGCAGAATTGGAGGAGACAACCAAACAGGAAGGAGAAACCACAGTCTTGGAGCTCAGGGTTCAGAATGTTCATCCTGAACTCGTTAAACTTCTGGGCAGGTTGAAATTCCGGACAAGCTATGGTCAGAATGTCCTCCAGCATTCCAAAGAAGTTGCCTATTTAGCAACTTTAATGGCTAAAGAGCTGGGGCTGAATTCAGACATTGCCTTGAGAGCAGGACTTCTCCATGACATAGGAAAGGCAGTGGATAAAGAAATCGAAGGAACTCACACAGAATTGAGTGTCGAACTTACCAAGAAGTACGGAGAATCTGAGGCTGTCGTACAGGCCATTGCTTCCCATCATCGTGATATTGATTTTCCTTCCATAGAAGCGGTATTAGTCCAGGCGGCGGACACTCTTTCAGCAGCACGGCCTGGTGCACGCCGTGAGATTCTGGAGGCCTACGTCAAGAGACTGGAGAAACTCGAAGGAATAGCCAATTCTTACGAAGGAGTTTCCAAGTCCTTTGCCCTCCAGGCAGGTCGTGAGATAAGAATTATCGTAGAAAGTCATAGGATCTCTGATGAAAAGGCAACGGTAATAGCCAAAGAGATTGCCCAAAAAATAAAGGAAGAGCTGGACTATCCAGGACAGATAAAAGTAACGGTTATACGCGAGACGAGAGCTGTGGAATATGCCCGATAAGATTAGCATTCTGTTTTTAGGTGATGTAATCGGCCGTCCAGGACGTAGAGTATTGGCGAAATATTTGCGTCCTGTTGTCAAGAAGTATTCTCCTTCCATCATCATTGCCAACGGTGAAAATGCTGCTGGAGGATTGGGGATTACAGAGAAGGTGGCAGAGGAGCTATTGAGCGAGATTGATGTTTTGACTTCAGGAAATCATATCTGGGATAAGAAGGAAGCGCACGATTATCTGGATCAAGAGCCGAAACTCCTTCGACCTGCTAATTATCCACCTAAAAATCCAGGAAAAGGGGCATACGTCTTTGAGACAAGGGGGAAGGGAAAAATCGGCGTCTTGAATCTTCAAGGAAGAGTCTTTATGGAACCGCTAGATTGTCCCTTCAGAACTGCTGATGAAGAACTCAAGAGCCTCAGAGCTTCTACTCCAGTAATAGTTGTTGATTTTCATGCTGAGGCCACTTCAGAAAAGCAGGCAATGGGCTGGTATCTGGACGGGAAAGTTTCAGCCGTCATAGGAAGCCATACCCATGTTCCCACCGCTGATGAGAGAATCCTTCCCCAGGGAACGGCTTATATCACTGATGTTGGGATGGTCGGTGGCTACAATTCTATAATCGGGATCCGCAGGGACCAATCTATAAAAAGATTCCTCACCGGTCGGCCTCAGCGCTTTGAGCTGGAAAAGGAGGGAGTATTCCTCTCTGCTGTCGTTGTTGAGGTCGATCCAAAGACAGGGAAAGCTCTTTCCATCTGCAGGGAAATCATAACCGGGGAAGAAAGTGGAGATTAACAGTCTCGTAAAGCCAGACAAGATTTATGCTGTTTCTGAAGTTACGCGGATGATCAAGCAGGAGCTGGAGAGTGCATTCCCGTTGTTGTGGGTGGAAGGGGAGATATCCAACTTCTACCGCCACCAATCAGGTCATCTATATTTCACGTTGAAAGATGAGCGAAGCCAGCTTCGCTCAGTCATGTTTCGCTCTATGGCCCAAAAAGTTCCTTTTGAGTTGGAGGATGGGCTCCAGCTTGTCTGCCGGGGACAGATTAATGTCTATGAACCCAGAGGGGAATACCAGCTTTTGGTTGAGGTGATTGAGCCCAAGGGCAAAGGTGCGCTCCAGCTGGCCTTTGAGCAGCTCAGGGAGAAGTTAAAGAAAGAAGGCCTCTTCGATCCCAAGTTTAAAAAGAAACTTCCGCTTCTCCCCAAAAAAGTGGGGATCGTCACTTCCCCGAGGGGAGCAGCCATAGTCGATATCCTCAGGACGATTGAGAGAAGGTTTGCCCGGCTCCATATACTTGTCTATCCTGTCAGAGTTCAGGGAGAGGGAGCAGCGGACGAGATTGTCGAAGGGATAGATTATTTAAGCCGCCTTCCCGGTATCGATGTCATCATTGTCGGTCGAGGAGGAGGATCAATAGAAGATCTCTGGGCTTTCAATGAGGAAAAGGTTGCCCGGTCCATTTTTAGCTGTTCTGTTCCTGTAATATCAGCCGTGGGTCATGAGATTGATTATACTATTGCTGACTTTGTGGCAGACATCCGGGCCTCGACTCCTTCTGCAGCGGCGGAGATTTTGATCGAGAAGGAACAATCATTTGAGGAACGAATCAAAAACTTGGAGAAAAGAATGATCCACTGCCAGAGATATTTCCTCCAAGAACAAAGACATCAGGTGTTTAGCCTTACCCAGCACAGAGCCTTTCAGAATATGAAAATAAAACTATTGAATTTAGAACAAAAGGTGGACGACCTGGAGACAAAAGCCTGGAACACCATCAGGGATATGCGGCAAAAGATTTCAGAAGACAAATCCGCGACTTTCCTGATGGAAGAGAAGATGCGCGGCACTTTAAGAGGGATGCTCCAGCGTTTCCAGGCGCAGTGGGAAAGGCTTTCTGCGCAGTTGCATAACCTGAGTCCCCTGAATATACTAAAAAAAGGTTATGCTCTCTGCTGGAGAGATGGCGGCCAGTATCTGATTCGCAAAATAGAAGAGGTCAAAAAAGAGGAGGAATTGACAGTTTCCTTTTATAAGGGGGAATTCAGCTGTCTGGTTAAAAAAATAGATGGAGCGAAGCTCATCGAATCCCGGCTTAGCAAAAAATGAAAAATTATGAAAAAAAGGACAAAAAAATGGGGCCAGGCTCCAATATACCCTACGTCTCTATTATATCTTATATGAACTTATGACAAAAAAAGGAGAAAAAATGGCTACCCTTAGCTTTGAGAAAGCCTTAGAAGACTTGGAAAAGATCGTGGAAAAATTAGAGAAAGGAGGGTTTTCTTTAAGTGAGTCACTGGCTCTTTTTGAGAAAGGAGTCAAGCTGGCAAGATTTTTAAGGGAAGAACTCGAGAAAGCTGAGAAAAAAGTCGAGATTCTCCTCAAGGATGAAAAAGGAGAGGTCAAAGAAAAACCCTTTGAACTCGGGAAAGAAGAAGCGGCGCCTTCAGAAGAAAAGAAGGAGGAAGAAGAGGAAGAAGAATCATCAGATTCTGGAAAAGATGAAGAATCCCCCGAGCCAGAAAAGGATGAAGACCTTCCCTTTTAAAAAATGGGGCCAGGCTCCGTTTTTAATGTCATTGACATATGCAGCGCTTTCATCCATGCGACGAGCGAACCAACTATTGTCATTGCGAGGAGTGTAGCGACGTGGCAATCTCAACCTTTCTTCATGAGATTGCTTCGCTTCGCTCGCAATGACACAGGAACAGGAGTGATTGCCACGTTTCCTTCGGTTGCCCGAATGATATGTTATCGTTAACTTTGGGATGAGGGCTAAAGGAAAATGAAAGTTGAAGAGAGGCTTAAATTAAAAAGGAAAGCCGTAGAGCGTGAGCTAGAAAACATTCTTTCTCAGGAAAACTCCCTCCTTTTCCAGGCCATGAGATATGCTGTTTTCTCTGGAGGGAAGAGATTTAGACCTTTACTCACTCTCTCTTCAGGGGAGTGTTTCGGAGCCTCTCCTGATTTAGTCCTGCCCTTTGCCTGCGCCCTGGAGTTAATCCATAATTATTCGCTTGTTCACGATGATCTGCCTTCGCTGGACAATGATGATTTGCGCCGGGGCAAGCCTTCCTGCCATAAAGCCTACGGCGAGGATATTGCACTCCTGGCTGGTGATAGCCTTCTGACCATGGCTTTTGAAATCGCAGCTCAAGCTCCTCTGAGAAATGATCTCCAAATTAAAAGAGGACAGATCATCAAGGAAATTAGCCAGTTTGCAGGCGTAAAAGGAATGGTAGGGGGACAGCTTATGGACATAACGCTTTCTCAAGACGTCTTGACAGAAGAAACCTATCATGAGCTCATCCTTAAAAAAACAGGCTCGTTAATTATCGCTTCAGTCAAAACAGGTGCGATTCTGGGTGAGGCAGGAGATTCAGAGCTTGAAGCCGTTATCAAATACGGGAGGAATGTAGGCCTTGCTTTCCAAGTCAGGGATGATATTCTCGACTCAGGCAAAGATGCGCAAAAAGGCCGCCTTCCCCGACCCAACTCTGTTTCTCTATTCGGGCTTAAAGACTCAGAACGCAGGCTGAAAGACTTTGTCGAGGCTGCAAAAAACGCACTGGATGAAGCTTCTTTAGAATCGGAGGAACTTAACTATCTAGCTGCAAAACTTTTAGAACTCGAGAAAAGGAGTGAAAATGAGCAGAATTCTTGATGGAATAGAAAGCCCGCACGATTTAAGAAAGCTCCCTGTTAAAGATCTCTCCAAAATTGCAAAAGAGATTAGAGGTCTAATTCTTGATGTTGTCTCCAAGCACGGAGGGCATCTTTCATCAAACTTGGGCGTGGTCGAGTTAACTCTCGCTCTCCATTATGTCTTTGATACTCCTCGAGATAAGATTATCTGGGATGTGGGCCATCAATGCTATTCTCATAAGATTTTAACGGGAAGAAAAGAGAAGTTCTGGACTCTTCGTCAGTATCAGGGTTTGTGCGGATTTCCATCCCGGAAAGAAAGCGAATACGATGTTTTTGATACAGGCCATGCCTCAACTGCCCTTTCTGCCGCACTGGGAATGTCTGTTGCCCGGGACAAAATGAAAGAAAACCATAATGTTGTGGCGGTTGTGGGAGATGGGAGTTTTACAGGAGGTATAGCCTGGGAGGCCTTAAACCAGATCGGGCATCTAAGAAAAAAGTTAATTATCGTTCTCAATTATAATGAAATGTCCATTGCTCATAATGTGGGAGCCATGTCCAAGTATCTCTCCTACATTGTTTCCGGGCAGCATTACCTGAAAATAAAAGACCTTGCGAAATCTATCCTGGGAATTATCCCTGCTGTGGGTAAGCCCATGATTAAGGTAGCCGGGACAGTGGAAGAAGCAATCAAAAAGTTGGTTTTCCCTGGCTTGGTTTTTGAAGAACTGGGAGTGAGGTACATCGGTCCAGTCCAGGGGCACAACCTTAGATCTTTAATTGAAGTTTTTAAAAATGCTAAAGATTATGACGGGCCTGTGCTCATTCATTGTGTCACTCAGAAAGGAAAAGGGTATTCTCCAGCGATATCCAATCCGGAAGGCTTCCACAGTGCAAGCCCTTTTGATATCCAGACAGGAGAAACTTTAAACAAGGATAAGAGACCAAGCTTTTCTTCTGTTTTTGGACAGACTGCGGTGAAAATAGCCAATGAAGATGAGAAAGTTGTGGCTATTACGGCTGCTATGCCCGATGGAACAGGCTTAAGGCCTTTTGCCGATCGTTTTCCTGAGCGATTTTTTGACGTCGGTATTGCCGAGCAGCATGCTGTTGATTTTGCCTCGGGTTTAGCCCTCAGCGGCTTGAAGCCGGTGGTAGCTATCTACTCCACTTTCCTTCAAAGAGCTTATGACCAGCTTTACCATGATGTTTGTTTGATGGATATCCCTATCTTGTTTGTCCTTGATAGAGCAGGTATTGTGCCCGATGATGGTCCCACCCACCAGGGTATTAATGATATCATCTACTTGAGACATTTACCCAACATGATCGTCATGGCGCCCAAGGACGAGAATGAATTGCAGCACATGATAAAATCCGCTCTTTCTTATTCTCATCCTGCGGCTGTCCGTTTTCCCAAAGGAAAAGGGCTGGGTGTTCCATTAGATGAAGATTTCAAAGAGATTCCCCTTGGCAAGAGTGAGGTCCTTAAGGACGGGGAGGATTTACTAATAGCCTATGGAAGCATGGTTTACCCCGCTCTGGAGGCAGCTCGGAGGCTGGAGCAGGAAGGGATAAGCCTGGCTGTTGTGAATGCCAGGTTCGCTAAGCCTCTTGATGAGGAGGCGATCCTTCGTTTCGCTAAAAAGGGAAGAGTGATTATTACCGCAGAGGAAGGTGTTACAGCCGGCGGGTTTGGAAGTGCTGTTAGAGAGTTCCTAGACAGGGAAAAGAGGTTCGATATCAGATTCAAGATCATAGGGCTCCCTCTGGAGATTTACCCACTGGGCAAGGTTGAACAGGTAAAAAAGAAATACCTTCTGGATGAGGAAGGCCTCTTCAAACAAATAAAAGAATTTTATGCAGGAGCTTGATTTATTGTAGAGGCCTAATTTTTTGTAAGGATTTGATATATTGGAAGGACCTGATTCTTTGTAGGGGCTTGATTCATCAAGCCCACCGCTTGTTTCTTATAAAAATGACTATTAAAATGAAGATTGTTCCTATTTTACCAGTGTATTGTTATTTTACTCAAAAGGGAGAGGTTTTTATTGTAGGGGCTTGATTTATCAAGCCCACCGCTTGTTTTTTATAAAAATGGTTAAAAAAATGGGGAAGGTACCCCTTTCAACTTTAAAATCCTCAAGAGCAAGATAGGGAAACTATCCTCTTTTGAGGAAAGGTTTTTTCTTGATGAAAAAGGAAAGAGCAGATAAGATTGTTGCAGGCTGCGGTTTGGCTGAAAGTGCCCAGAAGGCTCAGGCTTTGATCATGGCAGGATTAGTTTTTTCAGAAGGGCAGAGAATCGAAAAACCGGGTCAGATGATAAGCGCAGACCAGGAAATTTCGCTTAAAGAGAAAATGCCCTATGTAAGCCGCGGGGGGCTAAAACTTAAAGAAGCACTGGAGGCATTTCAAATACCCGTCCAAGGGAAGGTTACAGCAGATTTGGGAGCCTCTACAGGAGGCTTTATTGATTGCCTACTCCAGAAAGGGGCAAAAAGGATTTATGCCGTGGATGTGGATATACGCCAGATAGACTGGCACTTAAGAGAAGATCCGAGGGTTATTTGTATACAGAAAAATGCACGCTATTTAAAAAAAGATGATTTCGGAGATTCCCTGGATATCGTCACCACAGATCTATCGTTTATTTCTGTGCTTAAAGTCTTACCTGCTGTGAAAGAATTCCTGGGCGGCGGCAGGCTCCTTTCTCTTATCAAGCCTCAATTTGAGGTAGAAAAAGGTCAAGTGGGGAAGAAAGGAGTAGTCAGGAACCCGGCTTTGCATGAAGAAGTCTTAGACAGGATCATCGAAGAAGCGCATAAAATGGGATTCGCCCTGAGAGGTTTAATCAAATCCTCTCACCGAGGCCAGAAAGGAAATCGAGAGTTTTTCACCTTCTGGTCTTTAGAGGAGGATTCTTTAGGCCAGGGCGAAGTTCAGAGATTGATCAAGGAGGCGGTCTGGAATGAAAAAAATTAAGCGAGTAGGTCTTGTTATAAAGCCTCATGCTCCTCGTATTGAAAAAATTTTGGCGGAGCTCCTCCATTACTTTGAAAAGAAAGGAATAGAGTGTCTCTTGGAGGAAGCGGCCGCGCAAAAACTTAAAAGAGGAGAGGGAATACCGAGGGAGAAGCTCCCAGGGAAAGTTGAATTAGTGGTTGTCCTGGGAGGAGATGGCACTCTGCTCAGCATTGCCCATTTGGCAGCCCAGAGGGATGTTCCAGTTTTGGGGGTCAATATGGGGGATCTAGGCTTTTTAACAGAAACACCCCTTGATGAGATGTACTTGACCCTGGATACTTTTTTAGGGGGAGATGAGAAGATTGTGAGCCTCAGGCGAATGCTTGAGATCAAAACTAAAGATAATGTCTATTATTGTCTGAATGATGTAGTCATAAACAAGGGAGCATTAGCCCGGATGATTCAGTGCAAGATCTGGATTAATGAGAAAGAAGTTACAACTTTTAGATCTGATGGCCTTATTATTGCTACTCCCACAGGATCTACAGCCTATTCTCTGGCTGCTGGAGGTCCAATCATCCAGCCCTATATTCCAGCCATTATCATTGCTCCTATCTGCCCTCACACCTTATCTTTCCGGCCTATGGTCATTTCCGATTCATCCATGATAAAAATTCGCCTCCTTACTGAAGGAGAAGAAGTCTACCTAACCCTTGATGGACAGCGTGGAAATCCGCTGGTAAAGAATGATGAGGTAGAAATCAAGCGCAGCGATTTTGAACTCCGCCTGATTTCTTCTCCTAAAAGGAACTACTTCGATCTTTTGCAGGAGAAGTTAGGCTGGGCGGAAAGATAAACGGGGTCAGGCTTGCGAAACTTGCATAACTTGATGTGAAAAAGAGGTCATACGCTAAGTGCTGAAAAAACTATTAAATTGACCAAAGCCTGACCATGTTGGATAAGTTATGCAAGTTTCGCAAGTCTGACCCCATTGACTATTTGACATTTTGGGAGTAGAGAATTAGTATTATTTTGCATGAACCATAAGCCCAGAGTGATTTATGTTACGCCTGAATTCTCCCCCCTTGCTAAGTCAGGCGAACTGGCTGATGTAGCTGCCTCTTTGCCCAAGTATCTCTCTTCTTTGGGGATAAAGATTTCCATCTTCATGCCCAAGTATAGAAATCCTGAGATTGAATCCTTTCCCAAGGAACTGGTTATGAGAGACCTTTTGGTTCCTGTTGGAGGAGAAAAGGTCAAGGCCTCTGTTTATAAGGGTGAGCTGGGGAAGCACGATATTTACTTTATTGATAATCCCAAATATTTCTGGAGAGACTACATCTATGGTACAGGCAAAGGAGAATATCTGGATAACGATGAAAGGTTTATTTTCTTCAATCGTGGAGTGCTTGAGTTTTTGCTCAAGGCGAAAATGCAGGTCGATATTATCCACTGCAACAACTGGCCCACAGCTCTTATTCCGGTTTTCCTGCGAACGCATTATTCAAAGAAAAGGCAGTTCAAAAATATCGCTACGGTTTTTACTCTCCATAATGTTGCCTATCAAGGGGAGTTCCCTCCTGAAACTCTCGCTTTAACGGGCTTGAACTGGAATTATTTTAATCCCAAGCAGTTGGCCTTTAACGGAAGGTTCAACTTTCTTAAAGCGGGAGTGATTTTCTCAGATGTGCTCAACACGGTTAGCTCGGCTTACAAAAGAGAAATCCAGACAGAGAAACACGGTTTTGGTCTGCATAAAATATTGAATAACCGGAGAGATGTCTTTTTTAGCATCCGTAATGGTTTAGATTATGAAATGTGGAACCCGGAAACGGATCCATATATTGTCGCCAATTACTCTCTCTCTGACCTTAAACCCAAGAAAAAATGCAAACTTGACCTGATCAAAGAGTTTGGTCTTTCCCTATCGGCCAAGACTCCCTTAATAGGCATGGTCTCTTACATGAGTTCACAAAAGGGCTTTGATATATTGCTGGAGATTGTGGATAAGCTTATGGAAATGGATGTGGGACTTGTCATTCTCGGAAAAGGACATGAAGAATACGAGAATAAATTTTTAAACATGCAAAAAAAGTATCCGAAGAAAATAGCATTAGAATTTGAGATGAATCCTGGTTTGGCCCATAAAGTTGTTGCTGGTGCGGATATTTTCCTCATCCCTTCCCTTTACGAACCATGTGGTTTGAATCAGTTATGCAGCTTCAGGTATGGTACTGTACCTGTTGTGAGGGCAACCGGAGGTTTAGGAGAAACCGTAAAACCTTTCAGCCTCAAAACTTTGAGGGGAAATGGTTTTGTCTTTAAAGAATATTCACCGAAGGCTTTGCTCACTGTCATAAAGAAGGCTTTAAGCTGTTATAAAAAACCTGATCACTGGCAGAAGATCATGGAAGCAGGTCTTCGTGAGAATTTTTCCTGGGACACTGCGGCCAGAAAGTATGCAAGACTTTACCAGAATGCTCTGGAGATAAAGAGAGGAGGTTAAGTTGGCAGAAGACATCTTAGACATTTCCGATGATACTTTTGAAGAGGAAGTGCTTAAAAGTGAACTTCCGGTACTCGTGGATTTTTGGGCCGTTTGGTGCGCCCCTTGTAAAATGCTTGTTCCTACCCTCGAGCATTTAGCTCAAAATTACAAAGAAAAGTTGAAAGTCTTCAAAATGAATATTGATGAGAATATGAAAATCTCTGCTAAGTTTGGCATAAGAAGCATTCCCACGCTCCTTCTTTTCAAGGGAGGGGAATTAAAAGAGACGATAGTTGGCGCGCTTCCCCAGAATAAGATTATAGATGTCATATCTAAACACATATGAGGGAAACTTTAGATGTTGTCATCATAGGAGCCGGTCCGGCAGGCCTTGCCGCTGCTGTTTACACGGGCCGGGCTAGACTCAACACCCTCATTCTTGAAAAGGGTATGCCCGGGGGGCAAATCCTCCTCACCGATTTTGTCGAGAATTACCCTGGCTTTCCGGAGGGAGTCGTTCCTTTTCAGTTGATGGAAGATTTTCGCAAGCAAGCCGAGAAATTTGGTGCAAAAATAGAAACGGATGAAGCCACAAAAATTCAAAAAAAGGGTGAACTCTGGCAAGTTTTTGGGGTAAAGGATGAATATCCCACCCGAGCTATTATTATTACTACAGGTTCGGTCTACCGCAAGTTGGGACTCCCCGGCGAGGCGAAGCTAACAGGAAGAGGAGTATCCTACTGTGCAACCTGTGACGGAACTTTCTTCAAGGATAAAGAGGTAGCAGTTGTCGGTGGAGGGGATAATGCTCTTACCGAAGCGCTCTTCTTGACGAAGTTTTGCCGCGCAGTGACGGTCATCCACCGCCGGGATCAATTTCGTGCCGAGAAGATACTCCAGGAAAGGATTTTCGATAATGACAAGATTGAAGTTCTGTGGGATTCAGTCGTCGAGGAGATTTCAGGAGAGGACAGATTTGAATCCATAACCATTAAAAATGTCAAAGATAATAAGACTTCCAAGCTAAAGCTTGATGGGGTTTTTATCTCTATCGGAATGGATGCTAATAGCGAGTTTGTGAAAGAGCTTGTGGATTTAGATGAATGGGGGGAAATCAAGGTCAGTCAGAATATGTCCACGTCTCAGCCCGGAATATTTGCTGCGGGAGATGTTACCGATGCCTGCCCCGAACAGATGGCAACAGCGGTAGGAACAGGTGTACGGGCTGCCCTGGCCGTGAACGAATATCTGAGCAAATAAAAAGGGGACAGGCTACTTTTTTCCATCCTGTACAGAGCATAAATATTTTTATATTTGACAAAAATGCATTTAAATATTATAATGCATATTAAAAATGATTATGTGGAGATTAGAAAAATGAGAACAACTATAGAATTATCGGATGATTTAATCAGCATACTTCGTTCTTTTGCAGTTAAGAAAGGGTATCGGGGATATTCGAAACTCATTGAAGAAGCGGTGGATTTTTACCTTAAAGAAAATGAAAAGAGAGAGCTGAACAGAGGAAATATTTTGAAAATGAAGGGGAGTTGGAATAAGAAAGAAGCGGAAAAAACAAAAAAAAGATTAGAGGAGATTAGAAGAAATTGGAAGATTTAATTGTTGCAGATACAGATGTCATCATAGATTTCTTTACTGATGTACATCCGTTTGCCCAAGCTGTCTATAAAATAATTGAAAAAGATAAATTGGCGATCACTTCTATATCTGTCTTTGAACTTTATGCTGGTATTTCAGGGAAAAAAAGGCTTGAACAAATCGAGAATTTTGTTAAAAACGTCTATATATATCCTTTGAATACGATCGAAGCAGCAATCGCAGGGAAAATCTTTACGCAATTGAAAGCTAAAGGAAAACTAATTGGCAATCAGGACATTCTTATTGCAGGGATTTGTATTGCCAACTCTCTACCTCTTTTAACCAGGAATGTTGCTCATTTTGAAATCATAAAAGATATAAAGCTCATCGCGGTAAATAATCTAAGTTGATAAACTGAAATCTCCCAGCCACTCTACCCACTTCAGATTTTTTTTGACCATGTTATACAGTCCTTTATCTGCTGTGACCAAAGAAATACCCTCATCATCAGCCAAAGCAAGGTAACTGGCATCATAAGCGGATCGATTATAAATTTTACAATAGTGTATTACCTTGGAATAATAGAGAGAAAGATTTGTCAGCTTTATTTCTAAACTCATAAATCCATCTATAGCTGTGATAATTTTTTTCTCTTGAATTCTTCCTCTTTTTTTGGCGATTATTAATCCGTTAGTCACCTCATATTCTAATAGCGAGGGAGCCAGGATATCTATCTCACTTGATACATATTTATCCAATATGCTCAAAGCTTTTTGGCTATACCCTTCATCGGCTAGATACCATTTTAGGACTACACTTGCATCTATGACTATCCGTTTCAACGTCTCTTCTCTAATTGTTTCTTGGATTCCTTAAAAACCTCTTCTGCTCCAATACCTGCCTTTAAGAATGCCGCTCTCGCTTCCATGATCTTTCTATGTCCCTCTACTCTCTTAGAGCGTTTATATTCATCGTAAGGAATAATCACTGCAACAGGCTTTCCTCTTTTGGTTACAATTGCATCTTCTTTATTTTTATGGGCGTCTTCTACCAGGCGGCTAAAGCCTTTTTTTCCCTCTGCAATGCTAACAGTTGTCTCTTTCATATGACCTCCTTAATGGTCATTTATAATGACTAAATATATGGCCATCAACTTCTAATGTCAAGTAAAAAATATATGTTTTTTAGGTGAGATATATTTTTTTTAAATAAAATGAAAAGGATGTGGTTACGAGCTTGCCTTTGCCTGTATGCAGGACGGGTTAAGGTTTAATGTTATGTATCAAAGTCAACCCATATTAAATAAAATGCTGTAATAAAGTCAGCCCAATATAGCTGAAGAGGAAGAAAAAAAGGAGACAGGCTACTTTTTTAACAGAGAACAATTCCTCTTCTATGCTTTTAGCTTCAATAATTTGGGCCCTTTAATAAGAAAAAGTAGCCTGTCCCCTTTTCTATATAAGATCAGGTTATTTATAAAATTTAAAAGGTGGGCTTGATAAATCAAGCTCCTACATAAGAAAAATCATTCCCATATAAAGATAGATCAAATCAATGCATATAATTGAAAAGGTGGGTTTGGTGAATCGAGCCCCAACAATTTATTTATAAGATTAGGTTATTTATAAAATTTAAAAGGTGGGCTTGATGAATCAAGCCCCTACAGTTTTTTCTCCAGCTCTTCGACTTTCTTTTTCAATCTTCTTATATCCTTAGCCAGGTCATAGAGTCTGGGCAGCATTGTTGCTGATTTCCGCCATTCTTTGATGTCCAAATGGGGAAATCCGCCAATGAAGGAGTCAGGAGGCACATCCTTGATTATCCCTGTCCTTCCCGCAACTATAACATTATCTCCGATGTTAACATGATCTGTTGCTCCGGCCTGCCCGCCCATGATGACATTTTTTCCTATTTTTGTGCTGCCGGAGATTCCGACCTGTCCGGCTAAAATACTGTGAGGGCCGATTTCAACGTTATGGGCAATTTGAACCAGGTTATCTATTTTGGTTCCTTTTTTTATGATCGTTTCTCCCAGGGATGCTCGGTCAATGGTTGTGTTGGTGCCCACTTCCACGTCATCCTCGATAATGAGTGTCCCCACCTGGGGAATTTTGATGTGGGGGTGGGCTTTGTCCTGGAGGTAGCCAAAGCCGTCAGAGCCGATTACAGCGCCGTTGTGGATTATGACGCGGTTTCCGATCTTCACCTCTTCGCGGATAGAAACATGAGAGTGGAGAACAGTCTCCTTCCCTATTTTCACCCATGGATAGATGGCGACAAACGGGAAAATGACTGTTTCGGCTCCTATCTCTGCCTCATCTCCTATGAAAGCAAAAGGACCGATCGTGACATCTTTTCCTATCTTGGCTGAGGGAGAAACCAGGGCTGAGGGATGGATTCCCGGCGGGGGACGATAGGGCTTATAAAAGATTTCTACAGCCTTGACAAAGCTTATATGTGGATTTTCTGATTTAATGACCGGGATTATGTCGTATCTTTCTTCTGAAGGAATGATTGCAGCTGAGGCCTTGCTCTGTTCTAAGAGACTGAGATATTTCCGGTGAGAGAGAAAAACGAGGTCTCCTTTTTGGGCTTTCTCGAGGCTCGAAACCCCTCGAATTACTGCCGATCCGTCTCCCTCAAAAGGGCAGTTCAAGCACCGGGCAAGTTCCTCTACACTCAGAGGGGGAGAACTCTTCTCAGGCTGTTTTTTCATCGATTCGCTCGTTTAAGACTGCAGCCAACTCCGCCGCCCAGAGCAGGATAAAAAGCGAGAAAGTAATCCAGAGGAGGAAGAAAATAATAGAAGTCAGAGTCCCCTTTAACAGTCGGGAGAGGACGATCCCTATGGCAGAAAAATTAGCTACATAAAAGACAAAAACTCTTTTGGAGATTTCCCAGAGAAGAGTCCCGATCACAGCAGCAATGACCGCCGCACGAGTATGAACTTTGACCTCCGGGATGAGTTTATAAAGGCAAAAGAAAACAAGAAAAGTCAGAGTTAAAGGAATGAGATATTGAATGAAAAAGTTATCGGCAAGAGAGACAATCTTAGGATTGATGTTATTGGCGACGATCGGACTCTCTCTAATTGCGCGATGGATGCCGGTCCAGATGGCTGTTGTGAAGAGAGTAATGAGCATGATGATTCCGATGCTGAACATGACAAGGTATTCCATGAGGCGGTTGTAAAAAAAGGATTTTTGGTAATTTGCCTTGAAGATAACATTTAAGGAATAGATCAGATTGGAGAAAAGAAAGCTTCCCGCAACAAGAGAACCCAGCAACCCGAACCACCCCAGATTAGTGACATCCCTTGAGAGTTCCTGAACTCTGTTGAAAAAGTAAGGATCGAGTTGAGCAAAGAATTCTTCAGAGAAGATATTGAGGCTCCGGAACGCCGCTTCAGGATCGCCCAGGATTCGAGTCGTGATGAAAGCAAAGAGAGCAACCAAGGGGACCGAGCAGAGGACAGCAAAGTAGGAAATAGTAATGGCGAAGTTTCCGCACCTGTCCCTGCGGAATCTTTTTATTGTCTCTAATATAATTTCAAGGGCAGGAGACTTCATTTATTTTCCCGGGTTTATATGATTGCTTTGTTTATGCGTACTGCCCCCATTTTACCATAACTATAATAATGGTGATAAGGAGAGCATAAATGACCAGAGTTTCAATTAGCACCAATCCAAAGATAAGAAGGAACCGAATATGTGGTGCGGATCCAGGATTTCTGGAAATGCCTTCACAGGCGCTGCTTATCGATTTGGCCTGGCAGATAGCTCCCACAGAAGCGGTAAGGGTGATGACAGCTCCGCCGACGATTAGAGACCACATGAAGAGGTTTGCCCTGCTTGCAGTAAGAGGGGTTCCTTGGGTTTCTTGAGCCAAAAGAGGTGCGCTGGCCAGCAACATAAAAAATAGTAAAAGTCCTAAAGGCTTTAAATTCTTTCTCATTCCTTACTCCTTTTAAAATTAATGTTCTTCCTCATCGGCCACAGCTCCCCCTATATATATACAGGACAGGAGGACAAAGACAAAGGCCTGAATAGTTGCCGTAAAGAGGGCTATTGCCATGAATGGCAGCGGGACAAAGAAAGGGATGATGGAAGCAATGACTATGATGAGCAGTTCCTCAGCAAATATATTTCCGAAAAGACGGATTGAAAGCGAGACAGGACGGGAGAAGTGGCTGATTAATTCTATGGGCAGGAGAAGCGGTGCTAAAAGAGGAATGGGGCCGGTGAAGTGTTTGAGATACTTGAATAAACCCTGGGTTTTAATCCCCTGCCAGTGGTAGTAGAAAAAGACAACAAGAGCACAGCCCAGGGTCACGTTGAGTTTGCTGGTAGGAGACATAAGTCCGGGAACAAGGCCGAGGAGGTTACAAACTAATATGAAAAGGCCAATGGTTGCGACCAGAGGCAGATATTTTTTTCCTCGTTCTCCTATGATTTCAACCAGAAGATTTTCAAAGGTCTGGATGAGGAGCTCTAGAAATCCCTGGAGTTTGGAAGGGATAATATTGAGTCTTCGTGAGGCGAGACCGAAAAAGAGGATAAGGACCGACGCTACAATCAGGCTCATGACGATGTAATCAGGGATAAGGTGTTCTGGATTTTTGACTTCTATTCCTGCGAGACCGAGAAGGAAAGCAAGGGGTTTCCCAACGATTTTATTGAAGAAATCGACTATGAATAAACTGTGTTCTAACTCTTCCATTGTTTCATTCTTGAGAGTCCGGCTATAGCTTCAACCAGAAAAACAGGAACCATGGTTGAGAAGCCGGCTACAAAAGCTATTATATTCTTTGAAAAGAAGAAGATTATAATAAAAAAGATGGCGAGAATCAATACAAGGCGGATGCCGTAGAGGGCTAAAGCAGAGCGGAGGGCCTTCTTCTTGTCAAAAAAGGCGGACTGAAAAATGGGGACTGGCTCCTCTTCTTTAAGGTGCCTGTCCCCCTTTTTTTCCATTTTTTTTAAGATGTCTCCAGTTTCCCCACTTTTTAAGAGGAACAGTCTTGAAACCGATTGCTTGAGCCAGATGAAGCTTAAGGCGGAGAAAGCTCCTCCGGTGAAGATGAAGAGAGCGGTTAGAGGAGTGAGGAGGAGGAGGGAGGCAAGGCCTATGACAAAGGAGAGGATTATAATCTCAAAAGGAATACGCTTTAGTATCTTTTCTTCTTCTGAAATGTTAATTGTCATTTTATTGTAGGGGCTTGATTCATCAAACTAACATAATTTAATTTGTAGGGGCTTGATTAAAAAAGGGGACTGGCTCCTCTTCTTTAAGGTGCCTGTCCCCCTTTTTTACATAAAGTAGCCTGTCCCCTTTTTTATTATTATTCATCCTTAAACTTACTCAATCCCCGTATAAGGCTGTAAAAGCCAGAAAATATACCTAGGAGCAAAAAAACCAGCAGTAGCCAGGGATCGGTTCCGAAGAATTTGTCGAGATAATAGCCGAAGAATAACCCTACAGCGATGGAAGAGGGCAGCATGAGTCCAAGGGAACTTATAGCGGCAATCTTCCTGTAGTTGGTTTTTGAAGGTTTTTTATTTGGCATGATCTGGCATTCGCTTTTCTATAATATCACAATTTTCATCCAAAAATAAAAAAAGCGGTTCAAGGAACCGCTATTTTATAATTAGCTCTAATAAACTAAAAGATAAAAATCCAAAATTTTAAAGGTTAGTTACTCTATTTTGTTTTTTTATAAGGGGCAAAAACAAATTAGTTAATACCAGAAAAAATATTAATGCAAAAATTGAGACCCAAATGCTTTTTTCGGAAAAGGAAGTAAAGAGATTAGCGCTGACAGGGCTCTCATAGGGTCTGCTCTTATCGGCGAAGGCTTCTAATTCTTTAGAAATATCTTTATGCCAGTGATATACGGATTTTTCGATGCTGTGGCTAAAATACTTTTCCAATATAAGGTTTTCCCTATAAGCAATAAGATAGAATTCTTTCTTTTCATTTAGGCTTGAAGTAGATTTCCCCTTATTAAAATATTCGTCACGCCGAAAAATATGAACACGAAGCTCATGCATAAAAGGATCAGTAATTGAATTATATTCTCTTAAGAACTGCTCATAATCCTTATCAACAGATTCATTTAAAATTTGTGCATATTGTTCCCCTCTGAGATTATCTGTCTTTTGTAAGTTTTTAGGATGCAGGCGTGAATAAAAAATCCCTATCTCTGGATCCTTATATTTATATCCAAACTCACTCATCGGCTCCTCTTTTTGGAGAAAGGATAACCGGGGAATTTTTTTCGTATAACTGGCCACACGTTGGGTCGTGTTTGATGCGCATAATCCCAGAATTATAAGGCAAGAAGTAAAAATAGAAGTAAATATTCTTAAAGATTTCGCATTTATTTTTTTTGATATCATATTAGGCTTAACTACTTTCCACACTGCCAGTTGGAATAATCCTCCGGATAAACAATTAAGACCTACATCACGAAAATCCCAGTATCTGAGGGGTATCATCCATTGCAGTATTTCATCGATTGTGCCAACAAACAAGGCAAAAAAAGTCGCTGTAACATAAATACTTTTATCTCTTATATGATAGGTTAAGGCTTTAAAAAGAAAAAAGCCAAGCAATCCATACTCCAAAAAATGAACCGCTTCTTCTGGAGCTTTCCACAAGTTCAACGTAAAATAAACATAAAGCCCAACCACGATAAAAAGCCATATATAATTTGATGGAGCCCGTATTTTCAGCTTAAAAATTAGATAATAAAGTAAACTTATAGCCCCTATAAATAAAACTCCCAAAACAAAATAACCAAAGACTTCTCTTCCCCAATTATTGGAAATAAATATTTGAATCCTTCTTGCCATAGGAACGGTTAGAAAAATTGCTATAGAGCAGAGACCAACCCACAGCCACGAAAGGAAAGTTTTTTTGTTATAAATAATTTTTATCGCCCTTTCTTTTTTATAGAAATATCAGCTGGATTTTTATAGTCGGAAAGGAGTGTCTCAAGATAAGGATTCATTACGTACTCAAGTTTATTGAGTGCACTTTTGAAAAGAATAAAACAAAAGAGATTTACTGGCGGTTTTTCTCACTCTTTAAGTTTCATCTTTTCGATGTATTCGAGAAAGAAGGCAAATAGACTGAAGACAAATAAGCCGAGAACACCTCCAATAAAGATATTGAGTTTCTTTCTGGGAGCCACAGGATAGAGTGAGGAGGTGGGTTCTTTTATAAATTGCGTATGATCTATTTGACTCTTTGCTTCATTCAATAAATTAATTTCTTTCTTGCTCATCTCTATATTTTTTCTTTTTTGTTCAATCTCAGAATTTAATAATCTTATGTCTGCTTCTGTTCGATTTATAACCAAATTAATCTCCTCTTGTGTTAGTTTTTCAACGCTTAATTTTTGCTCAATCATATCGGAACGAAAATATTCCTGTGTCTTATTTGAATTTAGCAGGAGATTTAAAGTATTGCTTCCTTCTTTTTTTTCTGTGAGAACTTTTCTCTGCTGTTTTTCTATTTCATCTATTCTTTCTAGAACAGCATTCATCTCATCTATAATTTTTTTTTGGTGTTCTAAAGAACTGTTAAGCTTTTTTCGTGCCGATAAGATATTTTGCTTAAGGTAAGATATGTTTATTTCTCGAGATTGTATGCCAAGATTTTCCATATTAATGATGTTTTCCATATGTTCTAACTGAGTAGTATTGGTTTTGAGTTCAGAATCAATCTTTTTATCTAAGTCTTTTTTTAAATGATTGAAAAGAGAGTATAAAATTTGCTTGGTCTTTTCTACATCATTTGCTCTTATGGAGACTTTCACTAACTCCGTCCATCGTAAGTTCCTTGCCTTTATTTTTGGCATTTCCATAACATCTAGGCTTAGTTCAGCTGCAATTAAATTATTGAAATAACCCTCATTAATCTGTCCTGCTAGTTGCTCTCCCTCGATGATTAAAACTTCTTCATGCCTATCCTTATCAAAAATTTTGCCTGCTTGAATTGTAGCATCCACTTCCCACACCGGAGGTTGTAAAAAGCTAAATACTCCGGCTGCAAGGGCACATAGGAAAGTAGATATTATGATGAGCCATTTTCTTTTCCAGATAACATTAAGGTAATTCATCCATTCAATTCTACCTTCGTATTCATCCATGAATCACTCCTTTTGAGGTTAACACTCCTCAGACATTTTGATTCTTCACTCCAGTGAACAAGTGAATATTTTATAACATGTAAAAAAAATAAATGTCAAACTTAATGTTTGGCTTTTGTCCCAAAGTTGCCTGATATAATGAAATACATTGTTACTTACCTTTGTCATCGAGAGGTGCGAAATTATATTTGTCATTGCGGGGAGCGAAGCGAGGAAGCAATCTCATGAAAAAAATATATTTCAATACTCTATTTTCTTATTCTCCAATAAATTAAAAGACCTAAAATCCCACCTAATATATTTAGGGAAATATCATACAACGTAAAAAATCGATTAGGTAAGAAATATTGATATATTTCATCTCCTGTTCCAATTATGCCAGTTGCCATTGCGCTCAGAAAGTAAGAATTTTTGATTATTACAGATTTTAATTTTTCTTCTTTTTCTGCACTTTTACTTCTTACTTTCTCTTTACCCAAAGCTCTTATGATAAGCATACTCAAGATGGCATACTCAGGAAGATGAGTGAATTCGTATGGATTAGGAATAAATTGATAGATAACGAAAGACAAAAGAAAAATGCCTCCTACAGAGACAAGAAAAAGAGCCGATTTTTTCCTTCTGTGAATCAAAAATTCCAAAGCTAAGATTAAGATCAGAAAAGCAATAGCTATTTCCACGCCTAATACAAAACGGGACACATCTAATCTTGACCATCGAGAGGTGGCAGCCTGTATTAATTGAGGAAGATAGGGTGTGATAACAAATATGCCAATTATATAGACACAGACAATAGTCCACTTCCCCGAAGTTTTCATTCAATTATGTATTTTATTTCAGTGCGAGCGAGAGAAGGGAACGTAGCAATCTCTTTATACGAAAAATGAGATTGACTTTCATTTTTTTTTGATTGTACAGCTTGCCCCGTGCAGAGCGAGCAATCTATCCTTTCTCTTCGCAACGATAAATAAGATAACATACGAGGCTTGCCCCGTATCAGATGAGGATTAAGGGCGGATAAAAATTTAAAGGTGGGAAAATGGCTAGTTAAAAATGATTAAATGGCGATTTAATTTTTGATGGGTTATAAGTAGGCACTATTTCCTTTAATAATTTAATTATTCCATCTTTGTTATTCCGGGAGCTCATCTTAATAAGAAGGTTTATTTTCTCCATCAAAACTTCAAAGCTTCTTTCGTTAGCACTTTTGGCTCTGAGTATTTTTTCATAATTAGTAGACTCAACTCCCTCTTCAGCACTTAATATTTCCTCGAATAATTTTTCTCCGGGTCTTATCTGGGAAAAGACTATTGGGATATCCACATCAGGTTCATAGCCGCTCAGTCTTATCATTTCTTTGGCTAAATCAAGAATTTTAATCGGCTCTCCCATATCCAGAACAAAAACTTCGCCCCCTTGTCCTACAGCAGAGGCTTCAAGAACAAGAATTACAGCTTCAGAAGTGCTCATGAAATATCTCTTCATTTCTGAGTGGGTGACAGTCACGGGTCCACCTTTTTTTATCTGTTCCTTGAATAGCGGAATCACACTTCCTCTGCTACCTAATACATTTCCAAATCTTACAGAAACAAACTTGGTTTTATTTTTTTGATTTAAAAGTTTCAAAAGCTTTTCACCGACTCTTTTAGTTGCTCCCATTACGCTTGTTGGATTAATGGCTTTATCTGTGGAAATAAAGACGAATTCTTCGATATTATGATTTAAAGAGAGTTCTGCAAGTATTTTTGTGCCTTCTATATTGGTTTTAACCGCCTCTTCCGGGTACAATTCCAGGACCGGGACGTGTTTATAAGCTGCAGAATGTATAACAATTTGAGGTAAGAATTTACCAAATACAGAGGCCATTCTGCTTTTGTCTTTTATGTCGCCGATTACAGGAATTATTTCTTTTGTAGAGAGTCCCAAGTTATTAACGAGTTGGGATATCTCTGTTTCATCATTGTCGAGGACGATTAGGGTTTTAGGATTAAATTGAAGAATTGACCTTGCCAGTTCTGAACCTATAGATCCTCCTGCACCTGTAATCAATACTTTTTTACCCTGGATAAAATCTTTAATAGCCCCAAAATCAATTTTTACCGGTGATCTTCCTAAAAGGTCATCCAATTCAATCTCATGGATGTCAGAAAGTGTCACATTCCCATTTATTAAATCAGTAACACCTGGCAATATTTTTATTTCCTTTATGAGATTTGATTCCCGAATTTCTTCTACTATTTTTTTTATCTGTTTGGAATGAGCAGAAGGAAGAGCAATTAATATTTCGTCAACTCTATTATTCTTACAGATTTTTTGGATCTCCTCTCCTTTTCCTAAGACCCGAATCCCGTGGATAGCAACTCCTTGTTTAGCCGGATTATCATCGACGAATCCAATCGGCAAATAGTTTGAATTTTTGTTTCTTTGCATATCACGAGTTATCTGTTCCCCAGCGCCCCCGGCACCATAAATTAAAACTTTGACTTTTTCTTCTTTACTTCTAAAAGGACTTTTGATCCCTTCTAATACAAGCCTCTTAGAAATTCTGAGAGATCCTATTAAGAATAAAGAAATTATATAATCAATCAGTAGTGTGGATCGGGGGAAAGGGAATACTATAAACGGCTCATAAACTCTTAGGAAAAATAAGGCCATTCCAAAAAACAACGTGCCAACAGATAAAGCCTTAAAAAGTTTTACTAGATCTTCCATGCTCACGAATTGCCAGGAAAAATCATATAGATTAAATATAACTAAAAAGGAAAGCTTAATAATTAGAGCCAGCAGGATGTAATATAATATGGGCTGTGTACTTTCAGGAGGGAGAACTCCGTTATATCTCATCCAAAGAGATGCATATATCGCAAAAGAAATGATGATACTATCAGAGATAAAGAAGATCAGCCGCCTTCTAAATACGGTCCTCTTTAGTGTAAACTCAAGAAGTTTTTTTATAATACTCATCAGTTAGATACGCTAGTTTAGCTAGCAAGCTCCCCCAAAAAGCAAGTAAGCTTTATTTTATAGCATCAATCTAAAATTAATCAAGCACGAGCCTCAAAAAATAAAACTTTATACTGACAACTGGGATGATCGCTTGAGATTGCCACAGGAGGGGAGTATTCAACTTCCCCATCTTCTATTTCTGGGGGCAAAGTCAATAGTTCCCCAAAAAAGACTCTTTTGAAGATTTCTTTACCCCTCATTGTTTTTGGAATGAGATGGAGAGTAACAGCTGTCCTTTTTATTAAAGAAACGATTTTATTTTTGATGCCGCCCTCAGAAACAGGGAAAGCTCCGAGGACTTTGACTTTAGTGAATTTTCGTTTCAGCAAAGAATACAATTCCTGGGCTGAAAAATATTTTGTACTGTATGGCGACGGATTAAAATCAGCCCACTCTTTGTTTGCAGTACAGATCAAGAGCACTCCATCATCTCTTAGGACGCGGTGAGCTTCACTCACGAACTTTTCTGGTTCAGGGAGATAATATATAGCTTCGTATAAGATCACCACATCAAAGCTTTTGTCTTCAAAAGGTGGGTTCTGGGCGTCAAATTCTTCAATTTTGATTTTATCTTTTCCTTCATAACGCTCTAGGGGGTGTTTTAAAATATCTTTATCTATGTCTCCGCCAACGACTTTTTTAGCCACTTTTGCTAAATACCCTAATCCCATTCCGCCACCGCATGCCACCTCTAAGACTTTCTTATCTTTACAGAAATCGCGAGCAAACCGGTAACGCTGATAGAGCCTTGTTAACTGTTCTTCTGAGCCCCTAAAACCCGGCAGTTCTGTGACAATTGAATAATCTTGTTCCATTTACTGTCCCTTCTGTACTTCCAGGACTGCCTCGGTAAAGATATTAAACCCCTCGTCGATTTGATCCTGAGTCACGTTAAGGGCTGGAACCAGGCGAATAGTCTGGTTCCAGTGACCACAGGGGTATAGTAATAATCCTTTATCAAGCGCAATCTGCAGGACACGCCGCGCAGCTTCTGTGTTAGGTTCTTTATCTGTATCAGGTTTTACAAACTCTGCAGCAGTCATAAGTCCTACGCCACGGACGTCACCTATGATGGGTGCCTTTGTTTTTAAGTCCTGCAATTTATCTAACATATATGTGCCCTGTTTGCGCGCGTTCTCCAGTAGATTTTCTTCCTTGATTATCTCCAGCACAGCCAGTGCAGCAGCACAGGAAACTGGGTTTCCCCCGCACGTAGTCCCATGAGATACAGGCCCCCAGGCTTTCATTATCTCAGCACGGGCTGCGGTGGCTCCCAGGGGAAGACCATTGGCAATTGCTTTAGCTATGGCAAATATATCAGGTTGAATATTAAATGTATCCGCAGCAAACCATTGACCGGTACGCCCGAAACCTGTTTGCACTTCATCAAAGACGAGCAGAATGCCGTATTTGTCACAAATTTTGCGCAGTTCAGCCAGCCAGCTTTGAGGCGGAATAATATATCCTCCTTCACCTTGAACAGGCTCAACTAATAGGGCAGCGACTTCCTCAGGCTCTATAATATACTCAAATACATTCAGAAGGGCATTCAGGGCAGCCTGAGAACATTCTTCCGGACTTTCTGGGGTTTTTGAACGAAAAGGATACGGGAATGGAGCAAAATAAACATCGGGAAGGAGGGAGCCATAGCCAGTACGGTATTTGGCTTTTGAGGTGCTTACTGATGTGCCTCCTACTGACCTGCCGTGAAATCCTCCGATAAAAGAAATAATTCCCCGCCGCCTTGTATAGTAGCGGGCGAGTTTGAGGGCGCCATCCACGGCTTCTGCTCCGCTGTTGCCAAAAAAGAAGACGTTTGACTCTCCTGGCACAATCTTGCCCAATTCCTCTGCTAAATATAGAAGGGACTCATAATTTGTAACTCCGATAGCAGTATGGATCATCTTTGACAACTGAGCCTGTGCTGCTGCCACAACGCGGGGATGATTGTGCCCGACATTGCATGCTCCAAAACCGGCTAGGAAATCAATGTATTTACGACCGTCACGACCGTATATATAGCAGCCTTCGGCACGGTCAATGGGGAGATTAGGCCAATCCTGTGCCAGACAAGGAGCCAGTAAATTATCAATATTTTTAACCAAAGTATCAAAGGGCTTGTTGCTTTCTTTCATGTCGTTTACTCCATAAAAAATGGGGCCAGGCCCCATTTATTACTTTGGTCACTCGCAATGACATTTTGTTTCAGCTTTTAAAGAAGTTACCGATACAATGCACCGTGTACTCAACATGCTCATCTGTGGTCTCAGCGCTCATAGGAAGCGAAATAACCTCTTTACAGATACTTTCGGTCTCGGGAAGGTTGTGTTGGCCTAATTTGAGCCTTTTGTGTTCCCAGACTGGCTTTCTCCAGTGGATTAGGGTCTCAACGCCTTGCTCTTCCAGGAACTTGTAGAGTTCATCTCTCTTTTTTGTCCTGATGACATAATTTTGGTATATATCAAAGTATTTTTCTGCGCCAAAATGAGGCAGAAATAAATCATCCATATCTGATAATCCCTGGCGGTAAAGTTCTGCAATTTCCCTTCTCCTATTAATCCATGCTGGTAAATGCTTTAATTTTACATCAAGGACCGCAGCCTGAACATTGTCTAAAAGGCATGTATATCCATGATAATGGTATTCACCTGTTTCCCTGTCTTCTCCGTTATATCTCAACAATGTTGCTTTTCTGGCAATATCCGGATCATCAGTTGTAAGAGTACCCCCATCTCCAAAGCCACCTAGGATTTTAAAAGGATAATGACTGAAACAGCCGGCGAGACCGAATGAACCAGCAATTTTCCCGTTGTATTTCCCCCCTACAGATTGGGCAGCATCTTCAATGACTATGAAATTGTGTTCTTTAGAAATTTCAATCAATCTGTCCATATCACACACACGACCGTTCAGATGAACGGGCAGTACGGCTTTGGTCCTGGGTGTTATAGCTGGTTCAAGCATATCCATGTTCATGTTATAGTCTTTTCCAACATCGATAAGGACTGGAATGGCCCCGCAGTGCACGATTGCTGAAATGCTGGCCACGAATGTATGAGCGACCGTGATGACTTCATCACCTGCTCCGACTCCGGCAGCTTGTAGCGAAAGAGCCAGAGCATGATACCCACTGTTCAAACCCACCGCATATTTTGTTCCCACAAAAGAGGCAAAGTTCTTTTCAAAATCTCTTAATTGACTCCTCATTATCAAATCGCCCTTGGATAGACAATCTGTAATTGCAGCGTCAATTTCGCTTTTCAGCTTAAGATAGTGCCTGGAGGGATCAACAAACGGTACCTTATAGGTCATAATATTATCTCTTCCTATTATTTATTTTTTATCTACAACTGAAAACGATCTTTAATAATTTCACTTTCTAATTACTTTATAAGACTAAAGATCTTTTTTGGAGACTAATCTTCGCCAGCCAATAAAGTATTAATCAATGACAGCATAGCCAATATATGGGTCAAAATCGAATCTTTCTATTTTCAACTTGTTTATCCCTACGGTTTCAAGAAGAGCCATGGTTTCCCCTGGCCAAATAGGATTATCTAATTCATCAAAAGCAATAATTGCCCCTTTGGGCATTCTTGGATAGAAGTTTTCTATGGCAACTTTTGTCGGTGCAAATACATCGAAATCCAAAAATAGCAAGCTCACAACAAGATGTTTATTTTTTTTAATAAACTCTGGAATGGTTTTGGTGACGTCTCCATTTATTATTGAAGTTTTATTTACATGTCCTAAAAACCTGTTTGAATCGTAGATTTTTATTAATTCATTCAGCTCTTTAAAAGAATCAGAAGAAAGTTCACTGGATTTTATTTCGCGATATTTACTTTTATCATGGTCACTAATGGAGGTGAAACCCTCAAAAGTATCAAATCCATATATTCGTCTGGTTAGATTAACCGGTTCCAGAATAGCGCTCATTTTAGCCCAGGCCATAAGCCCAAATCCTCGAAAGACACCACACTCGATAATTGAACCCTTGACAGGTAGGATTTTCTTAAAGATTTCGTATAAAGCAAATAGCCTTGTCAGATTTTGTCGCTTAACATATTTTGTAAAATTTTCTAATTTTGTTTCAACACTATCTGGACAAGCTAGAAACATGTTTTCAAGTTTTTTCCCAACCTCCTTTTCTATTTTAGATCGAAACCCTCCTTCGGGGGCGATTTTGGCTTTCATAATATTCTCCTTTTATTATTAATCAAGCTTTGGAAAATTGGTTGTATTCTTTTAAAATGAAATTCTTTATTCCTTTTGGAGTAAGACCATACTTTTCACAAAGGTAGTCCTGACTCCCAATATATGAACAATATTCATCCTGGAGCCCTATTTTTCTGAATGGCTTTTTATAATCTAATTCTATTAAAATCTCAGATACGGCGGAACCAAGCCCACCTATAATGCTATGTTCTTCCACTGTAAATATTGCTTTACTATTTTTGGCACAATATTCAATAATATCTCTATCCAAAGGTTTTATAGTATGCATTCCTATCAAAGTTACATCCAGACCTTCATTTATTAGGTCCTCAGAAGCACTTTTAGCTGCGCATAGTATTGTTCCTGTGGCAATAATACTTATACCACTTCCTTTTTTTATAATGATTCCTTTTCCAATTTTAAGCTCAGGAGAAGATTTATGTACACATTTTTCTCCCTCTCTTCCGAGCCGAATGTATAACGGACCTTTATAAGCAAGAGATTCATTTATTACTGCTTTTACTTCTAATGGATCTCCAGGAGCAACTACGGTCATGTTAGGAAGAGTTCTCATAATGGCTATATCTTCAATTGCATGATGAGTCATACCTTCGAGTCCATAAACCAATCCTCCGCCTGCACCTACCAATTTTACATTTAAGTTATGATAACATAGATCAACTCGAATTCTCTCCAGGCAGCGCATAGTTAAAAAAGGAATTATAGAGTAGCAATAAACATTTTTTCCTGATAGTGCCAATCCTGCAGCAATTCCTATCATATTCGATTCGGCTACACCAACATTTATAAATCTTTCAGGGAAGGAATTTCTAAATCTGTCAAATGTTTTAAATCCTAAATCTCCTGTGAGCAAAAAGATTCTATTATCAACTGAGGCAAGTTTTTCAAGAGTCTCGATGAAGGCAGATTTCATCTTAAGAAAGCTCCTTCAATGCCTTTGTATATTCCTCCTTATTTGGAGATCTATAGTGCCATAATAGTTTATTTTCCATAAATGAAACTCCTTTCCCTTTTACAGTATGAGCAATAAGCACAATTGGTTTCCCTTGTCCGTATGGAATATTTTCCAAGGTGTTTATTATTTCTTCAAAGTTATGGCCGTCAATCTCTCTTACTTCCCACCCAAATGCACTCCATTTTTGAGCAAGGGGCTCCAGATTTACTACTTCATTTATCCTGCCTAATGCTTGAATCTTGTTGTAGTCAATTATGCCGACAAGATTATCAAGTTTATGGTGTGCAGCAAACATAGCGGCTTCCCAAACGTCGCCTTCATTCATTTCTCCATCGCTTAAAAGAGCAAATATTCGATAAGAAGCCTTATCATATTTTGCTGAGATTGCCATTCCTGTCCCTATTGAAAGTCCGTGACCTAATGAGCCGGTAGAAACTTCTATTCCTCGTTTTATATCGCGAGTAGGATGATGCTCTAATGTGCCTCCATTTACTGCAAAACCGTTTATACAGCCTTGGCTAATAAAACCTTTAATCGAGAGAACTGCATAAAGTGCAGGACAGCCGTGTCCCTTGCTTAAAATGAATCTATCTCTATTTTCTGCTTCAGGACTTTTTGGAGATACTGAAAGGATTTTGAAGTATAAAGCAACTAATATTTCAACTATTGAAAACGATGAACCAATGTGAGGACTTTTTGTCCGGTAAATCATATTCAGTATTTTTTTTCTAACCTTTTTCGCTATGTCTTCATAATGTCGCATGTTATTTTTTGTATTTTACTATGAGAATTCTCATTCTATCCTTCTCTTTGTTTATAACCTAGTAGAAAATAGAGTTTTTACGGTTTTTAATAAGATTTTTAAATCAATCCAGAATGAATGGTTTCTAACATACTCTAATTCAAGCTTAATCTTTCCCGGCCTTATTTTTTCTATATAAGCTTGGTCAGGATCTGGGCTACCTCGAAGGATTTCTCCTTCATTATGATATTTACAGGAAGCCCAATCTGTTATTCCAGGACGCACACTTAGGATACTTTTCTCCTCCTTAGTATATAAGGCGACATCTTCAGGAACTTGAGGCCTTGGACCTACAAAACTCATCTGGCCCATAAGGACATTAATTAGCTGGGGCAATTCATCTAACTTATATTTTCTGATATATTTACCTACGTTTGTAATTCGGGGGTCATCGGCCGGTGTTGATGAGCCACCAAGCTTTTCTGCATTAACAACCATTGCTCTGAATTTATAAATCCTGAAAAGTTTTCCGTACCTTCCAACTCTTATGCCCCTATACAGCATAGGTCCTCTGTCTTGCTTTTTTATCAGAATTGCAATTGTTGACAGTAAAGGAGTTAGCAATGTCAGACCAATTAAAGAAAAAACAATATCAAATAATCGCTTTGACACTATTTTGTTCAACCTTATTTGAATCTTTGCTCGGCTTTGAAAGCACAAATACAACTTGCCACGCCTGCCATTTTATCAATGGAAGTCTTAAAATAAGGGAATCAAGAAATTCCATAAATTTCAACAGAGGGTTGAAGATAAATTGAAGGTTTCTAAAAGGGACTGCAGCTAGGGTTGCTAAATGAAATAGCCCGATTATCTCTACTTTGGAAAAATAATTATTAGCCATAGAAATATGCTTTTTTTTCAAGATGTGTTCTAGCTCCCATCCAGTTCTTAAATGGGGTGTCATTTTTCTATAGAAATGTACGATTTTATTATGGCCAAGGGCTTCAATACAAATACAATGGCCATCTGGTTTAAGAACCCTTGCGATCTCAAAGTATGCTCTTTCAAGATTGAGATGATGAAGGACTCCAGCTTCATAAACTATATCAAAGGTATTGCTATCAAATTTCATATTTTCTGCATCCATAACGAAATATTGAAGCTTTTTATTAATTCCCTCATTGGAGGCATTTATTTTTGCATTTTCTATTGAAGCATCCGATATATCTATCCCAACAACTTGTGCTGCTCCTAAGTTAGCTATACTAAGAGACCTTCCCCCATTTCCGCAACAATAGTCCAGAACTTTTTTGCCCAAACATTTCTGACTCAACCATCTTTCGACAAATTTTAGGCTTTTGCGAGTAATTGAATAGTATTTTTTGTTAGCTGTGAGGCTTTCAAAGTGAACAGAAGATTCCAACTTTTTATCTCTAAGTAGATTATGAAACTCTCTCTCACTTTGTTTCCTTGATTCCATAAAGAACTTACTCCTTATCTATAATTATCTACTGCCCTTTCTATGTGTTCTGCATATTCTTCATATATTTTATCCGCATCAAACATTTCATTAAATATTCTACATGCATTTTTTGACATCTCTTTGTGAAGGGCACTATCTTCATAAAGCCTAGTTATGCAGCTCACAAGGGCATTTAAATCATTAGGAGGATAATATAATCCAATATGGCATTTTTTTATGATTTCTTTTGAGTCACCTTGAAAAGCGGATATCAGGGGAAGTCCTGCTGAGAGATAGGTGAATGCTTTATTGGGGAACGCATCCCTTATCTTTGGAGTAAGACAAACACCAACATGAGAGTTTTGCAAGAGATTTGAAATTTCAGCTTGATTTAACCACCCAGGCATAGAGATGTTGGATAATCCAGAAGCTTTTTTTCTTATCTGGTTAAACAATTCTCCATCACCGGCCATAACGAAATGAATATTTTTATCTAATAACTTTTTAGCACAATCTATCAGGATTGAAGGATCGTTGTTTTTAACAAAGGTTCCAACAAATACGACAATAAATTTATTTTCTATACCCTGAAGAAAACTATGCTTTGTCATTGACTTATTATTGACAGCATTTCCTTTACTTCCTAAATAGAAAACTCTGTCCTTAGAAGTTCTGGATCGTTCAGTATATCTTAAACCCCAATCCAGAAGTGAATCCATCATTGCAATTAAGCCATCTGCCATGAGCATAGTTTTTTTTAACTTTCGATAATCATTAAAAAGCAAGATTTTTACTAATTTCTGAAACTTCCCGGGCACAACATTTAAAAAAAGATCCGGCCATTCATCCCTGATGTCCACTAATACAGGTATATTATTGCCTTTTGAGAAAGTAACTGCTTCATATGCCAAATCATGGGGAGGCGTTGAGGTTATTATAATGTCCGGCTTTGGCATTTTAAGCGCTAATTTTTTAAATTTTCTGGCAATGATTCTATGGTCGACATATCTTGATAAAGAGATATTTTTCTTATAGCCAGTGCCTTTTAAGGCGAGAATTTTCAAGCTTCTTTTTACTGTTAGCTCAGTATCTTTTTTAAATATCATTTCTTTCTTAATATGGTCAAAAGAACTTGCCCACCATAAGATATTGTGTCCTCTTTTTATTAGCTTATCTGCCAGAATGGCCGTTCTCATCTTTCGAATCCCTTCCCTTATAGGTAAAGGTTCTCCTGTTTGGATGAGCCAAATATTCAATGTTTCTTACTTTGCTTAATACAATTTTAAAATTATATTATATTTTTGTAGCAGTAATTCATAATAATTTGAAAATTAAGATACCGTTGGATTGCCTTGGGTATTATGGGCTTTAATCTTGATTATAGAATCAAGGTATTGTATCAAATTGTCCGATGTTTTTGAAAAATCAAGCTGTTCTTCAACAATCTGACGGTTTATTAATTTGGCTTTATTCACTAAAGAGGGGCTTTCCATGGCTTCCAGGATTCGTTTTACCAGCAGTTCATGGTTGCCCAATCGAATGAGAAATCCGTTTATGCCGTCCTGAATCCAATCTCTATTCGCTTTAATATCAGATAGAATCGGAAAACATCCGCATGCCATTGCTTCAAACAGAGAAACAGGGGCTCCGTCTGAAAGTGGAATGGATATAAAGATATGGCTTTTTTTTAAATAGTTGACAAGATCAGATTGAGATACGTTTCCAACAAGTTTAACATTTTCTTTTATGCTATAGCTATCGATGCTTCTCTTTATGCTTTCATATTCAGTACCCGTGCCAATGATAACCACATCAAAACCCTCGTGTTTTTCAATAACTCCAGGCAAACTGTTTATAAACTGTTTGACATTATAGAGAGGATCGAGTTTCCTTGTACTGACTATCTGGAGTTTTCCTTTTTTGTCTGCATCCTCGGAATAATTAAATAGGGCTGAGTCGACACCGATTGGATTGGTGAAAATATGTTCAGGATAGACTCCTCTTTCCACCAGTTTATCCGCTACAGCTTTTGAAACAGTAATAAAACGATCTGTTCTTTTAATTATAGATTTTGTGATTAAACGATTATAAAAAGATCTTTTCATTTCCAATAAGACGTCCGAACCAATAGCCATAACGACATGGGGATGGTAACTGCACATTGCTCCTAACCCTCCCGGGCCAATTAGATAAATAGACAGCAAAATATCAGGCTTAATTTCTCGAACTAGCTTTCTTGCTGCAATAACGCAATACAAATATCTTAGTTTTCGTGACCTGAGCAATGAGGGGGTCTTTATTCTGTGGATAGTTACTCCTTCGATCTCTCCCTCATCAAATGTAATTACATCAACCCTATGTCCAGTTGCCGCCGTATATTTCAAAATCTTTTTAACGTGTATGGATTCTATATTTGCTATGGCACACAAATGCATCAGCTCATACCTGTCTATTTATTAGTTTAATAATATCCAGAACAGACTTATCTAACTTTATCTCTGGCTTCCATCCAGTATGGTTTTTTATTTTTGAAATGTCTGCCGTTACTATATCAGGGTCACTTTTTTTAAAAAGATTTCGGTCTGTCAATACTTCAATGTCTGGATCAACTTTATCAATAAATAATTTAATTAAGTCTTTTATCTTATTGCCAACTCCTGAACCGATATTATAGGCATTGTTCTCTTTAGCATGAATAGCTAACAGGGCTAAAGCTTTAACTGCATCCCTAACGTCAATAAAATCCCGGATTGTATTTGTGTTACCGACCTTTAACGGTTTTCTTTCTTGCGATTTAGATAGTTCCTGGATTTCTTTTGCCAGTTTTCCCGGCAGAAGTAAAGGCGAAAGTCCATAACCGATTAGATTAAAGGTCCTGGCAATAATGATCTCTAAGTTATTTTCCCTCTGTCCATACATGGTTCCGATCATTTCCATTGCGAGTTTGCTTAGGCCGTAATGACTGACCGGGCTTACCTTCTTTTCTTCTTTGACTGGGTTTTCTTTAGGGAGGACTGTTCCGTAAACAGCTGCCGAACTGGCCAGTACAATTCGTATTTTTTTCGAAAGACAGGTAGTCGCCCTCAAAAGATGCTCTGTTCCTATAGCATTTACCTGATACAAGGACATCAAGTTCCCGCAATCAAAGGTTCCCGCAAGATGGAATATTGTATCGGGCTGAATTCGGGCAATAGCTCTCTTGATGTTGTCGTAATCCGTTATATCTGACCTTATGAAGTTTATTGAAGATAGTGAAAGGGATTGTTCGCTTATATCTATCCCCCAGACCTCAGCCTCTGGGTATTCTTTGTGTAAATATGAGCTTAGATATTTCCCGCTAAAACCGCCCACGCCCGTTATAAGGACTCGCCCGGAGAAGGAATTACTCTTTTTCATATCTTATAAAACCTTTGGAGGATGATATAATCTGTACAATATATGGATTATTTTAGTAATGCTTTAGTCAAACGCCATGTTGACTTGATTATTTATCTCCATGTTGTAGAGATTTTTCTCTAATTTGAGACCATGACATGGTGATTACTAAATAAACCATAAGATATGCACTTAATGTTCCATCCACAAACAGAGTGCCGCTCCTCATTATTTCAGCACCGGTTGTATGAGCAAATGCCAAAAAACAGAAAAAACTCACAAGAGCAAGAATGAAGAACTCCTTCCGTACCCCTGATTCTACTCGCCACCGTAGCAATAAATTGAACAAAATGTATAAAATCATCCCGGTTATCATGACAAAACCAATCACTCCTCGCTCTGCCATCACAGTGAGTGT
The DNA here is from genome assembly GCA_011049545.1 of Candidatus Aminicenantota bacterium. GTDB lineage: Bacteria > Acidobacteriota > Aminicenantia > Aminicenantales > Aminicenantaceae > SOIV01. The sequence continues at coordinate 24,808 of DRHQ01000080.1, read as the reverse complement.
AAGGCTGTGGGCTTCGGAATATTCTTCAACCCCTGCGGTCTTTTCGGATACCAGAGTAGAAAAACTGCCAAGTCCATGGCCAATTAAAGGGCTTTGAGAGAATGCATTTAAGGCAAAACTCCATATTTTAGCTCGATCTGTCAGAGCAATATCCTTCCATCTCTCCGGATGTAATATTTCTGACCATTGCTTTATGTTGAATCTGGCTAACCAGTGAGAAAGTATGGATTGAGGAGCAAATATCGCAATGAGCAAAAATGCTAACAAAAAAGATACTATGATTTTCTTGTTCGTTTTTTGTGATATAAAGAAAGTAAATATGATCAGCATTATTGTTAAGAAAAAGGTTGTGCGAGAGAAAGAAAAAAAGGCTACGGCTGTGATAAACAGAATAATAAAAATTCTTGAAAGAAATGAATGTGAATAGAGCTTCCAGGTAATAAATGGCCAGGCGAGAAACAAAAGTCCTGCACCATAATTGAGATTAGCGGCATTTCGTGCCAGGGCTATATCGCCCCATTTAAGAACTGTCGCCAGGAACATAATCAGAAGCATCCCCCCAAGGATCCCAATGGTTCCCAGCGAAACTGCCCGTGTGAAGAGCTCGAAAGTACCCTCTGTTTTAAAATAGACATGTAGCACCAGAGCAAAAAGCCCCGGCAAGACAACACCCACAAAATAGAGCATTATGACATCATCCGGAACCTTTTTCCCCAGTAATGAAAATAAATTAAAAAAAAGCCAGCCGAAGAACAGTAATAAATATTTTAAATCAATTTTTTTGTTTGATAGAAAAAGTACCATGCCTATAATCAACAGGATATAAAAAAGGCACCGGAAAAAAGACGCATGAAGAGGGGCATCATAAAGCAGAATTACTTGATAGAAATATCCCCATACGATTGCTATAAAATAGATGTGTGGCAAATGGCGCTTTAGCAACTGTGGTGGTAGGCTAATGACTGCTAATAATACTCCTGCAGTTAATAAAATAAATATCAATCCCCCACGAATCCCTGTTAAATATCCTGAAAAAAAACCACGGAGCAAGAAAATACCAGTACCGAAAACAACAATAAAGAAGAAACAAATCAATAAAATATTTTTGTTAAACTTAATTTTCATTCTTTTTTATTTGGTTAAGAAATCGGAAATGATCTTAACGACCCGTTCTGATGATTTGCCATCCAGTTTCCAGCATTGTTCAGATACCAATTTACCTCTTTTTTCTTTATCTGAAGAAGGATTCTTTAAATAATGATTAATTGCATGTATCAATTCTTTTTCGCTGTAAACTAATTTTACAGCTCCTGTTTTTACAACATCTTTATAATGGGTAAAATCATAAAAGCGTCTGTTAGAACCTAAATATTTTTCATCTTTATACCCGTCAAAAACCACATTAATGATGGGAATTCCACAAGCGGCAGCATCCAATGAAGTTGTTGAAGCAATATTGATACAAAGGTCACTGGCTTTCAACATGGCCATAAGGCCAAATATTTCATCTTCAGGAGGAATCCATGTAAAAGTATCGCGGGATTGTTTATCAAGGCTTGAGTTGAATATTGTCACTCTTTTGTGATTGAGAAATGGCTCATATCGTTCAAAATCATCATGGGGATGTAACCTGACCAGCAAATGGCAGTTATCAGGGATGGACCCTTTGTCCATATTCTTGATTAAAATATCCACTATTTCAGGCTCTTTAGGGAAAAGACTGGGAGGGCCAGTACAGTACACCAGCACTCTGTATTCGGGATCGATTTTTATGGATTTCAGGTAATCATGTCTTTTAAAGTCTTCAAATTCTTTTGAACGATATATATCAAAGTTAGGAATCCCGGATATGGCTATGTGTTTGGAATTATATTCAGGGTAATAGGATAGAATCCTGTCCTCCTGAATTTGGCTCCATACTATGATTTTGTCAAAGAAGAGGGGAAGCAACCCTTTGTTGAATATGTTATCCCAGCTCAAAATAGATGCTAAAACTGGGATTTTTTCTCTATAGGCTTCGATTATTACCTTACGTTCTGTATTGCTGAATGGGTGGGTGCTGATAAATAAGTCCGGATGGAAACTGTGTAGAGCATCTTCATATATTTTTTTTCTGTTGAGAAGATTATCAAATCGTTCAAGCAGAAGGACTATTCTATTTGCCCCAGGAAGCTTGGATAAAGCCAGGATGAATAAAGACGCTCCCTTTAAAAAAAGATTATATCGTCTATCAAATCTTTTTATTTTTTGAGTTTCCAGGCCATGAATCTCGTAAAATAATTTATCTTTTATCCCCCGAATCATTTTGATGAAGGGATTAATTTCGAGCTCATGTAGAAGAGAAACCTTGATAGATAATTTTCTTTTTGAGAGGATATCGCGAAATTCCGGGTCATCTTTAACAGGAGTAAGAACCATTACATCAAACTTTTCTGCAAGGTCGTCAAGGATGCCTGTGTAAATCCAGTTCCGGATGATCCATCCATTATTGAGACTAATCAAAATTCTGGGTTTTGTTTCTTGTTCATTCATTCTTCATCTATATCTAACTTTACCTTTCCAGTCTTCAAAAGCGATTCTGCCATGGCCAACCTCTCGATTGCCTATTCGAACAATTTTATTAAATCTCATCTTAACTAAACATCATCTGTCTTTTTCAGGAAACATATTTTAACATAAATGTTTTCTGTTTAGCCTTTTAGAATTAAATGATAAAATCTATTTATTTAGCAGCTTGCTAAAAAGGGCTTCTTTTGAGGAGAAGTCCTGAACGGCTTTTTCGTAATCAGCGGGACGGCCGATATCTAACCAGTATCCTAGGTGATTATAGGCATGGACAGTCTGTCCATCCTGTTTCAGGCGTTTGACCAGGTCAGGCAAGTCAAGATGTTTATCTGATTTGATATATTCAAGGACTGCCGGTTCAAATAAATAGATGCCAGCGCTCACAAAATATTCATATTTTGGTTTTTCATTATACTCAAGCACACGTTCATTCTTTTCAGTAGTGATAATACCAAAATCTATGTCTATATGCCGCTTATTGATTACCATAGTTGCCATAGAATTCTTTTTTTTGTGAAATGCATATAATTTGGAAAAGTCGATATTGGCTAACACGTCGCCGTTCATTAATAAAAAAGTTTCATTCAGTTCGGGAACAAGTCTGATAGGCCCGGCTGTGCCAAGAGGCTCTTTTTCCAGCGAATAGGAAAGTGAAATTCCAGGAATAGTAACAGAGTCAAAATAAGCCCTTATGAGTGAGCTTAAATGACCGACGGATAAAACAATATCATTAAAAGTTGTGCTTGAAAGCTGCTTCAATATTATTTCAACGATAGGCATATCACAAATGGGCATGAGTGGTTTAGGTAATATAGTAGAGTACGGAGCCAGACGTGTTCCTTTTCCACCTGCAAGAATAATCGCTTTCATTTTTTTCTTTTCCTGTTGAGGTTTAATTTATCAAACCCTCAATAAGTAAACAATGGAATAAAATGTCATTGCGAACGCAATGCGGCAATCTCTTTCTTTTTTGTAGGGGCTTTATTCATCAAACCCATCTTTTCTCCTTATGAATGAATTTCATGACGGTTCTTGTTCTGTTTGAGAATTATAAAAATCCCATAAAATCTTTGATTCTCCTGGGAATATCTTTAATTTCAACGTCGATTTTTGAAAGCATTAATTTTAATATGCTCAGCATCAATACTATCTTAACAGCAATTTTCCAAATGCTGATGCCTCCAGGCCACACATACCCCATAATAAAAACGCTTGCTACTGCAGTGATAGTGAAAAAAGCTAATTTTTTAAAGCCATAATTCATAGGAAATACTTTTTGTCCAAAAATATACCCGCTTATTAACCCAGTTGCTTGACCCAAGAGGAGCCCAAATGCCGCCCCCATGATCCCGAAAGATGGAATAAGCATGATTTGAGCTGTAATCGTAACAGCGGCCATGATAAAAGCGCATAAGGATGTATAATATGTTTTTTTTGTCCAGTAGAATGAATTGTGAAAAAACAAATAAACACCGCCCATAAAACAGGATAAAGTAATAATAGGTATGATTTTGTAACTACCATGATACATTTCAGAAAAGAATAATAAAATGACTTCTTCGCTAAATAGACTCAAAAAGACAAAGGCACAAGTCATCAGTAGATATATATAGAGAAAGATTCTGCTAAATTCTTCTTTTGCAGTGCTTAACGGTTTTTCCTTAAGAAGAATGAACATCCGGGGAGAATAAGCTGCGGCAAAAGTGCTCACTATGGCGCTCATAGCAAATCCGATATTCGCTCCAAAATAAAAAACACCCACTTCGCTCGCTTCAACAAATTTTTCAAGGATATATATACCGGCGCGGCTTCGTATAAAATCTAAAAAAATATAAGGCATTAAAGGCAGAGAGAAAATGAGAGCAGGTTTAAGTAATTTCCAATCAAATTTAAAAAGATATTCTTTTCTAATCATATAAAAAAAGAGCCAGAATATGATAAATGCTGCAATGAAGTGGCCCGTTAACAAGCCTTTAAGCCCCTTTCGGAGAATACCAAGAAACAGGTAAACAAAAGCCACAATTGTTGTTGAGCTTATAATGACCAGGGCTAAAATATGTTTTGGTTTTTCTTTTATCCTGAAAATAGCATTTACTACAGGCATGGGTATGGTTAAAAACATAATCCCTAAACTGATTGCAAATAAAGGATAAAAAGGTAAGTTCGAGTTTGGAAAGAAAATGGAAACAAGTGATTGTCCTTGTATTGATATAAGGAGAAAGAGAAATAATCCAAAAGTGATGACATAAATCAGGGTGCTGCCGATGAATCTTTTTCTCTCTTCTCCCTCAAGGTCGACATAGAACCTGAGCGTAGAACCATGTATGGTGGAGGTAACAATCGTGTATGCGAAATTGGAGAATAGAAGGATCAAAGCTAGATACCCATACTCTTCCGTGCTTAAAAACAGAGCTACTATGAAGAGAATTAGAAAACTGAAACCTTTTTGGATAGCGTTAGCCAGGGCATAAAATACTGTATTTTTTAGAACTACTTTTACTGACATTAGATAGGGGAAATAGGATATAGAGCTATTTTTTATCTTTCATTTATTGGGTTTTGCTCTGTGTCAAAAACAGGAGGTTCATATGCTATAGATTTTGGTTCTATAAGTATGAAGATGCTTTTCAATCCAGGGGGCTGTAATCTTCAATCCTTCTTTAAGGGTATAACGAGGTTGCCAGCCCGTCAGTTCCTTTGCCAGAGTTGCATCGCATAAAAGGCGGTCAACTTCACTCTTATCAGGTCTTAATCTTTCTTTTTCGCAGACAACCTCAGCCTTTTTCCCGGTAACACGAAAAAGAGTATTCACAAGGTCTTGAATGGATATCTCCCTGCCTGAGCCTACATTCACCACACGGCCAATTGCTGTGGGAGCATCAGCTAATGCTAAAAATCCCGAAACTGTGTCCTCCACAAAATTGAAATCTCGAGTTGGATGAAGTGCACCTAGTTTTATCTGTTTGCTTCCCTGAAATAACTGAGTCAATATGGTTGGAATCACAGCCCGGGCCGACTGTCGGGGCCCATAAGTGTTAAAAGGTCTAATGATTGTTACCGGGAGATCAAAAGAACGATGGAAGCTTTCGGCAAGCATATCTGCACCGATCTTGGTAGCCGAATAAGGAGATTGTCCTTGTAAAGGATGTTTTTCGTCAATAGGTACGTATTGGGCTGTGCCATAGACCTCGCTGGTGGATGTGTGAATTAGGCGTTTAACTTTGGCCCTCATAGAAGCGTTGAGTACATTCAATGTTCCACCCACATTGGTCTGAACATAACTATCCGGCGCATGATAGCTGTAAGGGATAGCGATGAGGCTGGCCAGATGGAACACAATCTCCTGGCCTTCTGCAGCCTCCAGAACCCGATTGGGATCACGAATATCCCCTGGAAAAATTTCTATGTTTTTCATTAGATCAGGATTTGTGTGATCCAACCACCCCCAGCTACCAAAGGAGTTGTAGTAGACAAACGCTCTAACGCGTGCACCTTCTTTGGCCAGTTTTTCAGCAAGATGGCTTCCAATAAATCCATCCGATCCAGTAACCAGTACTTTCTTATTTTTCCAAAACTGTCCCATTAAGAATCCTTAATATCATCCTTAGCCTTTTCAAGGTCCTCCATCTTCCCGATATCAATCCAATATTCGTGGATTGGAAAAGTTGTAAGGGGAAGTCCTTTTCTCACTAATTCGTTTATTAAATCGGTCATATTGAATTCTGTATCTTTTGGAATTACAGGCAGAACTTCAGGATTGATCATATAAATTCCGGCATTGCAGAGTAATTTTTGTTCGGGTTTTTCCTGAATTCCTAGAAGATAATGCCCGGACAGATTTAGAACACCATAGGGTATGTTGAACTCAAATTGAGTTGCGGCCACAGTCATAACACATCTGTGCTGATTATGAAACTCTATTAATCGAGCAAAATTTGTTTTTGTTACTATGTCTGCATTTATAACAATAAAAGGCCTTGAAGGAGCCTCGGGTAGGAGTGTCAATGCTCCGGCAGTACCTAGCTTTTTGTGCTCTTCTAGATACTCAATTTTTACGCCTTGGCTAGCATATTTTTTTAAGTAATCTTCGATAACTTTTGCTTTGTAGTTAACAGATATATAAATTTTTTCAATGCCAATTTCGACAAAGGCATTAATGATATTTTCTATAATGGACTTATCTCCTATATTTAGCATAGGTTTCGGAATTTTTTCAGTGATAGGTCTTAACCTTTTACCCTCACCTCCAGCCATTATAACAGCCGTCTGACAATCACTCTTTTCAGAAACAAGGTCTGTAATAGTCATCAGATTGCGCGGGCGACCTTTTTTGTCAATGATAGGTATATTCCTGACCATATATTTATTCATTAATTCTTTGACTTCTTCTTCAGAAGTACCTAGAGGTGCAGTCAAAGGATTTGTCCACATCACATTTGAAACTGGTTCTTCTAAAGATCGAGCCGCAAGGATGAAACGTCGAATATCACCATCTGTTACTGTACCGATTAGTCGACCTTGAGGATTCACAACAAGGGCAATTCCCTGTTTGTTTTGATTGATGACCTCCATACACTCCCGGACTGTAGAGGCCTCTTTTAGACAAAATTGATTTATGTCTTCATTTTTCATTTTGAATGTATTTAATAAGTCATTTTCTTTTGGAGCAGTGCCAGATTGATATCAATTGTCGCTAATATATTGGCAATCTGTTTTCCTGCATTACCAGCTCCGTATGGACTTTTACCATTATGGCATTTTTTTCTGAATTCTTCATCATATAATGCTTTTCTTATAGCTGCTAAGATCTCATCTTTATTATAATCCACATCAATTATATTATCACCTCTCAAGCGGCCCTTTTGCCTCGATCCTATATTTACTACAGGACAGCCCATACTAGGAGTTTCTTTGATACCACCTGAGGAATTTCCCACACATACCCCTCTTCCAACTCTTCCACAAAGATTCAGGGTTCCATGAAAATAGAAACGCCCAAGGCTCTCATGAATTTTAATATTATTTAGCTTTTCTTTCCTTAGCTTTTCAATTTCCTTGATAATCCGTCTTCCTCCAGCATCATTGTTCGGGTAAGTCACAATAACTTGACATTCTTCTTTGGCCAGAATTCGCATGGCTTCCAACGAGGGTTTAACCTGATTTGCAGCGTCCTCAAATTCTGTGGTTACAGAATGCTGCGTAAAAATAACAAGAGGCATATCACGGCTCATTCCGTACTTTTCCTTGAGCTCTTTCGGATTTGCAAAATCCCCAGAAACAATAAGGTCAACAGCAGGAAATCCCACATTAAAAACTCTCCAGGGCTCTTCACCTAATCGGCGTACTCGATCAGCAGCCTTTTCGTTAGTAGTAAAATGAAGGTGAGCCAACTTAGTCATCGCATGCCGGACTGAATCATCGAGAGCTCCACCTTCGGTGAGGTCTCCGCCTTCAATATGGGCGGTAGGAATATTCATCTGTGTTCCGCTGATGACTGCTGAAAATCCCTCGAATCGATCAGCATAGACTACAAGGAAATCAGGCTTGATTTTATCAAGAATACGGCTCAGGCTTAAGACGCCTGAACCGATTGCCTGGGCTGTAGAAAATAGAGTATCTTCCTCCATGTCAAGTTTCACTTCAGCATGAACCTTAAATCCATCTTCCTGAATTTCCCGGAGTGTATAGCCAAAATCTTCTTGAAGATGAGCCCCAGAGACCAGAAGGAAATATTCAAGATTTGGATGGGCAGCGATGGCTTTCAGGATAGGATATTGAAGGCCATATTCGGCTCTATTCCCTGTAAAAACCGCAATCTTTCTTATCGGCGGATTCATTTTTAAACAAGATCCTTCAATATTAAGCGTAATCCTTCAGATAGATTATACCTTGGTCTCCATCCGGTAAGCTTGACAAGAAGGCTATTATCAAGAACCAGCATTGACTTCAAAGACTCTAACTCTTCCTTTGATTGAATTCTATCAATCGGAATAGAAGCAGCCTTGCATGCTGTTTCTGCAAGCTCTTGGACAGATGACCCAATTCCTGTTGATAAATTAACAATATAACATCCAGCCTTATCTATTGAAACAAAAAGCCTAATGAAACCTTCAATTACATCATCGATATATATAAAATCTCTTATAGGGGCCAGGCTACGGACAGCAATTTTCCCACCATTTTTTACCTGCTTTAGAATTGTCCCCACGACTGTGGCTGGATGAACGTCTGAGTCGTAGACATTACTCAAGCGAGCAATAATGCAATTCAATCCAAAGCTATTAGCATAACCTTGAATTATTGATTCGGCGGATAGTTTTGTAGCCGAATAGATATTTTGAGCAATGGAAGGGTTTTGCTCTCTTGAAGGTCTTCCACCTTGATCGCCATAAACAAGCCCGGTTGATGGGAAGACAAATCTGTTTATCTTATTCTTTATACAAAACTCCAAGACCTGAACTGTCAATAAAACATTGGATTCAAAAGCTCTTATTGGGTTCTTTCCACACTCTTCTGTATGGGCTATCCCAGCCATATGAAAGACAGCACCTTTCTTTTTTTTGAGTGAGATAAATTGGGATAGTGCCTCGTCTACTTTGTCTTGAAAGTTGCCAAGGACAAATCGAAAAGACTCATTTTCGATTGCTTTATCATATGAGCTTGGAGGCGGATTACAGTCTATCCCGACCACTGATGCTCTATTAGCCAGAAGAGTTTTTACTAATTGTCGGCCTAAGAATCCACTGGCGCCTGTGACAAGGATCTTATATTCAGATAGATTACTAGTTTTCAATATCATTTGGCTTGACCTGATGATCCTTCTCCAAGTCTATTGTTGTTCTTTTACCCAGCACCTTATCTAAATAGCGAGCCAAAATGGGACCAGTACCTGGTCTCTTTACCCAAGTATTTTCCAAAGTAAATGTTTCTCCTGACTTAATCGGAGCTATTGTAACAACAGAGGCGTAGGCAAAGTCAATGACAGGTTTTTCTTCCGGCAAAATAGTCTTATGTCCTCCTAAAGCAGAGAAGATGGCCTTTGATCCTTTGACCAATTCCTCCAGTTCAGAAGGCTCTATAGAAATAGGTACATCTGGTCCTGGCCACTGCCGACTGATTGTAAAATGCTTCTCTACTGCACATGCCCCGAGCGCAACAGCACCGAGAGATGTATAGATTCCAATAGAATGGTCACTTAGACCAACTGGTAAATTGAAAGCATTCTGCAACTCATTAATTGCCCCTAACCGGACTTTGTCGTAAGGTGTTGGATACATCGAGGTACAGTGCATAAGCATGAGAGGGCAATCAAATTGTTGAATTGCATCTACAGATCTTCTTATTGACTCTATGTCGTTCATTCCGGTAGATAAGATTATTGGTTTGCTCATTTTAGCAATATGCTTAAGTAAAGGAATATTGTTGCACTCTCCAGAACCAATTTTAAAAGCTGGGATATTCAAAGATTGTAAACGATCTGCTGCTTCCCTGGAGAAAGGAGTACAGAGATAAATTATTTCTTTTTCTTCACAATATTTTTTTACATGTTTCTCTTCATCCTCAGTAAGTTCACATCGTTTAATAATATCCCACAATCGCTCCTCAGATATCTTTCCAGGCTTCATATCTGTTGGAATCATTTCTTTCTCTGTAATATGGCATTGAAATTTCACGCAGTCGGCTCCTGCAGCAGAGGCAGCATCCACCATTTGAATGGCTTTTTCCAATTCGCCCTCATGATTGATTCCCACCTCAGCTATGACGAAAGGTGGATATTTCGGTCCGATTTTTCTCTGTCCAATTTGTATTTCTTTCATTATTAAGTCCTCCTATTCGCCATTACCATGCAGTCCAACCTCCATCTATTATTAGATTGGTACCTGTCATATACCGAGAAGCATCACTTACCAAGAAGAGTATTGCTCCGTTATAATCAGACCAGACAGCCATTCTCCCTGAAGGAGTACGATCTACATATTCTTTATGAAATGATTCTTCCTGGCCATCGTACACGCCTCCCGGAGTAAGTAAATTCACTCTAATATTGAATTCTCCCCACAAAGTCGCCAGATATCTGGCTAAACCTGACAGTCCTGCTTTGGATACCGAATAGGATGCTGGACAATTTAAAGGATCAGTTCCCCCATAGATATTTTTTTTGGGAGAACAGTTCTTGTAAATCCTCTGGTCAGGTCCTACCAATCCATACGTGGACGAAGTTAAAACCACTGCTCCTTCCTTAGATTTTTTCATATAATTTGCAGCTTCTCGGCAACATAAAAAAGCTCCTGTTAGATTGCTGTCCAGCACTTCCTTCCATGTCCTAGCTAGATAATCCTTGAAAGGCCTGTAATATCCCTCAGGTTTTGCCATTACATTATAAATTAAGATATCTATTTTTCCATATTTATTATAAACACCCTTGAACAGCGCTTGAATTTGCTTCTCCTTAGTTACGTCACATTTATACCCCATTAACTGAGAATTCGTAAGAGTAGTTATTACTTCTGCTAGTTTCTTACATTTTTCTTCATTTTTATCAGCTATAACTACTTTTGCTCCTGCAAAGCCTAATGTCCGCGCAAACTGCTGCCCCATCTTGCCAGCACCACCAACAATGACCGCAACCCTGTCTTTTAAATCGAAAATATTTTCTGGTTTTTCCAAAGGTTTAATTTTTTTATACTCTTTAGTATTCATGAAATTACCCTCTAAGCCTGAAGTGATTTATTGTATCGTATCATAAACTCAAGCATTTTAAAGTCAAGCTCGGTGTCGATGTCGATGGCTCTTTCAGGCGGCACTAAATACAGGAGTGTCCTCTTTGGGATTCGTGCTTTTTCCTCCATAAGAGCCCTTCTGGAATAGATCCAAACTACAGTATTTAAGTCATAAACCGCATTCAATAGCGTAAGCAATCAACGGTTTATCAAGGATCATTCGGATATTTTTTCCAGGAACTCCTTTTGATCCTCCACGTGCGGGAATCACACCGAGAACCATTTTATCTTTGTTTATCATAGCTCTATATGTCGTTTTTCTTCTGATGAACGTTTTGCAGCTAGTGCAACCTGAGTTACAGCGATTCCGACATCAAGATCAACTAAAGGAGCCTTTTTCCCCTCCAGAACTTCAAGCCATTGTTTTATTTGTTCTCTGTAAAGCCAGTCCCTTTCAAATCCATCAGGGTCGTTCCAACGTTTCGTTGTTCCGTCAGTCTGTATGATTTCCAGATACCCTCTTCCATAATCCCAGATGATAGTCCCTAAAGTGCCCATCACGCGGGTAAACCATTCGTAGTTCCTTTCAAGGTAGTTCAAATGCATGTGACTCAAACGGTTGCCCTTGTGCTCTAATGTAATATCGGCCATATCCTCGGTCTCGATTTCCAGGTCAGAATAATGACCACATATACAGCTCACTTTGTCAGCCTGACCTAGAATAGAAATGGCAATGTCAATTTCGTGGCATAAGTCCAAAATAACTCCACCTCCTAAATTCTTTCTGGCGGAGTAGCTTTCCCGGTAATCGGCATCTGGACGCCAATCAGGAAGATACTGTCCCACATAACCCTGGAAATTTAGAGGTTGGCCAATCTTTCCGGATTTGATTAATTTTATAAGTTCCTTGTATCCAGGATGATGACGCATCTGAAAGCCAACCATAACGGGTAGATTCTTATCCTGAACAATTTTCTTCAGCGCTTCAATCCCCTCAAGTCGATCTGATACCGGTTTTTCTATTAGGAAGGGTATCTCAGCTTGAGCTATGGCTGTCGCAGTCTCAACATGAAGAGCAGTGGGATTCGCGATAATAGCAAAATCAGGATTTTCCTGTATTGCCTGACCTAGATCTTTAAATACTTTAATATTATATTTTGCATCAAATTCATTTGAATATCTTGCTTCGCCACTTCTCCAGCAAATATTTTCAACACTCCTAGTCTCATTTAAGAGACGTAAATGACGCTTGCCGATTGAACCTAAACCTATGAATAAGACCTTCATATTCTGTAATTTTCTATGAGTTGAATGTTATTGCAGGTGACTTAAAGTTGTGCAGAAATTTCCTCCTTTTACGATATCTTATAAACATTTAGCCCTTCTTTTTTGTATTTCCTCTTACATGTACTGCACTCTGCCTTTTCTTTGGAGTCAATAGAGTTTGATAAGCTAAGTTTTGTTCCACAATAGCACATCCAACCTTGAATTCTGGCTGGAACTCCATGAACTAGTGCGTAATCAGGCACTTCTTTATTTATCACCGCCCCAGCTCCAATAAATGCGTACTGTCCTATTGTAGTTCCACAGAGTATGGTTGAATTGGCTCCTAAAGATGCCCCTTTTTTCACCAGGGTTTTTTTGTATTCATCTTTTCGAGGCCAGTGACTTCGAGGATTTATAACGTTTGTAAAGACCATCGAGGGGCCGCAGAAAACATCGTCTTCCAAAATTACACCTTCGTATACAGAGACATTGTTTTGAATTTTAACATTACCGCCAATCGTAACATTTGGTCCAATGACTACATTTTGTCCAATATTGCAGTTATTTCCCATTTTTGTGTTCTTCAAAATATGAGAAAAATGCCATATTTTCGTGCCCTCTCCGATCTCAACATTTTCGTCCACAATTGAAGTATCATGAACGAAGTATTTCTTACTAGTTTCATATGTAAACCGATAAACTTTTCCGTTTTCTTTAAGAGATTGTTGACATGCCTCCAATATTTTAAGCACTCTGAGGCCACTATTGCCATCTGTTATGGGAGTTTTTCTTGACGTGATACAGTCGATAAAATGTTCACACTCTGATTTAAGTGGTTCTTTTTCCTCAATCTTTAGGGGTTGAGCTTCCTCCGGGCGAGGAACTGGAAGTCTTTCAATCCAGTCGATTTTATGACTGTATGAAAACAGCTTATCCTTAGGATTAACGTCATCAAACATAATCATTTTTTTATCGCCAATAATTACCAACTTCTGTTCTTTATAGGGATGAAGCCAGCTTACAAAAATATGAGATTTGGCTCCACTGGGGAAATTCATAGTAGTGACAGTTACATCAGCAATATTCGGATTAAGATAATTCCCCCCATGGGCGGAAACTTCTTCAGGCATTTCATCTAATAGTCCAATAATTACAGATATATCGTGAGGAGCAAAACTCCAGAGAATGTTTTCTTCTGTTCTGATTTTTCCTAGATTCAAGCGATTTGAATATATATAGTTGATTTTTCCCAATTCTCCTTTATTAATCATTTTTTTCAATTTAATTACAGCAGGATGATATTCAAGAATGTGCCCCACCATAAGAATTTTATCTTTTTCTTCAGCTAATGAAACTAATTCCTTGCCTTCTTTATAATACAGAGCAATAGGCTTTTCTACGAATATATCTTTATTTGCTAAAAGGGCTTCCTTGACAACTGCATAATGGGTTGCAGCAGGTGTGGCTATAACAACAGCATCGATTTCAGGTTTTTTTAATAGCGTTTTATAGTCATTATACACAGCTAAATCAGGATGTTTTTCTTTGAACGATTTCAGTCTTTTTCCTTCAACATCGCAAATTGCATTAAGTGAATTTAATTCATAGAAATTCCGAACAAGGTTTTTCCCCCAATACCCACACCCTATAACTGCAATATTTTTATTCATTTTTGTGCCACTCCTAATTCTAACATGTAAACATTTTATGAGCTGTGACCAAGAAAAAAGTCTAACAGCTAATTTTATAAATTTATCTCAAATTCAGTATTCACCTGTAAAATACTACGAAAACTCAGAGTAACTCAATGACAAAGAATTAATCATTTTTGAAATGCTACCGCCGTTATAGCGATTAGTTTATATAGTAGAGATTTCTATTTTGAATCCTGGAAAGTTTCGAACATAGAGATTTGAAGGGCGGATTTATATTCATTTTCTCTCAACTTTTCACTTTTTGCTTTTCGAGAAATTCGAGGAAGAAGGCAAGTATTGTGAAGATCAGGAGGCTGAACATGCCGGCAATCAGGACATTGAGTTTCTTATTGGGAGCTACAGGCCACAGAGAAGATGTTGGCTCTTTAATGAATTTAGCATAATCTATTCTTCCTTTTTTTTCTTCTAGATTGCCAATTTCGTTTTCTAGCTGATTTCTTCTCTCTTCCTTATTCTCTATTTTCAAATTTATATTCTCTTCTTCTATTCTTTTACTGCTTAGTAGCTCAGTTAATTCACTATGATATTGTAAGCTTTGTTGAATTTCATTGGAATAAAGGAGCATAGCTAAACTTTCCGATTCGCTCCTATTTTCTTTCTTTAAGCTCAAACGTTGTTCTTTTTCTAGCGATACAACTTTTTTTCCTATGTCACTCACTTCTTTTTCAATCTCTTTTTTTCTTTGTTTAATAATATTAAGCTTATTCTTATTTATCTTGATTTCTTCCTCTATTCTCGAATTTTCTATTTGCCTTGATTTTATCTGCGAATCAACCTCTTTTAATTCAATATTCACTTTTTTATCTAATTCACTTTTTAAATGGTTGAGAAGCGAATGGAGGATTAATTTTGCTTTTTCAACATCGTTTTCTCTTATGGATACCAGCACCAAATTTGTATCTATAAGGTTCTCTGCCTTCAATTCCGGAAATTTTCTTATATCCAGGTTCAATTCAGCGGCAATTGTATTATTATAGGAAGCTTCATTAATCTGTCCTGATATTTGTTTGGGGTCCACGACTACAACCTCCTCAAATTGCCCAGCTTCAGTCCTGACAATAAATTTGCTCGGCTCAATTATGGCATCAATTTGCCACGTCGGAGGTAAAAGGAAGCTAATTACACCAGATGCAATGACTAACAAGAAAGTAGGGAGTATGATAAGCCATTTTCTTTTCCAGATAATATTTAAGAAATTCATTAATTCAATTTCGTTTTCATCCATGGTTCGCACCTTTTTAGGTATTAAACTAAATTAATTTACCTGAAATTTCAAGGGAAAGTTTCCCTTTTTAAATTGGGCGTAACAAGTCTAGATATCTTGTTTGAGATTCCATATTTTATGGCGATCTATAATATCTAGAGGAGTGTAGTTTAAATCGATGCATGCTTTTTCAATCGTTTCATTAAACTTTAATGGGGAGAGACTAAAATGTTCATTATGGATAATGATATATTGAGGTTTATAATATTCTATAAATTTGATTAATGATTCATAAGTGCGATTAGGGGCCTTCCGAAAAATAACAAATGGTCTTTCAGTAAGAACATGGATTTCCCCAACATCATCATATTGAAAAGCAATAAGGTCATCTTTTTTTGTATTTTGTTTTATCCATTCAATGAGATTAGATATACTTAGTCTTTCATAGCCTCCAAAAATTTGATTCTTATATATCCATTTATCACTGATAAACCGACAGTTGCTATTGACATTCCTCCAAAGAAATATGGTTGAGATAATAAGAATTACAAAATATAAGACATGACTCTTTTTAATATTGATTCTATTTAAGTTTATTTCCGGAGAATTTTTAGTTTTATTTCTGAATAAATTTATTAATACAAATAGAATAATTATGATTGAGAGAGTAATCGGAGAATAAAAGTGCCTTATTTTTGCTATATTAAAATATTGTGCCCAAAGAATAGATAATGAATATAGCATAATAAAAACAATTAAAAAAATTATACTAAAGTTTCTTGGGATTTTCTTATTGAATATGCTGTACAGAGCGAATAAAAAAATCGAAATTACTATAATTACTAAGTATGGAAATGACATTTGATAATATAACTTATGTTTTATTTGTGTTTTTGGAGTGAAGTAAGCCCAGGAGGACCATTTTCCTGTTGCCATATCTTTCCTTGCTCTCACACGCCAGCGGAACCGTATTGCTGGCAAATCTTTTCCTGCTTTCCTGGTTATCTTTTTTGAATAGAATTCTTCTATTTTTGCTCCTCCATCTGTAGTAATCTCTATTTCATAATTGGATGCTCCTTTGACCTCAGTCCAGTGGAATCTTGGGCGTCGTTCCACTACTTCATCCCCCTTCGGTGATATCACATATGCCTGCTCTAATGTATCTTCTGCAATGAAGTAAGCCCAGGAGGACCATTTTCCTGTCGCCATGTCTTTCCTTGCTCTCACACGCCAGCGGAGCCTGGTATCAGGGAGATTATAATTTGCTTCAAAGATTGTTTTATTTGAATAGAATTCTTCTATTTTTGCTCCACCGTCCGTGGTAATTTCTATTTCATAACTGGATGCTCCTTTGACCTCAGCCCAGTGGAATCTTGGGCAGCGTTCCACTACATCATCATCCTTCGGTGATATCACATATGCCTGCTCTAATGTATCTTCTGGAGTGAAGTAAGCCCAGGGAGACCATTTTCCTGTCGCCATATCTTTCCAAGCTCTTACACGCCAGCGGAGCCGCGTATGCGGCAAATCATGATTTAATGATAAGATAGTTTTATAAGAATAATTATCTTCTATTTTTGATGCTCCTCCATCTGTAGTAATTTCTATTTCATAATTGGATGCTCCTTTGACCTCAGTCCAATGGAATCTTGGGCGTCTTTCCACTACTTCATCCCCCATCGGTGATATCACTATTGGTATTTCTATGTTTTCACTCGAACTCAAAACGTTTGTATCTTTAGCATTTATTAAATTTTCCTTTTTTTTATAAAACAGTGTGTCGCCAGCCTTGTTGTTTTTTAGTATGTAATCAAGGGAATAGAATGAGGAAGTCAGTTTACTTGGAAAAACTTCCCCTCGAGATTGTAAGCAGTAAATTTGATAAGGGATGAAAAAGAGAAGAAATCCAACTGTGGCCAAGAAGGCTGTTTTCAGGCGAAGCTTTAGATTTTTTGGGAAATATAAAAGAAATGACAAAACTAAAATAAAAAGAACAAAAAGTGAGGTTATTTTAATTAAAACTCCAATTCCCAAGAGCAGGCCCAAAAGAAAAGCTTTTTTAAGAGTTACAAATTCTTTGTTCAATAAATAAACCAGAAGGAATACGAGAGTGGAAAAAGGCTGATCATATATAGGCTGAAGACTTTCTCTCAAAGGAAGAATATATAATACGATCGAGAAGTATAAAAAACTTGCAGCAGCTGAATAAAAATTGGACTTAAATAGTTTTTTAGATATTTTGTATAATAAAAAACAATTGATACTTTCCAGCAAAACTACTGATAGCATTATTCCTTTTAGAGAATGAAATATTTCCCAAAACAGTCCAAAAAAAATTGAAGATAAATAATGAGAATACTGATATATAGAGAAAGGTAAATAAGGGAAATAAGCTCCACCTAAAGCTCCACTTATACCTGATGATAAACCATAACCTGAAAATAGATTTATACCTATACTTACGTATTGCCCGGCATCGTCCCACAGGAAAAGATACTGGTACCGAAGTATTATTAACTGGAAAAAAAATGGGAATATTAAACAAAAAAATCCTGGGAATATTTTATTGAAAAAATTATTCTTATCCCTGTTTTCAGTATAAATAATATAGACAAAGGATAAAATAAAATAACCAAATAATAAAAAGTATAGGATTCTGTCGAAGGTCGAGACCACCAACTCAAAGGGCATATCAGCCAGATTATTTGTGAAGATCCTTATGATAAGCCTGCAGATATTTTCATTAAAAACGATAAGAATTGAAATTAAGAAAAATGCTATATAAAAAGAGGAGGGAAACAGGTTATCTTTTATATTAATTTTCATCATTTATTTTTTTTATAGAGGTCTTTGAGATGTACAAGGGTGTCGCGGTGATTAGGCAAGATATCCAAAGTCTTCTCAAATAATTTTTGTGCCCTATCGTAATTTTTCTTTTTCAAGTAAATTAGGCCTAATCTATAATAGGCATCTGCAAAATCCGGTTTTAATTTTACCAATCTTTCAAACAGTTTTTTTGATTTGTCAAGTTTATTTAAATTCAGATAGCTTAGCCCTAAATAATAAATACTATCCAGATCATTTGGGTCTAATAATAGAATTCTTTCACTTGCTTTTTTAAGATGTTTCCATTCTTCTTTTTCAAGAAAAAACACCTCTATTTCTTTCAATAAATTTAAATCATCAATTTTATCTTTTAAAAGAGAAATATAAGTGTTTTCTAAGAAGTTAGTTGACTTATTTTCCTTATAAATCTTAGCCATGAATAATAAATCTATATCGTCAGTATTCATCAGTTTAGGAATATAATCAGGTCTATACCAAGCAGCCTTGGGGAATTCTGCTTTCGATATGTCTTTTCTAATGAATACCTGATAGAATGCTGATTTACTTAGGTGCCAGCTAAATCCAAAAAAATCTATTGTTTGTTCAATTATATTTCTTTTTCCAGAATCAAGAAGAGGAGGAGTATAAAATGTTATCTTATATATAATGAAAAAAATAATAGCCAGGCTAATAAAAAGGATTGAAAGAAGTTTGAATTTCTTATTAAGCACAGGTTTTGTAGTTACTCTAATTTGGTTTTAGAAAATATTTAATAGAAAGATTAGGCAAGAAATTTATATAAGGTTTTTCTCAGCTTTTTACTCTTTGCTTCTCGATATATTCAAGGAAGAAAGTGGGAATTATGATGAGCCATTTTCTTTTCCAGATAGTATTAAAGAGATTCATTAACTGCTATGTTTTTTTTAATTGTTTATTCCTCGATTTTAAGCTTTAAATGTTTTACTCCGATTACCCGTTACATTATAAGTTGCAGTTTGAGTAAATTTCATTCCTGCAGCAAATCCTATTTATAAGTTGAGTAGATTATTTTTGGCAACAAACAGTTTAAGGCATCTCCCATAATAAAAATAATATTCTCATTTTTTTTCTGCCAATATCCATATTCCATGAGCTAGCGAAGGGAAGTATTTTGCAAAAAAGTTGTCTAAATTTTTAACAAGGCTAACAAACAATTTATATTTTTTTATTTCGTTTAGAGCTCCATAAGACTCGCCCTTTACTTTGACTATTTTAAAACCGTGATAATCTAATAGATCCATCAGTCCATTTAATGTCATTATTCTTATATGGCCGCTTATAGAATCTATTTTTCTAAATTTTTTTAAAAAGCCTCTACCACACTGGGAATATTTAAAGGATAATTCAGTAGAAATAGGTTGGATACCCAGTAATAATAAAATCCTATTAAACCAAGAAGCCAAATTCGGGGTTCCAATAATCAGATATCCGTCATCTTTTAAAATTCTATAAATTTCTTCCAGCATAAGATCAGGATAAAATAGATGTTCGATAACATGGCTAAAATAAATAATATCAAAAGAGTTAGAATCAATGGGGAGCGGAGAGTCAAACGTATGTTTTAAAAAATTCAAGTTTAACTTTTGAGATAATATTGCAGACGAATCAGAAAAGTCTATTCCTAAATAATCTACATTGGAAAGTTTAGTTTTCAAATATTTGCCTACACTTAGATTTCCACACCCTAAATCCAAAAATTTCACATTTTCTTTTTTTAATTTTTCCTTTAGAAAGCTGTGTGCTAAAAAATCTGATAATAATCTTTTGCCACTTTTTGTTTCCTGCCATCCTTCATTGTATAAATCTTTTCTAATATCACTCATAACAATTTCTCTGGCTAAATGACACTTTCTATAGGTTCTCTGAAACAATTGACAGCATAACCAAGTTCATATTGTAATGTTCTCATATGAGCTTTTTTTACAAAATTTCAAGTATTTATATTTATTTATAGGAAAAAATGACGTTCGGAGTGAAAAATGCTGTAAATATATTAATAGGCTCCTTCTCTTGTAAAGAAAACCTTTAATGTCTTTAATAAAATAACTGTATCAAGCCAAAGAGACCAGTTTCTGATATAGTATTCGTCCAAAAAAAGCCTTTCTTCAAAAGGCAGAATATTTCTTCCTCTAACCTGCCATAATCCGGTAATGCCTGGTCTTACCCGGGAGATAATTGGGTAACTTTTGCCAATGTCTTCTTTTTCCCGAGGCATATAAGGTCTTGGACCCACGAGGTTCATATCTCCTTTAATAACATTGATAAGTTGAGGGAGTTCATCCAGGCTGTATTTCCGAATAAACTTCCCAACTCGAGTCACTCGTGGATCATTTTGCTTAATCTTACGATACTTTTTCCACTCTTCCTTAGCCAGTGAATTTTCTTTTAGAAATTGATTTAATTTCAGATCTCCATCAACAAACATTGAGCGAAATTTATAAAAACGAAATATTCTTTTTTTCTTACCTAGTCTTTCGTGGGCAAATATTAGTGGTCCGGGAGAATCAGTTTTTATGGCTAACCCAATAATAAAAAAAATAGGCAGAAAAATTACAAACAATAATAAGGCACAAATAAGTTCAAGCGATCTCTTGATAAAAAGATTCCAGGGTTTTACTAAATTGCGGGCCACTGATAATGATAAAACATCACCCAAACTTTCAATTTCCACCCCGAGCGCAAATAAACTGCCTATTTTCGGGACTACCCTGATAGTACCAACCTCTGTTTCACAAATTTCAACTAGTTCCCTTAATTTGTCCTGAGCTATATCAGGAAGAACGATCACAATATCCTGGACTCCAAACTTTTTACTTATCTCTTGAACTTTGGTGACTTTTCCCAAAACTTTTATATTATCTAATATTTTTTCGCCATTGGTTATTTTATGCTCGGTAAGGAAGCCTAAAATCTCATAACCCAGGGTTGGATTCATTTTTATTCCTTGCGCAACCAATCTGGCTGTTTTATTGGTTCCTAAAATAATAATCTTTCTTTTCCAGAAACCTATTTTTACAAGGATATTTTTTACTACTAACCTAAAAAGAGGAAAAAGAAATAAGCTTAAAAGCCCAGCAATAATAATAATTGGCCTTGAATATTGGGTATATCCTCTTGAAATAAAAACTATCATCATTATTAATATAAAAGAGAGCATAATACCCTTTAGTAAATGTTTTGCTTCATCCCAGAATGAAAGACGTTTTGTATATAGTTTCTCAAAAATAAGAACAAAAATCACAATTAAAGTCGCATACGCAAATCCGTATCTTAAATGAGTTGTTAAAGACAGGGCCTGTTTAGCAAGGCCAGGAATTATGGCAGGTAAAACCTTAATTCTAAAATAGTATGCGATCAAAAAAGAGGCAAATAGAGCTGAAATATCACTGAGTACCAGTAATACTAGACTTAAAAACCCTCGAACTTTAATCACTTTTAATAAATTCCTTTAAAACCAGCCATAGAAACATTATATTACCTACAAGATATCTTTTCCAAAGACGACGGGGTTCCTGACATAATCGAAAGAACCATTCAAAGCCAATGTGTTGCATCCATTTTGGCGCTCTCTTTACATTACCAGCAACAAAATCAAAAGACGCTCCGACTGCTATTGATACTGGTACATTAATTTCATCTTTATATCTCCAAATCCATTTCTCCTGCTTTGGTGGTCCTAATCCAACAAAGAGAACATCAGGAGTACATTTCTTTATCATTGCAACTATTTTTCTGTTTTCGTCTTCATCATTCTCAAAACCAAAGGGAGGAGAATACGTTCCTACAATTTTTAAACCAGGGTATTTCTTAGTTAAAATATTCGCCGCTTTTTTAGCTATGCTGGGACCTGAGCCAAGAAAAAATAATTCATATCTTTTCCTGGCTGCAATTTTACAAAATGAGGGTAAAAGGTCTGAACCAGCTACCTTTTCTTTTAGAGGCGTCCCTAATAACTTAGATGCCCATATAAGGGGTGTGCTATCAGGAAGAGCCATAGAAGCCTGTCTATAAATTTTCTTAAACTCATCATCGTTTTTGAGAATATTTATGTGATGAACATTAGGAGTGACGACTAAAGATGGCTTCTTTTTTTTTATCAGTTGTTCAATTACATTAAAAGTCTCTTCCATACTTATATTGTCGATGCCTATTTCAAAGAGTTCAATTCTTTTCATAAATTTTTATCACACTTCGACATAATTATATTACAACCAATTGCTTATAGAGATTTAATATTTTCTTTGAATTTACTTCCCATCTATACTGAGAATTGACTTTTTCAATCATTTTTTTTCTCATCTGCGAATATTTCTCGGTGTCCAAATTATTTACAATATTTACTGCCTGGATAAAATCCTTTTGATTTCCAAATTCATATAGAAAACCATCTATCTTATCTGATATTAAGTATTGGGTTCCACCCGTTTTGGCACAGATAACACATTTGCCAATGGACATTGCCTCAAGAACAACCGTTGGTAAACCCTCATAAAGTGACGGCAATACTAAAGCAAGGCAGTTTTTGTAGGCTGCGATCAGTTCATCAAAAACCACATCTCCCACCCATACTACTCTGTTCTGGACATTTAGTTTGTTAGCCAACTCTACCAGCCTTTTCTTGTATCCAGTGTCCTGACCTAAGACCACAAATTTTATTTTTTGGTCAATAGAAGGAAGTGATTTTATGACAAAATCAATTTTTTTTACCCAATCAATACGCCCTACATATAATAAATATTTAGAAAGGTTGTATTTTTCTTTAACATTGGTTTTGGATACATAATTTACAAATTTATCGACAATAATAGAATTGGGAATTATGACAGATTTTTTCAATAAAAGGCCTAAGCGTACTGCATCTTTTCTATCGTTTTCAGTTAGATTTATCATTCTGTCAATACAAGCAAATGAGATTCTCCCTAAACTAAAATCGAATAGAGCTTTTTTACACCTAGCAACCAGGCTTTTTGACGGATAAAAACAATGGGGAGTAAAAACCACTTTATATCCCAACAACTTTGCAAAAAGTATACCTAATGATGAATATATCTTCCGAGACATATGAGCATGAACAATATCAAATTTTATGCTTTTAAGTGTTTCATACAATTTAACGTAAGAATTTACCCTAATAATCTGAATACCTTTATATGTATCTCGGGCAATTTGCCCTTTATGATTTTTACAAATAACACAAATACTGTGTCCTTTTTCCATCAATTCTAAACTTAAATTTAGTATATGAATCTCTACCCCTCCTAAAAAAGGATAGAAAAATTCATTCACCATTGCAATTTTCATTGAATATATTCGCGTCTGTAATTACTAATTTTTGTAAAGATTGGCAAGTCCCTCTCTAAAGTCTATGTGGGATGCTTTTTTGACTCTTTGACTTATTTTTTGAATATCAGCCAGTAAATGGGGCCTGTCGACTTTTCTTTTTAATCCTGAAGTCTGAACTATTGTTATTTTGTGGTTAACAAAAGATTTTAGTATGCTCAGGGTTTCTCTTACTGAATGTTCTTTACCAGTACCGATATTAAAAATTTGGAAACTTGAATCAACCGCTGTGTACAATTTTAATAAATAATCCACAACATCTTCTACATGTATATAATCTCTTTTGGGATAAAGATTTCCTACCTTGATTATTTTCTTTCTCTTATTTATCTGTTCCATTAAGGATGGAATAAAATGGGGATTTGTCTCTCCAGGACCATAAATGTTAAACTTCCTTCCTACTACAGTTGTCACCTTTGTCTTTTTATAAAAAAGATAACATAAATCTTCGCTAACGAGTTTACTTGCGCCGTATACATCTATCGGAGTAGTTTCACTCGTTTTTTCATTGTGCGGACCTTTATCAGGCGTATATACTGCAGCGGTTGAAGCAAAGAAAAGAAATTCAGGTTTTGTTCCTTGTAAAATATTCAACAGGTTTCTCGTGCCCATAACATTTACCATAAAGGATTCCAAAGGGTGTTCGTCACAGTAAGGCAAATAGTGAATAGCCGCTAAATGGTATACAATATGTGGCTTAATTTTTGTTATTATTGTAAGAATTTCTTTAGAACAGACGTCACCTTTATAAAAATTTACATTTTTATTGTTAGGAATTAGCTCTTTTCTCCCAAAGGATAAGTTGTCGATAATATAAATCTTATTGCTTTGTTCATCAGATAATTTTCGAACTAAATGGTGTCCTACAAATCCTGCTCCACCCGTAACGAGTATCCTTTTATTTTTTATCATAAAAACTCACCTCCATCTCTCTCTTTGAATCTTCTGGTAACATAAAAATACAATATTTACTAGCAAAATGGTTTACCTGTCAAGGCAAAGCGAATACTTCCTGTTCCGGGCAAAGCAAATATTTCCGGTTTTGTCATGGTCTAAATCCTCTCTCGAAAAGAGTTGTGATGAAGCGAAGGATTATGTCTTCTCCATGGATGATCAGCTGGTGGGATGTATTT
>DRHQ01000079.1 GCA_011049545.1 Candidatus Aminicenantota bacterium | reverse complement strand
AAGATAGCCATAGAATATGTGTGGTCAGAAAGGAAGATGGAAGCTTTTTTTGCGTTTCTCTGATATGTACTCATCTCGGCTGCACAGCAAATTGGAAGCCTTCATACCGAAAATCCCTTTATAGATTACGCTTTTGTCAACTATTAACTCTCCTTCTGGTGTATGATCCAGCTTAAATCTATCCAACGGCCTTGGGGCAGGACCGGCAAAATTCATCCCCTCCTTGTCAAATTTACTGCCATGACAAGGACAATGGAATATTCCCTCTGAAGGCTTCCAATTTGCTGTGCAGCCGAGATGAGTACATATCAGAGAAACGCAAAAAAAGCTTCCATCTTCCTTTCTGACCACACATATTCTATGGCTATCTTTGTAGGATGCATCCACCTTCCCAAAACTATAATCTTCAGGTTTTCCCACAGAAAACCGAGCTGGTGATTCAAAAAGAACTCTGGGGAAGAAAAACTTGACTGTAGCAATAAGGCTGCCCACCAAAAAGGCAATTATGCCTCCCCACCCAAGCTTAACCAAAAAATCTCTTCTAGATACAAGAATCTTTTCTGCTGCTTGAAAGGTTCCTTTCATTTCTCTACTTTCTCTTTTTCAGTTCTAAATTAATCTCTTTTACCTCTCCTTTGACTATCGTTACTTCTTGTGAAGGGGATTTCATCTTCTCATGCCACGTCTTTAAAACATATGTTCCTGGCAGGATATTCCTAATCTTGAAAATACCATCTGGGTCTGTTTTGGCAAAATAAGGATTCTTTAAAATAATTATATAAGCAACCATCTCAGAATGAACATTACAGAGTATTATTACTTCACCAGGCTTGTTAAAAGTATGCTCTCTTACCCCTCCAAGTCCCCATGTTCCCAAATTAAATTTTTCAACTTTCCCAGGGGCAAAAATATTGTGCTGAACATCATCACTGTTTCGAAAGTCTATTGTTGTTCCTTTTAATATCGGAAGCACCCGCGGAATAAACACAAGGTTCTTTTGGTCAAGTACAGTATGTTTTTCAGGAGGAGGATATTCTTTTTTAAAACCCTCACTTTCTAAGTAAACCACAACATTACCAGAGTGGCGGGCTCTGAAAACCTTTACTGTCCCGGTTATAGTCCCAGTTTCACTTTCCTGTTTATCGGCATTAACTGGCGGGGATAGGGCAAGGATAAAAAAAGTCCATCCTGATATAAATAATGCTAACATTACAGGTATCACATTTTTTTTTGTTTTCATCTTTTTTCCTCTCCTTCATATTCTCTGGTACTATCATGCAATTTATGACCAAAAAGGGTCGGTCTTTATTGGGACTATTTTTAAAAAGAAACGGCTAGAGTTAATCCGAATCTGTTGTTTTTCTTCCACTCTCCATTAGGAAAAAGAGCAGCCTCCAGAACAAGCTTTACGTTGGCTCTGAAGAGCACGCTTATATGGGGAACAAATCTGGTTATGTCATCACCTCCGAACCCTTGAGCCAGTTCAAAGCCTTGTTGGCGCCAGACTGAAAGGTGATTGGCTTTGAACTTTTCCCATCTTAAGGAGCCGATCAGCCAAGGATAAATTACATAATCAGCTTGAACGAAAAAGGTATTTGACTTAAATTCAGCCGGATAGATCTGTTCCTCCAGGGTGAAAGGACCTTTGTTTATAGCAAACCAAGCTCCCCCAAAAAGATTGAGATTTCCATACCAAGCATCCACATCAAAACCGATTCTGCTGAATTT
>DRHQ01000078.1 GCA_011049545.1 Candidatus Aminicenantota bacterium | reverse complement strand
TTAACCCGGAAAGGAAGTACAGCGGAAGAGAAATGGCAAGAATATTAAACATATCAGCCTCAAGAGTATTAGAGGTGCTGGAGTTATTTCGGAAAAATGCGGTGGTTAACAGAGAGACGGTCGGAAGATCATCACAGTGGGGTCTCAATCAAGAAAGCATTGTGGTTGAGGAAGTATCAAGTCTGATCAATGTGGAGAGGAAGATATATATGGCGCTGAAGTCAAGAATATATGAGACTCTTATTAGAGAAAAGAGTATCCAAAAAGTAATCCTGTATGGATCTGTTGCGAGAAAGAAGGAAAAACCAGAAAGTGATATAGATGTATTAATTTTAGTCACGACTAAGAAAGATAAAGAATTAGCCGCAGCGTTGGTTGGCAAGCTAAATAAATATTTACTTCCTCGATATGGGAATGTGATCTCCGAAACGATATATTCGGAGAGAGAATGGAAAGATATGGAAAAGACTAAAATATTCAAGAAGATAGAATCAGAGGGAGAGATTATATTGATTAGAGAGAAGATAAGAGATGAGATGAGAGATCTTGATAAAGTCCGGTCTGAGATTAACTGGGATAAAGTAGCGGAGGTTTACGGTCTTAAGGAATTAATAAAGAATATAAAATTCTGAATTGAAACGGAGCTTAAGGGAATCGAGCAGAACAATTTCCATTTTTTATAACGATAAGAATTATTTGGAGAATTATCATTATCATCAATGAATTTGTCTCCTCAACCAGCATTGTTGTCGTCGCTGAAGGTGAGGAAGAAATGAAAAAGCAACCTATCTCCTTTTTTTCCGCGTCTTTTTGTGTTCAAAATTATAAATATTATAATAAAATATCCAAAGAACTATTCTAACTGTTGAAACTCCAGGAGATAGAATCATGCGCCAGCCAAAAAAGAATGAAGAAAGCGGAATGTTTGAGCTGAAATTTTATTCCGGCTACAAGGGAGAAGAGATCCCGAAGTCTGTTGTAATCGGCAACCTCGAATTCATCATAGAAGAGATTATTTCAAGAAAAAGAGTTTTGGACCAGAAATCCGGAAGGAAGCTTGAAGTTTACAAGTGCAAGATGGAAGGAGAGATAGTAAAGATTACAGTATTTAAATCAGGAAAATGGGAAATTTCATTCTCATAAAAGATACAGATATTTATGATATAGCTATTTATTTATAAATTAGCTTTGGAATCCTGCATCTTATATTTGTTCTTTAATCTCATTTGTTCTGTCATATTTCTTTTTTTTTAAAAATACAAAACCTTTTTGCTCTTTTTTTCGTTTATATAACCTGGATTATTCACGGATCGAGTTTGCCAGATTGCCACGCTCCGCTCGCAACGACGATGTTATTTAAAATATATGTCGTCGGATGCGAGGCACAGGGTATGCGGCTGTGGTTCTTCACCGCAAATGCCCTGTAACGAAGCAGATGCGGTGAAATCGGCCCGCTCGAAGGGTAAGTTATGTCGACATATAATAAAAAGAAACGCATTGGAGACCGATTGAATGTTCTGCTAGAGGTGAAATCAGCGTAACGAGCAGATATCAATGAAAATAAATATTGGTGTCGGCCTTATTTATGAATAAATCAGGTTAAATGAAATCATGAATCAGTAGGAAAGATTATAAAAATTTTTAATAATTTAAGATAAGAACGATGCAAAAGAAGGCCGCATTCATTTTGATTTTTTCATTCGGTCTTATATTTTTCCCTCAATTTTCCTTAACTTCTTCCCAGGAGACCTTGAAGGTTCCTGAGCTTTCTCATCCGCCCAAGATTGACGGTGTAATTGAAAATTCACTCTGGGAAAAAGAAGCATTAAAGATAGAAGGTTTTCTCCAGTTTACTCCTAAAGAAAAGGGAACACCCACTGAAAAAACAGTAGCTTACATCGGCTATGATAAGAAAAATATTTATTTCGCCTTTCGCTGTTATGATTCTGACCCGAAGAAATTAAGAGCGACCATAACCAATCGCGACAACATCTTTGATGATGATTGGATCGCCATCTTCATAGACACCTTTAACGAGAAGCGTCGTGCTTTTACATTTCTTATCAATCCCAGAGGTATCCAGATGGATCTGATGCGAATTGAAGAAGGCGGAAAAGATAACATGGACGCGAGTTGGGATACGGTCTTCCGTTCAGACGGAAAGATTGATGAAGAAGGCTATACTGTGGAGATGGCTATTCCGTTCAAGAGTATTAGATTTCCTGATAAAGAGAAAAAAATTTGGGGAATTTTGCTTGGCAGGACCATTGCTCGCAAAGGAGAAATTGTTATCTGGCCTCCGGTATCAAAATCAATACCCGGCTTGCTTTCTCAGGGGGCGGAGATCGTGATTCTGGGGGAGGTGGAGAAAGGAAAAAACTTCGAGCTCATGCCAATATTCACTTCGCTTAAAAACAAAGATGAGAGAACAGACCTTCAGCCCGGGATGAACTTCAAATGGGGGATTAGCTCTGATTTAACCCTTGATCTTACTCTCAATCCTGATTTTAGCCACATTGAGGCTGATGCGCCTCAGATAGATATAAACCAGAGATTTGCTCTCTACTATGCTGAAAAAAGACCTTTTTTCCTTGAAGGGATGGAAATCTTTCGTTTTCCAGAAATCGATATGGTCTATACCCGAAGAATCATCAACCCTGCTGGGGGAGCAAAACTCACCGGTAAAGTCGGACGCTTCACCTACGGCCTTCTCTCTGCTTATGACACCAATCCCACAGAAAGTCTTTTGGAAGTCCATAATGGTGGAGAAAGCCGGGATGATAATGCCCTCTTCAACATCGTCCGCATCAAGGCCGACGTTTTTAAAGAGTCTTATCTAGGTTTTTGCCTTGCCGATAAAGAGATTGATGGCTCTTACAACAGAGTTTTAGGTGTTGATGGACAGTTCAAGTTCAAAGATAAATTCTTTTTCTCTTTTCAGGCTATGGGTTCCAAAACAAAGCTTGATGATCAGGAAACAGGTATCGTTCCAGCCCTGTATGCTGACTTCTCTTACTTTTCCAAACACGTGGGTGGAGGATTGTACTGGATGTCGATGCATCCAGACTTTGAGGCCTCTTCTGGTTTTATCAACCGGGTGGATTACAGGACTTTGGGTGCTTACACAAGGTTCCGTGCCTATCCCGAGAAAAAATATCTGAATCAAGTCTCGCTTGGACTCAGTGCAGGACAAAGGTATGCTTATTTTGAGGACCTTTTAATTGATCGCTGGTCAAGGGCCAATCTTCAATTAAGGTTTACTGAATTCAGCCAGATGAATATTACCTTCGAGGATTCCATGGAATGGTATGAAGGGATTGATTTTAATAAGAATTCTTTTACTGTTGATGGCGAAAACAACCTGGTTAGCTGGCTTCCGTTCGGGTTTTACTTCAGGACTGGCCACAGCATTTTTTATGATCCTGATGATCCCTTTCTTGGATGGAGTAATACTTACGGACTCTTTTTCAATGTTAAACCTAATAAAAGGCTTCAGATGTCGGTGGATTTCAGCAAAGAAACCTTCTGGGAGGAGAGAGGAGGAGAGCAAATCTATGATTTCAATGCTGTGCGTCAGAGAACAACATACCAGCTTTCCAAAACGCTCTCCTTGAGGGCCATCGTTGATTACTACCTTGAAGATAATGAATTTTACGGCAGCTTCCTGGTAAGCTGGATCCTGAAACCGGGAACTTTGTTCTTCTTTGGTGTTGATAGTACTTACTTGAAGGGGAGATCAGGAAGGTATGGCCAGGACAATTATAGCATCTTCATGAAATTCTCTTACTGGTGGAGAATTTAATCCTTTCTATTTTGTTAGTTAAGCTTATTCTGTCTGTTTAGCCCTATCCTTTATTTCTGTTAATGTATCTGCAGGATTTGATTCATTCGCGGGGGGATGATACATCTAACATAAGAGGCATGATCTATGAAATGCCTCCAGTTTCGGTCTATATTTTCCATCCAACCTGCTTTGGTGCCTCGGAACCCCGGATTTCCAGGCAAGTACATTTATCTTGCTTGCTGTGTTGAGTATAATAGAAACATGAGCTTGGATTTTCTGAAAGAAATAGAGGAATTCATAAGGCTTCTCAAGGCCATAAGCCTGGGAGAGAAAGGTCTGAAAGTCACAGGGCTTGTCGATACCTCCAAGCCTTATTTTCTCTCTGCATTAGCCGCGGAATCTAAGAAAAGAATTGTTTTTATCCAGCCGTCTTCATTTCCGCTTTCTGAGGTTGAAGAGCAGTGCCGGTTTTACTTGTCCCAGCTTTCCTCTGATCTAAGCCTTAGCTCTCTGCCTTCTCTCTCAGAAAATCCTTATCAGGAAATTATTCCTTCCCTGGATTCGGTCTCCTCGAGGATGAAGTTTTTCTATGGTTTAATCCATAATTCATCTTCCCTGATTGTGACCCATATCTTCGGCTTGCTCAAGCCTTTCCCCAATCCTCAGAATCTCAAACGATTCTTTTTGAATTTAGAGAAAGGGGAGATTTTTGGACGTGACCGAGTTCTGGACATACTTGATGAGTACGGCTATACACGGGAGGACTTAATTAATTCTCACGGAGAATATGCCTGGCGTGGGGGAGTTGTGGACGTCTTTTCTCCCTGGGAGCCTCTTCCTTATCGAATCGAGTTCAGCGGAGACGAGATTGCATCAATTCGAGAATTTGATCCTTCCTATCAGCGTTCAGCAAGTAAAATTGATCGTATTCTTCTTCCCTCTCTAAGAGAGTTTCCAAGTTCATCTCAATTTCTCCAGGAATGGGAGGAAAAGATTAGAGGAAGAGAGGAAATCCGCCATTTGAAGGATACCGAGGAAAAGATAACTCGAATGAAACGGGGGGATTTCTTCCCTTCTTTTTTCTATCTTTCCCTTCTTCATAAAGAACATTTTGTTCCTTTCAATCATTACCTAAGAAATTCTCTGTTTATTATTAATGATATTGATGAGGTGGAAAAAGAATGGAAGGAAACTATCAAGGATTTGAGGGAGCAATACGCGGAGCTTAAAAATAATGGAAAATTTTGTCTCCCTCCAGAGGAAATTTATCCTCCTCTTCTCTGGAAACAAATAAAAGAAGAGGCGATTCATTGGCAAGAGCTTGCTCCAAAGCGAGGGAGGAAAACATACTCCTTCTCCTTCCAATCTGTTCCCGAGTTCAAAAACAAGATTCCTTTCTTTCTGCAGTATATGAAAAGGTTGCAGAAAGAAAGAGAGAGATGCTTTATCTATTTTTCAAGCCCAGCCGTTCGCAAGAAAATGGCCAGTCTTCTCTCTCAGAACGAAATTCTGCACCTTGAATCCTCCACATCTTCTGTCTTCCCAAAGGACGGAGCAGTTGTACTTCTGGTAGGGAGCCTTCATCATGGATTCAGCTATCCCCAAGAAAAAATAGCTTTTTTTTCTGAAAAGGATATTTTCACAGAAGAAAAAGTTATCGTTTCTCGTCTTCCAGCAAAGCCCTATCTCTCCCATTTTCGGGACCTTAAAGGAGGTGATTATGTTGTTCACGCAGATTACGGAATAGGGCTTTTCATGGGTTTAATGAAGATGGAGATAGAAAGAAAAAACCGTGAATTCATCGAGATAACCTATAAAGATGAAGATAAGCTCTTTGTTCCTGTCGAGGACCTCAATCTTGTTCAAAAATACTCAAAAGTCGGCTCGAGTGTACCTCTTCTCAATAAATTGGGGAGTCCTTCCTGGGACAGGACTAAAGCCAGGATAAAAGAGGCCATAGAGAAAATGGCCAAGGAACTGCTGCATCTCTATGCTCAAAGGAAGGCTATGAAGGGATTTAGCTTCAGTCTCGGAGGTGACTGGCAATCTGAGTTTGAGAGAACATTTGAATACGAAGAAACGGAAGATCAACTGAGAGCCATTAAAGAGATAATGATTGATATGGAGGCGGAGTTTCCGATGGACCGCCTCCTTTGCGGAGATGTGGGATATGGCAAAACTGAAGTGGCGATAAGGGCTTCCTTCAAGGCTGTGATGGACGGAAAGCAGGTGGCTGTTCTTTGCCCAACTACTGTTCTTGCCAGCCAGCATCTGAAGACATTCAGGAACAGGGTGGTTCTATTTCCCCTTAGGGTTGAAAGCCTTACCCGGCTCCAGACAAAAGGAC
The DNA here is from genome assembly GCA_011049545.1 of Candidatus Aminicenantota bacterium. Lineage (GTDB taxonomy): Bacteria > Acidobacteriota > Aminicenantia > Aminicenantales > Aminicenantaceae > SOIV01. Next base: position 44,776 of record DRHQ01000078.1, on the reverse strand, counting down.
AACAAACGAGGATTGTCGAAGATTTAAAAAAAGGTTTAGTCGATATTGTTATCGGGACTCATCGGCTTCTCTCCAAGGATGTTCAATTCCGAGATTTAGGTCTTTTAATCATCGATGAAGAACAGAGATTTGGAGTAAGTCAAAAGGAAAAAATAAAAAAGATGAAGACCGATATCGATGTTTTAGCCCTGAGTGCAACGCCTATTCCGAGGACCTTGAATTTATCTCTCACTTCCCTCAGGGATATGAGCCTCATCGAAACACCCCCCAGAGACAGGCTGGCCATCCATACGGTTGTTACTCCCTTCAGCCCCAGGCTTATTGCCTCTGCAGTAAAAACGGAATTGGCACGGAAAGGACAGGTTTACTATATTCACAACAGGATTGAAGACATCGATAAAGTTGCCAGGATGATAGAGAAATTTGTACCGCAATCAAGAGTCGCGGTAGTCCATGGAAAAATGTCGAGTACAACTCTTGAGAAAAAGATGATTGATTTTATCAACCAGAAATTCAATGTGCTAGTTTCAACCACAATTATCGAGAATGGAATAGATATTCCTCTTGTTAATACCCTTATTGTAAACCGGGCAGACCTTTTCGGATTGGCCCAGCTTTATCAGCTTCGCGGTAGAGTGGGCCGTTCCTCCCGCCAAGCTGTCGCCTATTTTCTTGTTCCTCCCTTTGCAGAGCTTACTAATTTAGCCAAGGAGCGCTTAAAAGCACTTCAAGAATTTACCGAGCTGGGATCAGGATTTCGTTTAGCTGCCAAAGATTTGGAGATAAGAGGAGCCGGGAATTTTTTGGGTGCAGAGCAGCATGGATATATGGAAGCAGTTGGTTTTGATTATTATATGCATCTTTTAGAGAAGTCAATTAAAGAACTCAAAGGGGAAGCAAGAGAAGAAGTTAAAAGCGAGATCAACTTAAAAGTGGATATCCGGATCCCGGAGGATTATCTTCCCCAGATAAACCTAAGGCTTAACCTTTATAAACGAATTTCTTCTGTGGGGGATTTAAGTGAAATTGATAAAATAAAAGAAGAGATAGAAGATAGATACGGTCCTCTTCCCTCAAGTGTAGCAAATCTGCTTCGCTACGGCATAACCAAACATTTGGCTCAGAAGATCAAGATCAATGCTATCGACCGCATAGAGAAAAAAATAATATTTAAAATTTTCCCCTCATCATCTGTAGATTTAGCTCGACTGGCCAAGCTCATGGAAAGGTATTCAGGGACAATCACTCCTCAGGGTGTTATGAGCCTATCCATTCTTGCCCGGAAAGAGACCGAAATTATGGATGAAACAATATCCATCTTGAAGCAGATATCTTTATATAATATAATAAATTAAATTTAAAGAATATGAAGTTGCTCAAGTTGAAACATAACTTATTTTTCGTTTTCCTAACAGGAGTTATTATTTTTCTTTTCGCCAATTGCGGAGAGATGAATGAAGAGGAAAGTTCCCCCGGCGTTAACCTTGATGACCCTGAAAAAAAGAATTACATCATTATTGAAATTGAAGATTCTGCATATCTTAATTCTGACTTTGAAAAGTATGTTCGCGGGACTTTCGGACGTGACCAGAAGGCATTGACTCCTGTTTCTCTAAGTCGTCTCCTTGATAAGTTTATCGAGGAGAAGCTTGTTTTGCAATCAGCCAGCAGTCAGAATATATCTTTGAACTGGGAGGAGAAACAAGAGTATTTAGCAAAGTTGTCGAGCGAGCTTAAATCTGAAGGCAGCAACATATCTGTAGAAGAAATGGATACTGAGATTTTGTTTGATAGATTATTGATAGAAAAATATACTTATGTGCTTGTGAAGGACATCGAAGTCAAAGAGGAGGAAGCAAAGGAGTATTATAATCTTCATAAAAGGGAATTTTTACGATCCCAAAGGGTTGAGGCAAGCCAAATACTGGTGGAAACTGAGGATCAGGCCATCGAGGTCATGGAAAGCATGAAGAATGTTTCTGAGGAAGATTTCAGAAGGATTGCCGAAGCAGAATCCATTGGTTTGGAAGCTGTTAAAGGAGGGAAGATGGGTGTGTTTGAAATGGGCCAGCTTCCCTTTGAAATGGAACAAGTGCTATTTTCCCTAGAAGAAGGAGAGTTAAGCCCTGTGGTGGAGTCTTCTTACGGGTATCACATTTTCAGAGTGGATAAAAGATTTGAGCCGGAGTTGATTTCTGAAGAAGATGCTTTGCCAGGCATAAAAGTAAAAATCTTGGATATGAAAATCAGCTATAGAATTTCTTCACACATGGAGTATTTGAAAAATGAAATAGAATGGACGTTCTATCCCATGAATCTATCTTTTCCCTATCAAAAGGATAACACATGAAGAAAAGGAGTGCGATTCTAGCTTTTCTCTTAGCATTTTCTGGGGCAGTGTTTCTTTTCGGCCAAGATGTCATCGAAGAAATTGTAGCCATCGTAAACGACGACATTATTACCCTCTCTCAATTTAGAGCACAGCACGAAGATTTATACCGGGCTCTTAGCGGTCAATTTAAAGGGGACGAGTTTGAAAAGCGGTATGCTGCCATGAAAGAAAATCTTTTAGAAAAAATGATAACAGATCTTCTGCTTTTGCAGGAAGCCGAGAAAATGGAGGGGATGGACCCAGATGAACAACTGAGATTATGGATAGAAAACTTAAAAAAAGAGAATAACATTAACACGGATGCGGAGTTAATCCGGGCTCTCCAAGAGCAAGGTGTTAATTTTGAAGTATGGAAGAGAACGATGAAAGAGAATATGATGAGGGATGCTGTTATTGGTTCAGAAGTCCGTAGGAATATTGTCGTCGACGACTCAGAAATCGTTAGTTATTATAAGCTTCATCCAGAGGAGTTCACAGAGCTTCCAGAATATAAACTGAGAGCTATCTATCTTTTAGCTGAAGGAGGAAACGAAGAAGAAGTCGAGGCTAAAAAGCGAGAAATCAACGAGAAAATTTCCTCCGGAGAAGACATGGGCTCTTTAGCCAGCAAGTATTCTGAGGGGCCAGAGAAGGAAAATCAAGGAGAGTTGGGAAGCTTTAAAAAGGGTGAATTAGAAAAAGATCTGGAACAAGCTGTGGAGAAGATAAAAGTGGGGGAGATGACTCCCTGGCTAAAGGTTCGAGCGGGCTGGTTCCTCCTGAAATTAGAAGAGAGAAAAGAGAGTCGCCTTAAATCCTTTGAGGAAGCCCGGAGAGAAATAGAAGGGAAGTTTTTTAATGAGAAAAGCCAAAAAAAACTAGAAGAATATTTAAAAAAGCTAAAAGAGAAGAGCCATATAAAGATTCTTATACCCAATCCTTTCGATTATATTTAGCATCCCTGGAGGAGCTTGATTTATCGAGCCCGCACTTAGAAAAAAGGGATAGTCCCCCCTGAAAAAGCTACCCGGACTACTTTACTGGTTAGAGGATAAAAATAGCAGCGGCAATGGCCGTGGTCCAGAGCCCTTTTTCCCCTTTCGCTGTCTGGGTGATATGTCTGGTTCTGACGACTATGTTATCGGATAACTTATAAATATTTTTTTCTTCGTTCCAGATTTGACTCGTATCGACGTTTACGCCAAGGGTGGTGGCCAGCATATCCGCTGCCAAATCCTCTGCATATTGACCTGCTTCTTTCTCATTTTGGCCAAAGCTGTGATGCTCGGAAAGATAACCATAATGATCAGGAGCATTAGGAATGGCCAATCCTACTGACGCTTGTATCATGCGGTGGGCTTCATCTGTTGTGCATTCGCTAATCACTAAAAAAACAATTTGTCCTGGCTTAAGCAACTTTAATCCCTCCTCCTTTGAGCAAAGCTTACAGCGAGGAGGGAAAATGCTCGAAACTTTAACAAGGTTAAAAGGAGCGATGGTGGCTTCTCTAAGAGCTAGCTCAAAACTAGTTAATTTTTCCTTATGTTGTCCTTTTCCTTTGGTTAAAAAAACTCTTGATGGAATGACTATGCTCATGAGTTAAAGTTCCTTTCTTGAAAATCTTTCCTTATGAAGCGTATATAGGTTGGAGATTTTAATAAGAAGTAAGCTTCTTTTCCTTTTTAGGAGGATAAGGCTCCGGTTCTTTAAAATCTATTTTCCGAGAAACCTCCCACTCTCCTATGAGAATAAACCTGGAGCCTTTTGACCGAATAAAGAGTTTGACAAAAGCGGTTTTCCAATGCGGGCTGTTTCTAAAATGGTTAATGGATTTTCCTTCAACTCCAAGGCGGCATTTTAAAAGGATGACATCACTCATTTCTCCGGGCGGAATAGAACCTCCTGGAAGACCAGGCAGGAAGCCTTCCCCCAAGGTTTCAGTATCATCAATGAACCTGAAAACGGCTTCAAAACTCATATGCCGAATAGCTTTTTCAGTGAGATTTTTTATGCGGAAAGATATTGCCGGGACAAGTGTCAATTTTGAAGGCCAGGGTTGATAGTATTTTTTTACCCACTTTGTTTCTACATCCACTATTTCCAGGGAAGCTTTGAGTTCTTCAGGAGAGGGCGCTTTCTGACATCCAGTCTGAATTAAAGCTACAATGAATACAGTTATGATAAGAGTTTTGACTAACAGCATTTTTTTCATCTCGTTCTCCTTTGTTTCTTTTTTTAATATAAATGAGGACAGGAAATTATTCAATAAAAATCTGAAGGGAGCTAAACTATTTCCCAAAACCTTCTCCAATCACGGAATAGGAAATACTTAATTCAGGCTTGCAAAATTTTATTTTTTAAGTAGCATAGTAAAATAAAAAGTTGATTTTTTAAGGATGAAAAAAGTTAAAAATAAAGTTTCAAGAGCATGACTCCAGCGCAATGAAAGAAAAAATCCTTCGTCTAAACCTATACTTTGGTCTTTTTGGTTTCATGTTTTCCGCACTTCTCCTCGTTCTTAATGTTCCTTTTATGAAAACTTGGTTCTTTTGTTTTTCCTGGTGGTTCTTTATTCTTGTAATGGACAGCATAAACTTTAGGAGAAGAAAAGCCTCGCCTCTTTCTGACTCCGTAAAGAATTTTCTTTTTTCTGCTTTCATTTCTGTTTTCGTCTGGCTTATTTTTGAGCTTTTTAATTTGAGAGTGAAAAACTGGACCTATCACGATCTTCCTGCGAACATACTTGAAAGATGGCTTGGCTATTTTGTGGCTTATGCTTCTGTCATTCCGGCAATGAGAGAGATATCCTTGTTTTTTCAAAGCTTTTTATCTAAGAAGAGACTTGCCTTGTTTCGAGTAAGAGGAGCGCCGACTCTTCTTAAATCGTGGTTTATTTCAGGAATAATATTAATTATTTTAGCCCTTACTTGGCCTCGCCTTTTTTTTCCTTTAGGCTGGCTGTGTCTTATTTTTCTGATTGAGCCTTTAAATCATTGGCTAAAAAATGAAACTTTATTGGAAGATTTAAAGAAAAGGGATTGGACTCTATTTTGGAGCTGGTTATTGACCGGGCTTGTGTCCGGCTTCTTGTGGGAATTCTGGAATTTTTGGGCAGGATCTCACTGGGAATACTCCCTTCCCTATCTAAATTTTTGGAGGGTATTTCAGATGCCCGTTTTTGGTTATATAGGTTTCCTTCCTTTTGCTCTTGAGGTTTTTGTCCTCTACCAGCTTCTTTTTGCTCTGTATAAGAAATTGCAAAGGAAGGTTGTTCTCAAAAGTATGATGATTATTCTTTTGCTTCTGTTTTACGCTGGCGGTTTTTATCTGATTGACACCTTTTCTCTTATTCGTTAACTACAGGGGTTTGATTTATCTGAGGGCTTTGTATTTTCCCCCTAACCTTCTTAACATAATTAATGAATAATCCAGGCTAGTTATTTGGTTAGCAGGGAGACAAAGACGGGCTCGATATTATATTTTTCCATAAGATGGAAGTTTTCCCTTAGAGCTCTCAGAGTTCTTTCTGATGGATGGCAGATGCCTATAGCTTCCCCTCTTCTCTGGGCTAAGCGGAAAAGCTCAATCATTTTCCCTTTTGTATAGCCCTTACGATTTTCTCCATCAAGAAAAACGTGGCGATAGGCTGAAGGGATTCCCAGTGTTTGGGCTACATTATAAGCTTTAGACTTGCTGGTAGTGCGACTATCAACAAAAAAGAGATTTCTTTTTTTTAAAGGTCCAAGAACAAGAGACATAAGAATCTCGTTGGCCGTTATTTTCGAGCCCATGTGGTTGTTAACGCCTGTGACGTAAGGAATTTGATCGAGATTGGCCTCCACCATTTTTAGGATTTCTTCTTTACCCATTCGGGAGAGGATGATTCCCTCAATGCGGTTTCCTCTCTGGCTGTTGATGGACTCAAGAGGAAGATGAAGCATAACTTCCAACTTGTTTTGGTGAGCAATTCGAGCTGTCTCTTTGGCTAAAGGAGTATATGGAAGAATAGAAACTGTCAAGGGTTTATTGAGTGAGCATATATCATTGATTGCTTTTAAACTGTAACCCATATCGTCGACGATGATTGCCACTTTGTTCCTGGCCTTTCTGGGAGGAAGTTCTGCTTTTATTTTTTCTTTTTGGCTTGCGAAAAGAATACTCAGCTTTTGCTTTCTTTTCCCTTTGACCTGCCATAGATAATAATTCTTTTCTGCGCCGAGTTGCTCTTCTTTTTCTTGGACAGAGGCGCTGGCTTTATTGAATTCTTTTTCAAGCAGAGATTCCAGCTCCTTGTATTTTTTTAAGGGGAGGTCAATCATAAGGTGGAGAACTCCCTTTTTATCCCTGTACTGTTGATTTGAATCATAGGGTATCTTAAGCAAGGTTAGGCTCTTAATGACAATTTGATCCAGAGTTTCTTGACCGGGCGGAGGCTCTTGACCAGGTGGAGCTTCTTGACTCAATAAAACTTCCTTTTTTTTAGCAAGAGAAGAAAACAGATAAGATTTTTCTCCACTTTTCCAGCCGATGTAGTCTAAACCGATTGCGGATAAAAGCACCATAAGAGAAAAGATAATTAAAATGGAAAGAGGAATACGATTGGCCTTTTTTCTTTTCTTAGGCCTTCTTTTTTGCATTAACTACATTTTAGGCTGGAGATTAAAGACTTTTTTTAAGATATGTGCTAAGGGTTTGGTCTTCCTCATTTATTTTTATATCAGGCGTAATTCCTTTTTCCCACAACTTTTCTCCTGACTTAAGGTGGAAGATTCCTGAGGTGAGCAGTAATCCACTCCCGTCATCTAGAACAAAGAAATTTTGTTTGGCTACGAGACCTAAAGTTGGAAGTCCGATGATTTTGGCCCTTTTAAATTCTTTGAGAACTCCGGCCACAGCCTCTGCCGGTCCTATTGTTGCCTGATTGGTCCAGATAACCAAGGGCAGTTTTTCAAGTTCAGCATCGTCCGGACAGGAAAGAATCTCCTTGGTTCCTCCTTTTGTTTCAAAGTAACCTATATTCGGAGATTTCAAGAAGAGATTGATGAGTTTTCTGGATTCTTCAATATCCCCTTCGTGGCAATCCCGCAAATCCAAAATAAAAGTCCTTTTCTCTGGCATTAGCCTGGGGATGATTTCTTCTCTTATCTTCCTTACGCAGGGAGGATAAAGCTGATGGATCTTTAAAATTCCGCTCGTGCCCTTTGCTTTAGCAAAGGAAAATGGCTCTGCAAATAGCAATGTTCTTTCAATATTTACCTCTTTTGTTTCCTCTATTTTGAATATCCTGAGCTTTATGGTTTTTTTATCTCTATCTTTAAGATAGAGATTTGCTTCGGTCATACTCATCGTGAGAGTCGAGCGTCCGTCCATCGAACTGATAAAGTCGCCGATTTGGATTCCTTTTTTTTCAGCAGGGGAATTCTCCCTAATTCCGATGACCTGAGGAAAAGAGCCGTATCTTTTGTATAGGATAATTCCTATATCATTCAGGTTTGCCTCCTTGCGCTGGCTGTACCTGAGCATGCTCTCTTTGTCTAAGTAGCTGGAGAGAACGTCCAGGGAATCAACCATCCCTTTAAAGGCTCCTTTCATTGTTTTGGCTGGATTAGCCTCTTCAATGTAATCGTTTTTGATCAATTGGATAACTTTTCCCAGCAGCTCAAAATCCTTGTTGGGAGAAAGCTTTAATAAAAATCCTGGGAGAAAGTTTTTCTCTAACAAGAGAAAGAGAAAAATTAAAACAAGGACTGTCAAAAAGAGTATTTTTATTCTTTTTCTGGTCATTTTATCCTGAAATTGGTTTTTGATTTTATCATCTTCATTTCAGCCATTGCAAGGGATTAAGAGGCTTTGTCTTGAATCGGATTTCAAAATAAACGGAGTCTCCTTCTAAAGAGCCGATATCGCCTACCAATGCGATTGGATGTTCAGCTTTAACCAAGTCGCCCTTTTTGACAAGGATATCTGAGCAGTGACCATAGAGCGAATAGTAGGACATTCCGTGATCGACAATGATGAGGTTGCCGTATCCCTGGAAGTAGTCAGAGTAGACGACTTTGCCAGGATGGATAGCTCTGACAATCACATAGTTTTTTCTGGGGGAAATTTCGATTCCGTTGTTCATGGTGGTCGTCTTAAATTGAGGATGTCTTTGGAGTCCAAATTTGGTAGTGACTTTTCCCTCGATAGGCCAGGGAAGCTTCCCTTTTTTCTCATAAAGCGGAATTAAATTAATAGGGAAGGAAATTTCTTCTTTAAGTAATTTTTCTATCAAAATTAACAACTGCTGAGCTCTTACTTTTAGCTCCTCTAAGGTCTGAAGATGTAGCTTTTTGTTTTTCTTTATTTCAGTTATAAGAGCTCGGTTCTTTCTTTCTTGAGCTTGTAGTTCTTTCCTTTTTTTCTCGGCATTCTTGATTAAGCGCGAGGCCTCCTTTTTTTTCGCTTGAAGCTTCTTTTCGGCTGTCTCCAGTTGATCCAAGTTTTCCATGTAATTCGAGATTACTTTTTCCTGGTACTGAGCCAGGAGAGTCAAATGCTTATTCTCAGAAATAAGCGTTCCCATATTATCTGCTTGAAGCATGAATTGGAGAAAGTTGAATTTCCCGAATTTATAGGTGGTGATGAGTATTTTATCGATAGATTGCTTTTCCTCGTCCAGCTTTGCTTCCAGCTCGGGAATGCTTTTGTTTAGTGAGGAAAGCTCACGGTTTGCTTTTTCCAATTGGATAGCATAAAGGGAGATTTCTTTTTTGATCAATCCCTTATTAAATCCAATCCTTTCCAGCCGGGACAGAGTGGTTGATTCCTTTTTTTTCCCTTCTTCTATTTTCAATCTTAACCGCTCTATCTGGTGGGAAATTTTTGCCAAACGCTCTTGGAATTCGGAAACATCCTGCTGGCCATAGGCATCTAAAGAGATAATGATAATCAGGATGATTGAGATACCCATAAAGCGATAAAATTTCTCGAGCGTTTTCTTGTGTAACTTCATCTTTTAAATAATACTCTCTACAATTCCGATAATCAAATATAAATCCTATCCGGCTGCATCCTTATCTTTTGTCGCAGCAGTTTTCGGTATAAAGGCTCCCGCGGTCTTTTAAAAGATGAAGCATTCAGGAATTTAAATCTCTCGCTTCTTTTCATAAAAATACTTGGTTGTCACTTTTCCAACCAATCCGGCTAAAAGAAGAAGAGACAACAAGTTAGGGATAGCCATGAAAGCATTGGCTACATCTCCTATGTACCAGACTATGTAACGGTGAGGACCCTGAATGATAGAACCGATGAAAAGCAGGGTGATGAAAGCCAGCCTGAAAGGATAGATTATCCTGACGCCAAATATGTATTCCAGACATTTTTCTCCATAATAGCACCATCCGAGAAGTGTTGAATAGCCAAAAAGAAAAGAACATAAAGCAATGATGTATCCTCCATAAGGAATGACAGAGGCAAAGGCATCTGCCGTAAGGGCCGTAGAGGTTAGAGCTCTTGGATCGCCGTAGGCAGCGGTTTTGAGGTAGCTTCCGGTGATGACAATAGCCAGAGTGGTCAGTGTATTGACGACCATGGTATCAATAAAAGTCCCGGTCATAGCGATGAGCCCGTTTCGAGAAGGATCTTTGGATTTTGAGGCAGACTGGGCAATGCCCGCTGATCCCAACCCAGACTCGTTAGAAAGCAGGCCTCTCCTGATGCCTTGGCTAATAGCCAGCTTTATAGTTACTCCTACCATACCTCCTCCGATAGCTTTTACAGAAAAGGCAGATGTAAAGATTGTAGTAAGAGCTGCTGGCAGGTTAATGATATTAGCCAGAATGACAACGATGGCTCCTCCGAAATAAATAATAATCATGGTCGGAACCAGTCGCTCGGATACCCTTCCGATTCTCTTAATCCCGCCCAGAATAACCATTCCCACGATGCCTGTGATAACCAGTCCGCTTATCCAGAAAGGAATTTGGAATTCTCTGTTAAAGACCAAGGCCATGGAATTGGATTGCATCATGTTCCCTGTGCCCAAGAGGCAGGCTATAGCACCGCAGACAGCAAAAAGCATGCCCATGAATTTGGCTAGCTTCTCGTTTTTAATGCCATTACGGGCATAGTACATAGGCCCACCGGACATTTCTCCCCGTATATTTTTAATCCTGTATCTGACTCCTAAAAATCCTTCAGCATACTTTGTAGCCATGCCGAAGAAGCCAGCTATCCACATCCAAACAGGAGCTCCTGGTCCACCGACAGCGATGGCCGTAGCCACCCCGGCGATATTGCCATTGCCAACAGTGGCAGCCAGTGCAGTCATCAAAGCTGCATAAGGAGATATGTCTCCTTCTTCTTTTTCTGATTTATCCTTTCCTAGGGCTCCTCGTAGTACCATCTTCAGGGAAAGGATTAGCCTTCTAACCTGGATGAGGCGGGTGAGATAAGTCAGCAGGATTCCTGTCCCTAAAAGAAGGGCGATCATCCAGTAACTCCACATGAAATCGCTTGCCTTCGTTATGAAAATGAGTATTTTGTCTAAAAGAGACAGGGAAATAGTGAAGTTAAGTTCAAGTGTTTCGGTTTTATCTTTTATCTCTATCTCTTCTTCGAAGGGAGTCAATTCATAAAGATCCATTTTGATGATGTATTTTCCTGGCCTGAGATCGCTGTATATAAAATTTCCCTCAACATCAAGAGCAGTCTCGGAAAAATATGCCTCTTCCAGGGGCTTGAGAAGAACAATCCCTTCAGTGTACGGCTTTCCTTTAGGAGAAAGGATAACCTTGCCCTTGATATCGGCTGCCTTTAGGGTTGAAAGACTCATCAGACACAGAAAAAAGAATATGATGGTTAAAGTTTTTTTCTTCATTGACTTCCTTTATCCAGAAACAAGTTTTTTTATGAAGATGAGAATAATAATTACAGCTAGAGGAGAGAGAAACTTAAGAGAAAAAACCCAGAGAGGTTTTATCTTGAATTTATGATTTCCAGAAAAAATTTCTTTGATTGCGTTTTTAACACCCCAGACATAACCAACGAACACGCATATCAAGAGGGCGCCAACGGCTAAGGAGATATTGCCGAAGATAAAATCAAACTTGCCAAAGAAATCTATCTTGGTGAAAATTTTCATTCCTCCAAAGGAAAGAGCAGCAGGAACCCCTATGACAAAGGAGAGAAACCCTACTAGCAGAGCTGCCTTTTTTCTCGACCATTCCCGCTCATCAACTAGATAAGCCACTGGAACTTCAAGGAGAGATATGGTCGAAGTTAATGCAGCCACGCATAAAAGTGAGAAAAAGAGAAGCGCAAAGATATAACCGCCCGGTATTTGGGAAAAGATAATGGGAAAGACCTTGAAAACAAGGCCGAAACCTCCAACATTGCCAAGCTGGCCTGAGAAAGCAAGGGTGGGGAAAATTATCAACCCCGCCAGGAGGGCGATAAAAGTATCCGAGAAGGTGACCCATCCTGCCGACGAGACGAGATTATCGGACTTAGAAATATAGCTGCCGTAAGTGATCATTGTTCCCATACCCAGGCTTAGAGAAAAGAAAGCCTGCCCTAACGCAAATAGAACGACTGTGCCGCTGAGCTTGGAGAAGTCTGGGTTGAGATAATAGGTCAGGCCTGCGGAGGCGCCGGGAAGCGTTAAAGCCCTCACGGCAAGAAAAATTATAAGCAGAAAAAGGATGGGCATCAGAACCTTAGTCCATCTTTCTATTCCTTTTTTAACTCCTTTTGAGACTATGTAAGTAGTCATTCCGATAAACAGGAAAAGTAAAAAGATAACTTGAATAGGATTAGAGGTGAATTCTGTGTATATTTTTTCAGTTAATTGACTTGTCACTTCTCCACTGAAAGCCCCTGTTGCAGTCTTGACAATGTAGCCTACTGTCCATCCTGCTACGACAGAATAATAAGAGAGAATACAAATACCTGTAATCACTCCCAGATAGCCGATAAATTTCCAGGGTGAGCGCGGTTTTATGTGTCCGATGGCTCCGACAGGGTTTTTCTGAGTGTGGCGCCCGATGGTCAATTCTGCCAGCATCACAGTGAACCCGATTAAAGCAACCGCCAGGATATAGACCAGGACAAAAACCGCTCCTCCATTCTGACTTACCATTGCCGGGAATCGCCAGATGTTGCCCAAACCTATAGCTGAACCCGTTGCTGCGAGAATGAAAGCGGTTTTGGATCCCCATGTTCCTCTCTTGATCGTTTCCTGGCCGTCCATTTCAGTCTCCTCTATGAAGACAAAGAAAAGAAATATTAATTTTTCCCATCTCTTTTACCATAATCAGTGGATATTGTAAAAGAAATTATGGGTTCCCTAAATTAAATTATTGCCTATTTAATCCTCTCTCGTTAAAATTATAAGCAATCTGGAGAAAGGAGGTAGGTTAAATGCCTGCAATAGAGATAAAGCCCGATGTTTACTGGATAGGAGTAAACGACCGAACCACCGACCTTTTCGAAGGTTTATGGCCGATCACAAAGGAAGGTGTTTCATACAATTCATATCTTATAGACGATGAAAAGAAGGCGATCATCGATTTGACAAAATCATTCAAGGGAGATGAATACCTTGATCAAATCGATGGAGTCATAGATATCTCAAAAATTGATTTTGTAGTCATCAACCATATGGAACCCGATCACTCCGGTCTTATAAGGACGTTGAGAAGGATTGCTCCTCGAGTCACTTTCCTGGGTTCAGCAAAAACGAAGGATATGCTGGAGAGTTTCTTTTCCATAAAAGAGAACGTTCGGGTGGTTAACGATGGAGACACTCTTTCTCTGGGCAAAAGAACTTTGAAGTTTTTTTCAACACCCTTTCTTCATTGGCCTGAGACTATGATGACCTACGAGGTTTCTCACAGAATTCTTTTTCCTTGTGATGCTTTTGGCGGATATGGCGCTATCCGAGGTGCGATCTTTGATGATGAATGCAAAGACTTTGATTTTTATCAGAAGGAAGCCCTCCGCTATTACGTTAATATCGTGGCCAGCTTCAGTGCAAGGGTTTTGGGAGCTATCGAAAAACTAGCTGATCTTTCCATTGACGTTATTGCTCCATCTCATGGTCTAATCTGGCGCAAGAATCCTTCTCTTATAGTTAATCTTTACAAGAAGTGGGCAGAGTACGCCGTTGGAAAAACTGAGCCCGGCATAACCCTGATTTATGGCTCTATGTACGGTTTTACGGAATCCATGATGAATGCGGTGGCTCGGGGAATATCCCGGGAAGATGTTCCCCTTGAAATCTTTGATGCTTCCCGAACTCATGCGAGCTACATCCTCCCTTCCCTTTGGACAAAAAGAGGGATCATGATAGGAGCTCCCACCTATGAAGTGTCCATGTTTCCTCCAGTTGAAGCAGTGTTAAACATGGCTGCTCACAAGCACATCAAGAACAAGAAAGTGGCTTATTTTGGAAGCTACGGATGGAGTGGTGGGGCGAGAAAAAATTTGGAAAAAATTATAGAGCCACTTAAGTGGGAACTTGCCGATACCCTGGAATTTAAGGGATGTCCTACAGAAGAAGAGTTGAAAAAGGGAGAAGAATTTGGAAGACGTTTCGCGGAATTGATAAAAAAAGGGACATAAAGAGCACCCAGTTTCTTTTTTTTTACTTCATCTTTTAAAGTTGAAGAGGAATATGTTAAGATACGCATGGCATATTTTTCCGGGGGTACAAAATGGCCAAAACTGACTGGAAAGACGAGCTAGCAAGTTTTATGGATGACCTCAGAGTTGTCGATGAGTGTAAGGTTGAAGCTCCTGAGAAATTTAATCAATTTTGCGAGTTCATTGCCGAGTCATCCTTTGAAGTTTTGTCTGAAGAGCTGAAAAACTACGGGATAAAATCCAAAGTCCGAAAGGAAAAAGGGAAATCGATCGGTTTTGAGGTGAATTTTCCTAAATCGAGGGTAGATAATTTCCACTACATTATACGCCTTCCCAAAAACGCTCTGGATCTCAAGTTAAGTCTGCTGATTAGAGTAAGGAAGAATAAGAAGAGTCGTATTGAGGAAAAAGAAGTGCCTTTCATGAAACATATCAAGCCTTCAGAAGTCCTGAAATTGCCCAAAGAAGAACTCATCCAAGATATGATTAAACACTATAAAAGATTCATTTATGAAGCTTTAATCCATCCTGAATAACGCGGGGATCAGATTTATTGTAACGGTTTGATTCATCAAATCCACCTTTAATAATCTTTAGAGATTTGGTTCATTGTAGGTGTTTGATTTCTTGTAGGGGCTTGATTTATCAAGTCCACCTTTTAATACATGAATTTAATTCATCAAATCCGAACAATTGATTTGGAGACGCTTGAAAAATCAGACCACTACATCATAAAAGGATTGAAATAAAAGAATAGATTTGTTAATTTTTGTCTCATTTAAATGAGAAATAAAAAAATAGCTCCGGGAATACTCTCCATCCAACTAATGGTTTTAATGTCTTATTCTTCCCTTGCCATGCTGATTCTACTTTCTTTATATTTTAAAAACCTAGGAGGGAGTCCGCAGCAAATCGGCTTTTTAGTGGGGGTTTTTTCCCTGGCTGCCTTTGTATCTCGCCCATTTGTTGGATGGCTCTTGAGCAGGTACAATCCCAGGAAAGTAGTTGTGGCAGGGCTTATTCTTAACCTGATCATGACAACCATGTACCTCTTCATCCAGGAATTAAATTGGTTTGTCGTATTCATAAGGATTTTTCATGGTATTGGCCTTTCCGTCTTTATTCTGGCAGCTTTATTGATTGCTGTTATGATAACCCGTGAGGATGAGAGGGCTTATGCCATCGGAGTCGTATCCACAGGTTTTATGCTTCCTTTCCTGTTTGTTCCTTTGCTGGGAGAGGGAATTATTGAAAGATTTGGCTTCTTTTTCTTTTTTCTCTGTGCTATTTTCCTGGCTGCGATTCCGCTTTTGTATGGCTTCTTCTGGAAAGTCAAACTTCCTCGATTTCCTGAAGACTCAGGAGTTAAAAGTGTTAGCTTTCTTCGTCTTCTAAAACAGAGAAAAATTTGCTTGATTTTTTTTCTAACCGTTGTCTTTGAGATTGGCGTTAGCTCCAGCTTAAGTTTTGTTCCTCTTCTTGCCCACGAAGAATCTCCTATGCGGGCCGGGTATTATTATACTTTTCTTAGCTTGACCGTTGTGTTTATGCGGCTTTATGGAGGGAAACGATTTATTTTTTGGGGTAGTCCGAAATTGCTTCTTCCTTCTTTTTATTTTATTTCCGCAGGAGGGATCTTAATCTATTTTGCTTCCAATAATTTTCTCCTCGGATTATCTGGTGTTATCGGGGGAATTGGAGTTGGCATTCTTTACCCTCATCTAACTGCACTCGCTGTCGAGGGAGTTGCTCTTCGAGAACAAGGGAAAGTTTTGAGTCTTTTTTCATCTTCTGTTGATTTAGGTTTTGCCTTTGGCCCTCTATCCTTTGGGTGGGTCTCCCAGTACTTTGGGCTAAAAGAGGCCTTTATTATTTTTGCTTTTTTTATTTTTCTTTCCTCGTCTATCCTGATTTTATGGGGGAAATCCTCCCTGTATAAAAAAAGCTAAAAAAAAGGGGACAGGCTACTTTTTTCAGAAAGAGTTCTGAGTCAGAAATGCCAGATAATACGTGATTTCTCCCGCTTATCCAGGCGAGTTATTCCTTCATTCTTTGCTGCCTCTACGGCCTCGTTAAACTCCCCCTGGGTGATTCTTCTGCCTAGAGGAGAGTTGTGAGAGATTTTGCCGCAGGGATAAAACTGGTCCATGATGTTAACATAGGTGTTCTTCGAGATTTCCTGAGCCAGGAAATGCATTACTTTTTTTGTTCCAGCCAATCCCTGGGGAAGAACAAGGTGTCTCACTAAAAGTCCTTTAAGGGCTATTCCTCTCTCATCCAGGAGGAGATCTCCTGCTTGACGATGCATTTCCTTAAAGGCAAGCTTTGCCATCTCAGGATAGTCAGAGGCTTGTGAGTATTCTTCAGCCACCTTGCCATCAGCATATTTGAAATCAGGCATATAGATATCAAAGACTCCGTCTAAAAGCTTCAGAGTCTCAACGGAATCATAACCTCCTGTGTTATAGACAAGGGGAACTTTAAGCCCCCTTTCCACTGCTGCAGGAAGGGCCTTCAGAATTTGAGGAACATAATGTGTGGGAGTGACAAAATTGATGTTGTGGCAGCCCATCATTTGTAGTTCAACCATCATCCTGCCCAATCTTTCAAAGGATATCTCCCGCCCTTCCCCGCCATGACTTATAGAGTAATTCTGGCAAAAAAGGCATTTTAGGTTACAGTGAGTCATGAAAATCGTGCCTGAGCCATGAAGGCCAACGAGCGGCTCTTCTTCTCCGAAGTGGGGCGAGTAGGAAGAGACCTCAGGAAGTAATCCTGCGCCACAGAGTTTTTTTTCTCTTTTGACATGGTTCACGCCACAGTTTCGAGGGCAGAGGCTGCACTTCTCCATTAATCGGAAGGCCTTCTCAATTTTTTCTGGAAGCAGCCCTTCTCGATGTGTCTTAAGATAGGCTGGTTCAAAATTTTTTGACTGCATGCTCTTCAAAAGCAATTATAACAAATTTGAAGTCAGACTTTAAAAATTTTAATTTTTTTTGAATGTTCAACATTTGGTTGTATTTTTTGATTAGAATAATTAAAGTTATCAGAGTCTGATCCCGATGAGTGTAAAATCTGGCTCCTTATACAGCAGGATTCCTCGACTGGAACAAATTCCCTTCCTTATCCATGGCTTCGGAATAAGAAAATGGAAAGAGGATGATTACCAAAATAGTCCCGAGAGGAAGGATTTCAAGCCCGTCTTCCTTGATCAAATTCACTCCGATATTATCCAAGTAATAGATAATATTCCCGAAGAGAAATTAAAAGGAGATGCAATGATCACTGGCCTTCCCTTTCTCCTTCTAATCATAAAAACAGCTGATTGTCTTCCAGTTCTTATTGTGGATGAGTCCCAGAAAATGGTTGCTGCTGTCCACTGCGGGTGGAGAGGGACATCTAAGAGAGTGGTTCAAAAGGTTATCCAAAGGATGAAAGATCTTTACGGCTGTCATCCCTCATCGCTTCTTGCGGCTTTGGGTCCTTGTATAGGACATGAATGCTATGAAGTTGGGGAGAATGTCTATCATAGTTTTGAGCAAGAAGGTCTTTCTACAGAATCTTTTCAAAATCATCCTCTGCGACGGGGAAAATATCTCTTCGATCTAAAAGAGGCAAATCTCTCTCAAATGGTCAGCGTAGGAGTCGAAGAGAAGAATGTTTTTTCCGCAGACATCTGCACTCATTGCCATGAGAACCTTCCCTCATTCCGAAGAGATAAAGATAAGGCGGGCAGAACACTGAGTTTTATAGGAATGTCATCTTAGGAAAGAATCTCAAGCTCCGTTATGCATGATTATTAAGGCAAAGGTTTTGGGGAATATCTGCAGCGACCATTGAAGAAAGGCTCAGTCTATATGGCCCCAAAACACGTTGCTTTTGCCCCCAGAATAAATGGGGCCAGGCTCCATTTTGCAAGAAAGAAGACATTCTCAAGTTGAAGACATAACAGCAGAAAATGGAGCCTGGCCCCATTTATTCTCAAGGCTTCGCTCTCCTCTCCTTCGGAGAGAAACCTTGCCCGCTCAGCCTTTCTCACGGTTTTTTCACCATACAGCCTTCGCCAGGCAAGGGGCGAGAAAAAAGGGACAGGCTACTTTTTCTCTAAGAAAGAGAAAGTCTCTACTCATGGACAGAACAACAGAAAAAGTAGCCTGTCCCCTTTTTCTCCGAGTATGTCTGAGCAGGGCGAGTTAAACAGCCGCCGAGAAGATCGAATGGAGAATGGCGTTAAAAATCTGAAGGGCGCTAGGCTATTTCCCAAAACCTTTTAGTTGCTTTTTAAATTTATTTTTTTTATTCTTTAGCATGCAATGGTCAAAGCGTATTCTGAAATCTCAATTCCAGAACTTCCTTTATACAAAAAAGGAAAAGTCCGTGAAGTCTATGAGATAGAAGACAAGCTCCTTATAGTTGCTTCGGACCGCATTTCTGCTTTTGATTATGTTCTTCCTTCACTCATTCCGGATAAGGGAAAAATTTTAACACAGCTTTCCAAGTTTTGGTTTGATTTCACCTCACTCGTTTGCCCCAACCATCTGCTGACTGACGAGATAGATGAGTTTCCTCCCGTGCTTTTCAAGTATAAGGAAATCCTGGAGAAAAGATCCATGCTGGTGCACAAGACAGAGGTACTTCCTGTAGAATGTGTTGTCCGAGGATATCTCTCCGGTTCAGGATGGAAAGATTATAAAACCACAGGGAAGATTAGCGGCGTGAAAGTTCATTCTGACCTGAGAGAAGCCGACAGGCTGGAAGAGATAATTTTCACTCCTGCCACAAAGGCTGCAGAGGGGGAGCATGATCAAAACATATCTTTTAAGGAGATGCAAAAGCTGATTGAACCTGAACTTGCCAATAAGGTTAAAAAAGTAAGCTTGGAGCTCTTTCAGAAAGCCTCCTTTCATGCTCTCTCTAAGGGAATTATTCTAGCTGACACAAAGTTCGAATTCGGGCTTTTAAAAGATGAGCTTATCCTTATTGACGAAATCTTCACGCCAGATTCTTCTCGATTCTGGCCTTTGGCCAGTTACTCTCCTGGCCAGTCTCCGCCCAGCCTGGATAAGCAATTTGTTCGTAATTACCTGGAGAGTACAGACTGGGACAAAGAATCTCCACCCCCTCCCTTGCCCCAGTCCATTATCGAACAGACATCGAAAAGATATCTGGAAATTTATAATCTTTTAACAGGAAAGAATGAATTATAATGCAAGGGCAAGTAGATCTGCATATTCATTCCAATAAAAGTAGCGACGGCAGCCTTTCTCCTTTTCATATTGTCCAGCTCGCAAGAGAGAAGAACCTGGAGGCTATTTCTATTTCCGATCATGATACAGTTGCCGCTTATCCTCAAGCTTTGCAGTTCGGCGAAGAAGCAGGCGTTGAGGTTATCCCCGGCATTGAGCTTACAACTCTCTTTGGTGGCCGCGAGTTTCATCTTCTTCTTCCCTTTGTAAACTGGAAGAAGAAAATTATTTTCAAACTTATTGCTCAGGCTTCTAAAAAAAGGACAGCAGAGGCTAAGGAGCGTGTTCGTAAGCTTCAGGAAATCGGGTTTGAAATTAGCTGGAAAGAGATAGTCAAAGATTCAAAATCCCGTCCTCTCTTAGGAGTGACAATCGCCCAGATTTTGCTTCGTAAGGCTGAAAAGAAAAAAACTCCCGCACTCATGAAATATTTTAGCGAAAAAAATCGACTTCTAGCCCCTTATCTTTTTTATGAAGATTATTTCGTAAAGGGTAAACCAGCGTGGGTTCCCAAACGAAATCTGAGTTTATTGGATGTTCTCGAGATTGCTCCCGAGACAGAAGGTGTTCCTGTCCTTGCTCATCCTGGGGCATATTTTCAGAAGACTTCCAGAGAAGATCTTACAGTTCTGAAAGAAAGCGGGCTTGAAGGGCTAGAGGTTTACACTTTTTATCATGATCCTTCCCAGACAGAACTTTACAAGAAGATTGCCAAAGAGCTGGATCTTGTTCCAGTAGCTGGGTCTGATTTTCATGGAAAAATAAAGCCTCACATTCATTTTGGTTCTCTGAAAGAAGGCCAATACTGGATGGTAGAGGAGTTGAGAAAAAGAAAGAAGTGAACTAGCGTGAACTGGATAGATGTTATTTTGATCAGCATTTTGGCTTTGACCTCTATCCTGGGCGTAATTAAAGGACTTGTGAAGCAGGTTTTTGGCCTTCTTGCAGGGGTAATTGGATTGATTTTGGCTCTTGGCTTTTATTCCCAGGTCTCCTGGATTTATCTTCGGTTTGTCTCTAACGAAGTCTTGGCTAATTTTTTGGGTTTTTTAAGCATATTTTTGGTTGTGCTCTGCCTGGGATGGATTTCTTCATTTTGTCTCTCTAAGTTTATAAAAGGCCCCCTAAAACTCCTTAATAATATTTTAGGAGGGGGTCTAGGGTTCCTAAAAGGAATTCTCATCTGTGGTGTTGTTGTTTTTGCTCTACTGGTGTTTCCCATAAGCAAAAAGGCCTTGAAAGAATCTGCGCTTTCCCCTGTTTGCCTTCAGATGACCAGGGCCATGATCAGCCTTATCCCCCGGGAGCTTAAGGAAAAATTCAAAGAAGCTTATCAAGAAATTACAAGAAGGGTGGAAAAAGATGGAAAAAAAATCTGACAAATTCAATATCCATCAGAAACTGGAGATCGTAATCGATGAAATGGTGGAAAAAGAACTGTCTCTGAAAGATGCGCTGAAAGAATTCGAAAAAATCTACATCGAGAAAGCTGCGAAAATATACAAGGGGAATATGACTAAAATGGCCAACGCCCTGGGAGTTCACCGCAACACTCTTCGTAACCGGACCAAATCTTTAAAAATTCTTAAGAAAAGTTAGCACTCTCTTGCTAAGAGTGCTAACTTTTTCACTTTTTTCTTGACAAAAAAGGGTAACTTAAGCTAATATTAACAATCTCCCAGAAAATCTAAAAAAAACAATTCATATGGAGGAGGTTTAAATGAAGGTTATACCTTTACACGACAGAGTTCTTCTAAAGAGGTTAGAAGAACAGGAAAAAAGGAAAGGTGGAATAATCATTCCCGATACTGCCAAAGAAAAACCACAGGAAGCAGAAGTAATAGAAGTGGGGAAAGGCCGTGTGACAGAAGACGGGAAAGTTATTCCCCTTGATGTTAAGAAGGGTGATAAGGTTCTCATTGGAAAATACGGTGGGCAAGAAGTAACTATAAATGATGTTGAGCTTGTTATCGTTAAGGAAGAAGAGATTTTGGGAAAAATCACCTAATTTTTGAGAGAAGGAGAAAAAAATGGCAAAACAAATAGTAGTCGGTGAAGATGCCAGACAAGGTCTTAAAAAGGGTATCGATATCTTAAGCAACCTGGTCAAAGAAACGCTAGGCCCAAGGGGAAAAAATATTGTTTTGGATAAAAAATTCGGTTCCCCAACCAGTACTAAGGACGGCGTAACCGTGGCCAAGGAAATTGAGCTCAAGGATCCCCTGGAGAACATGGGAGCCCAGATGGTAAAAGAAGTTGCTTCCAAAACTTCAGATGTTGCCGGGGACGGAACGACGACGGCAACTGTTTTAGCGCAGAAGATTTTTTCTGAAGGATTGAAGTATGTTACTGCCGGTGCTAATCCTAATTTAATCAAGAGAGGAATGGATCAAGCGGTAGAAGAAGTTGTCAAAGAATTGAAGAAGCAAAGCCGGGATGTTAGCGGTGAAATGATTGCCCAAGTTGGGGCTATTTCAGCCAATAGTGATGAATCTGTGGGCAAAATCATTGCTGAAGCGATGGATAAGGTTGGAAAAGACGGCGTGATAACCGTTGAAGAGGCTAAAGGATTGGAGACGACAATGGAAGTTGTAGAAGGGATGCAGTTTGACCGCGGCTATCTCTCTCCTTATTTCATCACCAATCCTGATAGGATGGAATGCGTCTTGGAGAACGTTGTTATTCTTCTCTATGAAAAAAAGATCAGCAACTTGAGAGATTTTCTGCCTCTTCTTGAAAACGTGGCCAAAATGGGAAATCCCTTGTTGGTTATTGCTGAGGAAGTTGAGGGTGAGGCCCTGGCAACTCTAGTGGTCAACAAGCTCAAAGGCACTTTTCAGTGCTCTTCTGTCAAAGCCCCCGGATTTGGTGATAGACGGAAAGCTATGCTGGAGGATATTGCCGTTCTATGTGGAGGAAAAGTTATTACTGAAGATATCGGTGTGAAGCTTGAAAATGTCGGTATTGATTGGCTGGGTAAGGCTAAAAGAGTGGTTATTGACAAAGATAACACTACGATTGTTGAGGGTGGAGGAAAAACGGAAGATGTCCAGGCCCGGATCAAACAGATCAGAACTCAGATTGAGGACACAACTTCTGATTATGATAAAGAGAAGCTTCAGGAAAGACTGGCCAAATTGGTAGGAGGAGTTGCCCTGATTAAAGTGGGTGCAGCCACTGAGACTGAACTTAAAGAGAAAAAGGCGAGAGTCGAAGATGCTATGCATGCTACCAAAGCCGCAGTTGAGGAAGGGATTGTTGCTGGAGGAGGAGTTGCTCTTTTAAGATGCCAAAAGGTCCTGGAAGGATTAAAGCTAGAGGATGATATGGCGATCGGTGTCAATATTATCAGAAGAGCCTTAGAAGAACCTCTCCGTCAAATCGCTAACAATGCAGGTCATGAAGGCTCTATTACCGTTGAGAAAGCGAAAGGTAAGGAGCAGAACGTAGGATTCAACGCTCTTACCGAGATATTTGAAGATTTAATCAAAGCTGGTGTTCTGGATCCAAAAAAAGTTGTCCGGATATCTCTCCAAAATGCTGCAAGCATCGCTGGAATACTCTTGACCACAGAGGGAGTGGTATATGATACTCCTGAAGAGGATAAAGGACCCAAGTATCCGCCACCACCCGGCGGCGACATGTATTAATTCCTAAAGGAATCCAAAAGGCCCTGGGCATCTGCGCAGGGCCTTTCTTTTTTTTGGCGCTTTTCTATGGTATATAAGCAGAGTGATCAAATATTTTGACCGCTATATCATCAAAGAGATAGTCCCTCCTTTTTTTATTGGCCTTCTTATCTACACTTTTGTTCTCTTAATGAACCAGATTCTTCAGCTCTCTGAAATTTTTATAACCAGAGGAGTCGCTTTCAAAGCAGCGGTTACAATTTTCATCCATCTTGTCCCTTCTATTCTGGCCTTTACTGTGCCCATGGCTGTTCTGATGGGCGTCCTGGGTGGCCTTAGCCGCCTTTCATCTGACTCGGAAATCATGGCTTTTAAAACCTTAGGGATTAGCTATAAAAGGCTTCTCCGCCCGGTCCTGATCTTTTCTCTCTGTGGGTGGATGTTTACTTCTTATTTGGCTCTCTATCTTGCGCCTCACTCCAACTACAAGCTGATCCAGACACTTTATCAAACTATCCTGACAAAGGTTCAGTTTAAAATTAATCCTCGGGAATTCAATGAATCCATCCCCAATACGGTTATTTTTATCCAGGGTATAACTCAAGAGAAAGAATGGGAGAATGTTTTTGTCTATCTTTCCAACCCGCCAGAAGAGCCAAGAGTTATATCAGCCAAGAAGGGAAGGCTTAACTTCTATCCAGAAATGAAAAGAGCTGTTCTTGAACTTTTCGATGGAACTCTCCATTCCTACCCTCTCTCCGATCCGGATAAATATGGGGTGACATCTTTCGAGAAAATTGAAGAAGAAATCAATGTGGAGAGCCTTTTCACTTCCTTCTCCGAGAAAAAGCGGGTGAGAGAGAAGGATATCGGAGAGTTATTCAAAGATATAAAAATCATCAAACAGGATTTAGCCAAGCTTAGTATAGAGGAGGGAGGAACAACTGAAAAAGAGTATGATTCCTCACGAAGATGGAAGGACTATATTTCTTATTGGATTGAGATTCATAAGAAATTCGCCCTTCCTTTTGTCTGTTTAATTTTCGGAATTTTAGGTCTTCCTCTAGGTGCTTCAACACGCAAAGGAGGGAGAACCAGTGGCTTCACGATAAGTTTGGGAATAATTTTAGTTTATTATGTCCTGATCACAACAGGAGAAGAGATGGCTATAAATGGGAAACTCTCTCCTTTGCTTGGAATATGGGGGCCAAACATTCTGCTGCTCCTTATTGGCTTTTATCTATTCCTTAAATCGCAAAAAGAATCCAAGCTCTTTGCTGGATTATCCCGTTTTTTCAGGAGAAGAAGGGAAGAGGAGTCTTTTCCAAAAAAAAGGATATTTTCCCGAAACTGGCCTCGTCTTCCTCTGCGCTTTCCCAATATCTTGGATCGCTACATCCTTAGAAAATACTTGGCTATTTTCTTGTTTGTCTTTTTTAGTCTGCTGTTAATCTTTGTAATTGTTACTTTTATCGACCGGATAGATAATATCCATAAGCATAATAAATCCCTCATGCTCCTCTTGGAATATATTCGTTATAGAATCCCAGAGTTTATTCATTATATTCTTCCTGTTGCAGCTTTAGCCACAACCCTTTTATCCCTGGGGCTTTTAACTAAATTCAATGAAATCACGGCCATGAAAGCTTGCGGCATAAGCCTTTATCGCATTACTCTCCCTGTAGTTCTTATGGCAGTTTTAGTGAGTTTTCTTTCATTTTATCTTCAGGAAAATATTCTCCCTAATTCCAACAAAAAAGTGGAAGAGATTTGGGACAAAATCAATGATGTTCCTCCAAGGAGTTACAGCTACCTGGATCGCCGCTGGGTTTTGAGTAAAGAGAAAAACAGAATTTACCATTACAATTATTTTGATCGAGAAAAATCTGTCTTCAGTCAGCTTTCGATTTATGATTTCGATCCCTCAACATGGTCTTTTCAAAGAAGGATTTATTCTGAAAGAGGTTATTTAAGTGAGGGGCATCTTTCTTTGGCAAATTGCTGGTATAGAGACTTTGTCAATGGCAGGCCTACAAAGTTCGAAAAAAGTGAGAAAATGGATTTATCCGTAGTAGAAGATAGGAGCTATTTCATGAAGGAACGGAAAGTGCCAGAACAGATGAGTTATAGAGAACTCGGGCAGTATATAGAAGAGCTCGAAGAGCGGGATTTTGATACGGTTAGGTTTAAGGTTGATTTAAACTATAAAGTATCTTTTCCTCTTGCCAGTTTGATCATGACTCTCCTCGGGATTCCTTTTGCTTTTTCTATGGGAAAGAGGGGAACTCTGGTTGGCATAGGCTTGAGCATTGTTATTGCGATGATCTATTGGGGTGGAATAGGAATTTTCAAGAGCCTAGGTTATCTTAATTATCTGGATGCTTTTTTGGCTGCCTGGGGACCAAATTTGATTTTCGGATTAATTGGACTATATCTTCTTTTTACCTTAAGGACATAAGTCGATAATGGGTAACCCCGGGGATGAATTTACATTTTGTATTTGCCGAAGTTTTCTGGTTTTAATCCTTCCAGCCACTTCTTGAGTTTTTCTGAGTCTTCCAGATTATCGTCGAATTTTAGACTTTGAGCTTTTTTCACAACTTCATTTTCCACAAATATGGGAGCCTCTACCCGGAGGGCTAAAGCAATGGCATCAGAAGGGCGGGAATCAATAGTCATAGTCTGATCTTTGTTGCGGCAATGGATCTGGGCAAAAAAAGTATTGTCCTTGACATCGTTGACTACGATCTTTTCGATGGAAATATTGAGTTTATCCAGAAAGCTTTTTAGAAGATCGTGGGTCATAGGACGAGGTGTGGATATGTTTTCTATTTTTAGGGCAATAGCGTTAGCTTCAAATACTCCGATCCAGATCGGAAGCATACGTTCGCTATTGAGGTCTTCAAGCACAACAATATGCATTTTAGATATGGGATCAACAACGAGCCCTTTTATTTTCATTTCAATTTCCATCGTTCATTCCTCGCTTATCGTGTAATATAAGGCTTAATGGGGGGGTTGTCAAGAAAACCAGATGTCAAATTGGGCTCTTTTCCTCCTATAAATAAATCAAATCCTTGAAGTTATGATTTGATGTTTGTGATTTTTTTGATATTTTCTGCAAGGCCAGCGAGAACCAGAACATCTTTTTTCCTTATGATTTCATCCGCAGAGGGAAGAGTAATCGTCTGAATTGGGAACTTCTTTTTGATAAGCAGGACATCGGTTCGGTAGAGAGCCTTCAGGTTGAGTTCTTTCAAGCTTTTATCCCAGAAGGAATGAGGAGCATCTATCTCCATTATTCTGTATCCTTTTCCTATATCGATCGTTTTGGTCTCATGGGTAAACTTTAGCTTCTGGACCAGTCCAGAGGCAGCCTCTCTTTTGGCAATCTCATGGTTATAAGCTTCGATGACATCCTTTCTTTTCACCACTCCGATAAGTTGTTTATCTTTCAACACAGCGATTTCAGCCACATCTTCCTGGCCGAAGATTTCCATGGCTTGCTCAAGATTGTCTTCAAAGTTAAGCTGAATACCGGGAACAGCCAAGTCTTGGCCAATGATGAAAGGTCCAAGCTCATCTTTCTTTGGAACGAGTTTTTTCAGTTGATTCAGGGCGAAGCAACCCACGTAATTTTTATCAGAGTCTACAATCTGGAAGGCATGGTATTTGCCGCCAATAGCCTGGTCAATAATTTTCTCGACGTGGTCTGTATTCATGAATACATGATAGTCTTGACTGATAAAGTCTTTCGCAAGAAGAGACCTTAAGATATTCACTTCTTTCCCTTCTTTAAAGAGGATGCCTCTGCGTTTGAGCTTCATGGTGTAGATTGATTCTTTATGGATGCCTACAGTCAGGAAGGAGGCGATGATA
The DNA here is from genome assembly GCA_011049545.1 of Candidatus Aminicenantota bacterium. Lineage (GTDB taxonomy): Bacteria > Acidobacteriota > Aminicenantia > Aminicenantales > Aminicenantaceae > SOIV01. The sequence continues at coordinate 18,026 of DRHQ01000078.1, read as the reverse complement.
GAGGAGAGCATCAGGGGGAGGATGATTTTATAGTCATTGGTTAATTCAAAGATTATGATTATAGCAGTCATAGGAGCATGTGTCGCTGCTGCCACTACTGCTCCCATTCCCACAAGAGAAAAAGCGCCAGGGGAAGAAATGGAAGAAGGGAAATAATTGTGAAAGATTGATCCCATAAAATTTCCTGTCATTGCTCCCAGAAAAAGGGAAGGTGCAAAGATCCCACCAGAACCGCCAGAGCCCAGGGTTAAGGAGGTGCTCAGAATTTTCGCAAAGATTAGAAGAAAAGCAAGCCAGAAACCCAACTGATTCTGCAGACAAGCATCGATTGAGCCGTATCCGACTCCCAATATATGAGGTAAACCCAAACCGATTGTGCCTACTAAAAGACCTCCAAGAGCCGGTTTTAGGAGAGGGTGGAGATGGATTCTGTCTAATTTATCCTCGAAAAAATAGAGAGTTTTTATAAAAATAATGGCGATTAATCCGCTCACTATTCCCAGCAGTATATAGGGACCGATCTCCCAAACACTGATGAGCGTATATTTAGGGACAGTAAAAGCTGAAAAATCGCCAATGATGAGTCTTGAGGTCAGCGTAGAAATGACAGAAGCGATAATGATCGGGCTAAAAGAGAAGACGCCGAATTCTCCCAGAAGGACTTCTACTGCGAAAAGAGCTCCTGCAATTGGCGCATTAAAGGTTCCTCCTATGCCGGCGGCTGCTCCAGCAGCAACCAAAGTCCTCATCCCTCTTTCTTTTATCCGGAACAATTGGCCAATTGACGATGCCACGCTTGAGCTTATCTGAACGATCGGGCCTTCCCGCCCTACAGAACCTCCAGAGCCAATACAGATGGAAGATGCCAGAGCTTTTATGGCGACCACTTTAGCTCGGATACGTCCCCCCCGAAAGATCAGGGAGTCCATTATTTCAGGCACGCCATGACCTTTGGCTTCTCTTGCCCCGTAGTAAATAATAGGGCCAATGATCAATCCTCCCAGCGCCGGGATGAGGATTGTCAGGTACCATGGCTGAGAAGAGACAGAAGATATGAAGCTTTCTGCCCGCCAGAACTGGCTCTGGAAGAGGAGAATCATTTTTTTAAAGATGACCGAAGCAAGACCGGCGATAAGACCGACAAGCACCGCTAAAAGCGTCAGGCGGATGTGTTCGCTGAATTCGTTTTTTCCAAAATCAATTTTCATTTTTGTAAGTTGCACTCATTTATGCAAGGGTATCCAGAACCATCTTCCGGGAAGTAGCTCTTGAGAATTTGGAATGGATATGAAGGTCAGCTATGTACTTCATCGTAGTTAGATTAAGTTTAAGGAATAAAGAATGACATTTCAAGAAAAAGAATAATTTAAAAAAATTCCGTTTTGAGGAAGGGAAATACAAGGAAACTGTCGAAGCCTACGAGAAGATTCTAGAACAGTTTGCCGATGTTCACAGGATTAAAGAGTGCATCGGAAATTGTTATTTTAAACAGAAAAAATAGGACAAGACTGAGGAATACAACCAAAAGGTTTTGGAGAAAAGTCGCGAATAATCCAGGTTAGTTATTTTACTTCGAAATCGATAGTTTTCGTTTCGGATTTTCCCGATATCTTATCTGAGATTTTTAAAGAAAGAGTATACTTCCCGGGCTCCAAGTTTCGGGTCTCCGTCCGTTCTCCTTCTTCGGATGTTATAACCAGAGTTTGTTTCAAGTGTAGAGGTTGAGGGACAAGGGGGATCTCGTATTTTCCAGGTTTAAAGTGGATTACTAGCTCCTCTCCTTTAAAGACTTCAAAGTCTACCTCAATATCATATTTTCCCGTCTCTGAGGATTGAGTTCCCAAGATATAAAAGAAAACTTCAAAATTATCAGTTGGAGAAAAAATCCTCTCAATATTAGCTTCGATCTGGAGAACAGAATAGGCAAAGAAGTCTTTATGAACTTCAGCCCGAGTCTCAGGAGAAGACATTCTTTTTATATTTTTGACAAAAAAGATAGGAGTGGTGTCAAGACCATCAAGGGAAGATAATGGATCAGGAAGCGAAAACTCGAAGTACTGAGTGCCGATTTTTTCTAAATTTTGAGAAGCTATGGCCATAGACAAAATATAATTACCTGGAGGAAAAGGATAAGCTGTTGTGTAAAGTTCCTCTTTATCAGGTTCAAAGGAGCTACTCTCTGCCTGGAAATTTACTGGTATATAGATTTCACTGACCAATTCTCCAGGTGTATTTTTTTCCAACCTGTTGACCTGAAGAAAAATATGGGAATTGCACTGAAGTTTTGTAGGGACAACCTCTGCTTCAGGCGGGGCTTCCTTCTCTTCTTTCTCCTCTGGGGGTGCAGGAGCCGGAGCGATCGGAGAGAAACCAAGGTCTGCATTTTTCACTTTAAAGAGAAAGATGCTGTGCATATTTTCCTTGGCGGGAAGATAGAAATGGTTGGTGATAGTGAAAGGAATGTCCAGACGTGCCTCACGGGTTATAATGCCCTCTTCAAAAACGGATTTAACTTCCGGGGGGATGCGGACAGGCTGTTCTTGAGGTTCCTGTGTCTTATTCAGAGCGGCGAGATTTGTTGCTAAGAACAGGCTCACGATAAATCCCAGGAGGAGCACTGGAATTACAAAGTTTCTGATTTTCATATTTCCTCCTAACTTTTAGCTTATCGGTTTAAATTGCTTATCCTTCTCAGATTCAGGTGTTTCTTAAATTTCTCTTATTGAGGAAGTATTTTCCTCTATGGCGAATAATTAATATAGCAGAACCTGTATTTTTTTTCTACGGATATTTTCAGAGATAAAAATGACTAGATTTGATTCTTTTTTGGACTATCTCTATTCTTTTGTCCCCGTTATTTTTATGGATAGGGGTTCAATTTTTTTGTAAATATTCCAATTTTTTGGATAGAAATTCAATATTTTGGATAAATAAGAGAAGGGATATTCAAGAAAAAGAGGTAACTTATTGATATAGTTACAGATAGCACAAACGAAGAATTTGGTATAGAAATTGCATATAAAATACATAATGAAATATAAAGTCTATATTAAGGAGGTGGTAAACAGGTACATATTAAGAAAAAAAATAAAGGGCATTGTTGGAGTGAAGATTTTCATTCCAGGGTTATGGAAACTTTTTTCCCTGGAAAAGGGAGAAAAAGGAGGAAATTTTGAAAAAAGTTTTAAGCATGTTGTGTTTGATTTGCTTAATAGGGGCATTTACCTATGCTCAAGAAGCGGGAAACCTAAAAGGAACTGTTTCTGATGAAGATGGTACTCCTCTTCCTGGTGTAACAGTTACCCTGAGCAGCACAAAGATTCTTGCGCAGACAGTCATCACTTCGGAGAGAGGGAACTTCAGGTTTATGGGTTTACCAGTTGCAAGGGATTACGCTCTGAGATTAGAGCTTCCCGGGTTCAACACGCTTATTCGCGAGAAGCTTGATATTTCTTTTGGAAGAGACCTTTCTCTATCATTAACTCTCTCTCAGGCTACCCTTGAAGAAGAGATCACAGTTATTGGAGAGAGTCCTGTCATCGACACCAAAAGAACTCAGGTAGGCGTGAATATCACAAGCGAGATGATCATGAGCCTGCCCACGAGCAGGAATCCCTGGGTTATCATGTCTCTTGTCCCTGGGATGCTGATCGACAGAGAAGATGTCGGCGGAAATGAAGCCGGACAGCAATCTTCTTATTACGGTCATGGAGGACTAGAAGGAGATACGACCTGGAGTATTGACGGAGCCAGCATCACTGACATGTCTGCTTTAGGAGCAGCTCCTGCCTATGTTAACATTGCCAGTTACGAAGAGTTGCAGATCAACTACGGAAATAACGACGTCAGGTCGCAGACTGGAGGCGTTCAGCTCAATATCATCAGCAAGCGCGGTGGAAATAGCTATTCTGGAACTTTTTACATGGACGTAGAAAAAAGCACCTGGCAGGCAGAGAATCTTACAAGTGAGCTAGAAGATATTGGCTATACTTCAGCAGGTATTAACAGGGTCTATCTCTACGGTGTAAACTTTGGTGGACCTCTCCTCAAAGATAGACTCTGGTTCTATGGTTCATGGGCAGTTCAGGATATTGATGCCAGAACTCTGGCTGGGGGATCAGATAAGACCTGGTTGACTTCTGGGTATGCTAAACTCAACGCACAGCTCACTCCCACTACAAGAGTAGAAGCCTTCCTTGAGTACGACAACAAGAATAAATGGGGTAGATCAGCCTGGGGTTATACGGTTCAAGGTCCTGAGACACTCTGGAATCAGAAAGGTCCTGGTTACATCTGGAAGGGTGAAGTCGAGCAGACAATGGGGAACCTCTACCTCAACCTCAAGGGCATCTTTATGGATGGCGGATTTAATTTGGAGCCTGTCCAGGGCAAACATACTGCTGACGGCTCTGGGAATTATATGGTTAGGGAGTATTACCCAACTTTCTTTGTCAGCGGGAACATCGATGATTACGGAGCTGACAGAGACAGTTTCAACCTCAACCTTACCGGAAACTATTTTGCTGAAGGTATCCTGGGAGGAGATCATGAGATCAAATTCGGAGTAGACTATCTAACTGCTAAAACCACGACATTTGATTACTATGAAGGAAACCTCGTTACTGTGTATTATGGACCTAATGCCAATATGCCCAATGGGGAAGATTGGGTCGTCTGGGCTGTCAGCGACTACGAAATCAATGTCTGGATGCGAAAATTTGGAGTATACGTCCAGGATACGATGACCTTCGGTAAACTTGCTGTAAACTTCGGAATAAGGTATGACCGGGAGGAGTCCAAGGTAAAAGATGCAGCTATTCCTGCTTCGCCCTGGTTGCCTTCGTACATGCCGGCTCTCAGCGTTGACGAGATTGATCCTGGTGTCACCTGGAGTAGGATCTCCCCGAGAATGAGTCTGATCTATGATGTTACTGGCGACGGGAAGAACGTCATTAAAGTATCCGCTGCCCGGTATGGTTCTCAAGGTGGATTTGGCCTTGCCTACTTCGTCAACCCGTTGGGTTGGAGGGAGATTGATCTGTATTGGCAGGATGCCAACACTGACGGCCGGGTGACCGCAGGCGAGCTCTGGGGATATGATTGGGCTACAGATACTCTGATGGACCCCAACGATTCTGATTACTGGCTCTGGTCTGGTGGCGTCAATATTGCTGACCCAACAAGTACTGTACCTACTGACCAAATTGATCCCAATTATAACTCTCCACTTCTCGATGAGCTGACTATCTCTTACGAGAGAGAACTCATGCCTGATTTTGCGGCTAGATTAGAGTTTTTCTATAAGAAGCAGCATTCAAGAACCTGGACAAAAGGAATGTTTGCTGACGGCACTGTAGACTCCGCGTCCAACTATTATGCAGCCGGAACAGGTGCTGAATCAGGTGCTACCTACTACGGCCGTACCTCGCGCCCTCCGTACAGATACCGGACGAATTATGACCAGCGTTATGACCAGTACCTCGCAGGTCAGATCGTGCTTAAAAAGAGACTTTCGAACAGATGGATGCTCGATGCCTCATTCACATATTCTGATTGGAAACAAGTCCACAAGGGCGAATATCTTGCTATAGATTCCAGTAGCGTCGCCGGCGGACTAAACAATGGGGCATATTATGACGGAGGAAAGGTTGCTCCCGAGAGCGGTGGTTCAGGAGTCAGAGGTATTTTTGTCAACTCCAGATGGATGTTTAAATTCTCCGGCCTCTACCAGATGCCTATTGGATTTAATATTGCTGGAGTCTTCCGCGCTCGAGAAGGATACATCATTCGTGCCGACGAGTTAGTTTCGCTGCCAGGAATAGGTGCTAGATCAATCTATGGACCCGGATCATTCGGTGACCTCCGACTTCCTGCCTTCTGGGAGCTCGACTTAAGGTTGGAGAAAGTCTGGAATGTTACTGAAACCTCCACTGTTATCTTTGCTGTAGATGCTTTCAACATCACCAACTCCGCTCATGTTTTAAAGGAAGAAACCCGTCTCACCGCAGATGCGTATGGTAATCCTTTGAGAATCCTTAATCCTCGCGTTATCAGATTTGGCATAATATTCAACTTCTAAGCTGTTTCTCTAGTTCGAACTCAAAGCCCCTCCCTTCGCCAAGAAGGGAGGGGCTTTTTTTTTGTCTTCTCAAATGATAGAATGTTATTGGAGGTTTTGGATGAGAAAGGCAAGCTTTATGGTGACGTTGATTTTATTAGCCAGTACCATTGTTTTATCTCAAGCCTACAAAGGAAAAGGAAAAGTCAAAGGGTATGTATTTGACGAGGAGGGTAATCCCCTGGAGGAGGTCAAGGTTAAGCTTTACTCTTTAAAGGCTCAATCTGGGTTTGAAACTGTTACAGATGCTGATGGAAGGTGGAAGGCTTATTGGATTAGAGGGGGGACGTGGAATATTGACTTCGAGAAGATTGGCTATAAGCCAAAAAAGATGAGTGCTGAAATCAAGGAATGGAGCAAAAACCATGATATTGAAGTTAAGATGGAGAAAATCAAGGGGTCGGTAATCACCGAAGAGCTCAAGGAAAATTTGAGGAGAGGAAATGAGCTTTTTAATGAAGAAAAGTACGAGGAAGCTTTCGAGAGTTACAAAAGTATCATTGAAGAATTTCCCGACGCTTACATCATTCATAAAAATATCGGGAACTGTTATTTTCAGATGGAAAAGTATGATCTGGCAGAAGAGTATTATCGAAAGGTATTAGAAAAGGATTCCAGTAATAATGAAGCCATGCTTCTCATCGGAAATACTTATGCCAACCGTGGCCAGGATGATGATGCTCTGGAGTGGTACGGCAAAATCGAGTTTGAAAAAATTGATGACCCGATAGTCCTCTATAACATCGGGACGAATTTTTACAATATCTCAAAATTTGAAGAGGCCTTAAAATACTATAAAAGAGCAGTGGAAATCCAGGATGATTTTCTTGATGGACTTTACCAGCTGGGCCTTGCCCATTTGACTCTGGGAAACAACCAGGAGGCCATCGATGTCTTTGAAGATTATCTAGAACATGACCCTAATTCAGAGAAGGCATCTCAGGTGAGGGGATTTGTTGAATTCTTAAAAAAGAAAATCAAGGACAGTAAATGAAAATTGAGATGGGAGCCAATCGAAGGCTTTATTTATCTGAATTTCTCTGTCTTTTTCTTAGTATCTTCTTACTTGGTTCTCCTTTGTTTTCCAGGGTAGATTCAAAGAAAGACCGGCTCAATTTTCTACTTATCACCATAGATACCTTGAGGCCGGATAGGCTGAGCTGTTACAGCAGCGAACATCTTCAGACTCCAAACATCGATAGCTTGGCTGAACAAGGGGCTTTATTCTTAAAAGCCTTTGCTCATACTCCCATGACTTTACCTTCCCATGCTAATATCCTTTTAGGGGCAACACCGCTTTATCATGGTGTTCACGACAACTCTAATTTTATTGTGAGAGAAGAATTCATGAATTTAGGCGGGCATCTAAAAAGCCATGGCTATTCCACCGCAGCTTTTGTCGGTGCCTTTCCTCTGGATTCAAGGTTTGGGCTTACCCAGGGATTTGATGTCTATGATGACAATTATGGCAGCACGAGCTCACAGGAATTTTCATATATAGAGAGAAGAGCCGAAGTTGTTGTCGAAAGAGCATTGAATTGGCTTGATGACCAGAATACGCCCTGGTTTCTCTGGATTCATTGCTTTGACCCTCACCAGCGCTATGGACCTCCGGAGCCGTTCAAAACTCAATACAAGGATCATCCCTATAACGGAGAGGTTGCCTATGTTGATTTTACTCTGGGAAAGTTATTTGCTTACCTTGAGGAAAATGATTTGAACGATAATACTTTGATCGTTTTTACAGGAGATCATGGCGAGTCTCTGGGCCAACACGAAGAATCAACTCATGGTTATTTTGGTTACAACAGCACTATCTGGGTGCCTTTGATCATCTCATTTCCGGGGATAAAGCAAGGTCGTATCGGTCAAAACGTTTCTCACGTCGACATCTTCCCCACAGCCTGTGATATATTGAGCCTGGAAAAGCCTTCTCATCTCCAGGGGGTTTCCCTTCTGCCTGCCATTAATGGAAAGAAGCTGGCCAATCGAGCCATTTATTTTGAATCTCTTTATGCTTATTACAGCAGAGGATGGGCTCCTTTAAAGGGTTTTATTCAAGGGGATGAAAAGTTTATAGATTCACCTATTCCTGAATTCTATGATTTAGAAAAGGATTTTGATGAAACAAAGAATCTGGCTGAAACAAAAAAATTAGACAAATACAGAGACAGGCTCGCAAAATTAATAGAAGAGCAATCGAGTGCCGGCGGGGTTGATTCAAAACAAAAAATTGATAGAGAAGCCCGAGAAAAACTTCAAAGCCTGGGTTATATTTCGACCACTTCTACCACGAGAAAAGAAACTTTCACCCCTGAAGATGATTTAAAAGTTCTTCTTCCTTATCAAGATAAATTGATGAAAGCCATGGGTTCTTATCACAAAGGAAAAATTGATGAGGGGATAAAGATTTTAAAAGAAATCGTTGCCGAGAGAGAAGACTTTAATCTGGCTTATACTTATCTTGCCACTTTGTACAAAGAACAGAATAGATTAAGGGAAGCTGCAGAAATCCTGAGAAAAGGATTTGAGAATAATCCTTCAAGTTATCAAATCATCGTCTCTTTTGGTTTATTTCTTACAGAGGTAGGCCAGTATGGTGCTGCTGTCGATATTCTTGAAAAGGGATTGGCTCTAATGGATTATGATCCCGAGCTTTGGAATTATTTGGGTGTAGCTTACTGGAAAAAAGGAGATTTCGAAAAAGCGCAGGAAGCTTACGAGAGAGCTCTTTCCCTGGATCATAATTATCCTATAGCTTTTAATAATCTTGGTTCTCTTTATCTTTCCGTGTTTCTTATAAAAAAAGAACCTAAAGCTCGCCAAAAGGCTATCCGAAACTTTAAAAAAGCTATTGAACTGGACCCTAATTATCCCTCTCCCTATAATGGCTTAGGTGGAGCCTACAGAAATGCTGGAAATATAGAAGGGGCAATTTATTGCTGGGAAAAAGCCGTGGAACTTAAGCCCGATTTCTCCTTTCCGCTTTATAATTTAGGCTTGGTCTATTTAGCAAAAGGGGATAAAACTCAGGCATTATCTTATTTCTCTAAATATAAGGAAATGTACTATCATTCTCTCTCTTCTGAAGGAAAAGATAAGCTCGATACCTTGATTCAAAAATGCAGGGAGAAAACATGAAATATCAAAACCTAACTGTGGTTATTCTTGCCGTTTTGATCTCGATGAGCTGTGGAATTTCAGGGAAAGTTTCCCTTGATCCTGAAAGCCGTAAATTTTATGAAACGGCCCGTCTCATAATGATCAAAGAGGAAAAGGACATTTTCAACCATCTTCCGGACCGAGAATCAAGGCAGGAATTTATCAGAGACTTCTGGGCAAAGAGGGATCCTGATTCTGAAACAGAAGAGAATGAATTCAAAGAAGAATTTTTTGGAAGAATAGAATACGCTAATCGTTATTTTAGAGAAGGTATACCAGGATGGAAAACTGACAGGGGAAGAGTATTCATTTATCTTGGTCCTCCAGATAAAATCGACCAGAGACCTTATATCAACGATCCTTCTGTCAAAGGATTAGTCTGGTGGGGTTATTATCGCTATAGAATCGGCATTGAGTTTATAGATACAAGGGGAGATGGTAGCTATGTTATTAATAAACATATGGGATCTATAGGAAACTTGCTTTGGGCGATTGAAAAAGCAAAATTTGGTCAGACCTTCATTTCATATGGATCAAAATATTTAGATTTTGATATAAGATTCGACAGAGAAAGGAAAGAGATTGAAATCTCAATTCCTGTTTCTTCCTTGTCATTCAGAGCGGAGGATGGATTACTCAAAGCTGACTTTGAGTTTAAGTTCTTCATCAACGAGAAAGGAGGTTTAAAGAGAGATGAGTTCACGCGGCTAAGATCCTTTGCCAAGCCAGAAGATGATGTCCTTCAGTTAGAGGAGATAATCTTTAATTTTCCCTATGATTTAAAACCTGGAAAGTATTATTTCGATGTGCTCCTTATCGGCAAAGATGGTATAGGCAAGGCAAGGAAAATTTTTACAATAAAATTATGAGAGTAAAAAGACCTCTAACCATTATAATTTTCCTCTTGTTGAGTTCGCTGTTGTTTTCGGCTCAAAAAATAAAAGAGAAAGACCTTTCTCAGAGATACAGAGAGTGGCTAAAGCTGACTCGCTATATCATTCTTTCTCAAGAAAAAGAAGTCTTTATGCAGCTCAGGACTGATAGAGACAGAGATATTTTTATCGAGACATTCTGGAAACAGAGAGATCCGACCTCCGGCACTCCTCAAAACGAATACAAAGATGAGCACATCAAACGTTTTTTTTATGCTAATGAATATTTCAGACGGGGTACTCCAAGAGAGGGATGGATGACTGATATGGGAAGGATTCATATCATTCTCGGTCCCCCGACCAGCACGGAGAGGTTTGAAGGGACACAAGGTATCTATCCCTGCCAGGTTTGGTACTATTATGGGGATAAAACAAAGGGCCTTCCAACCTATTTTGCTATTGTTTTTTTTCAAAGAGAGGGATTTGGAGAGTTTAAATTATACGATCAGATTTCTGATGGCCCTCTCAGTCTAATAATCGAGAAGGAAGGGCTGGATTATTCAAACTTTCAAAAGCAGTATGAGAAAATCAGAGAACTTGCTCCAACTTTGGCAAATGTTTCCATATCCATGATACCTGGTCAGTATCCTTATAATTATCGACCTTCTCCCCAGAACACCATTATTTTAGCTGCTATTATTGAATCTCCAAAAAAGGACATAAGTCCTTCTTACGCCACTCATTTTCTTAACTATAAAGGAGTTGTGAGCACAGAGTATTTGACGAATTACGTGGAAAGTGAGACTCAGATCGCTCTGAATAAAGATCCAATTCTTGGTTTAAATTTTTTGCATTTTTCAATTGTGCCCACAAGTGTTTCCGTTGATTACTTTGAGCCCAGAGATCAGTATTACTGCAATTTTAAATTAAGCGTAAGTGTAAGAAAAGAGGAAAGTATTATCTTCCAGTATTCCAAGGATTTCCCTTTTTATTTTTCGCCAGACAAAGTTGATAATGTTAGAGGAAACGGCATTTCTATCCAGGATTCTTTTCCGATAATTGCAGGAAAATACAAATTAAACATTCTTCTTCAAAATTCCGTCGGTAAAGAGTTTAGTGTTTTTGAAAAGGAAATTTTAATTTCAGAAGAATCAAAGGCGCCAAAAATTATTGGCCCTGTCCTGGGATACAAATTCCAGAGTTATAGTACTCCTTTTCATGTTCCTTTTAAAACTGCTGAGAAGAAATTGTTTGTTGATCCTAAAAACACTTTTTCCTCTACAGATGATGTTGCCTTCTTTATTAATCTCACCAACGTTACAGAGAATCTGTGGAATGAGGGGAAGGTAAACGTTTTAATAGAGGGTTTCAGAAAACAAAACCCTTTTCAAAAGTCTTTTTCTCTTGGATTAAAAAATCATCCATATTACAGAATTCTGAACGTGACTCACTCTTTTTCAGCAAATGAATTGTCTCCAGATTACTATAAAATGAAATTGACCTTGATAAATGAAGAAGGGGAGATATTGGATGAAAAAAGTGCGAATTTCACTGTTTCGCCTGTGGAAACGATCCCTCACCCTGTTATATTAGCCAAAGGTTTCCCCCTTGCCAATAGCTTTTTGTATTTTTACTCCCTTGCTTATCAGTATGATAGAGTGAAGGAATATGAGAAAGCTGATGTGAGTTACAATAAGGCTCTTGTTCTAAAACCTGATTACGGAGATGGGTTGGTTGAATATGCCAACTTTTTGATAAAGGTGAAAAAGTTCGCCAAGGGTTTGGAGTTAATCGAGAGTGTTAAGGACGATGAAAGCCTGAAATTTGATTATTATTTGATAAAGGGAAGAGCATACACGGCTTTGGAGAAATACTCAGAAGCCATAGACAATTTGTTGGAAGGCAATAAAATATACAACAGTGATACAAGGCTTTTAAACTCCCTTGGCTTCTGTTATTACAAAACTCGCCAAAAGGCTAAATCCTTAGAAGTACTGAAAGCTTCTCTGCGGTTGAATCCAGATCAGGAGAAGATAAAGAAGCTGATCGGGGAAATCGAAAAAAGCATCGACTAAGTAAAGTGTAATACCAAGACTGGCCCATATCCATGTTGCATAAAGGCAGGAATGATAGATAAGGAGGGAAAGATGCACATTAGAAAAAAAAGAAATTCCTATCGATTTTTATTTATAGCCCTATTGTTTTTCTTTCTGAATTTAAACCTTAATTCGGTTCCGGAACAGGAAAAGCTCCAGGAAGCAGTAACGGTCACCGCAGTAGAAGTTCCGGTCAGGATTTTTCATAAAGGTCAAGTGGTTAGAAATTTAAAAAAGGAAGACTTTGAAGTCTATGAAAACGGAGTTAAGCAGGAAATCACAGCCTTTGAGATCATTTCCAGAAAAATATCAATTCCTCAAGAAGAAAGAAAAACCCATCAAAAGAAGAGGCTCTTCATCCTTATTTTTAATATCTTTGATTACAATGAAGCTGTGGGAGAAGGAATAGATTACTTTTTCCAGAATATCTTCCAGGAGGGAGACCGGTTTCTCATCCTGACTGAAGGCAGGATGCTCGACATCGAAAGGGGAAAAAAATTATCTGAAGTTATTCTCAATCTTAAAGAAACATTGAAAAAATACAAACTCATCTCCAACCAATACACTCTCAAAGCATTTAGGGACATAAGCCGCGAAGCCGACAAACTTCTTAGCATGCTTCGAGGTCTTGAAATAAGTGCCTACACTCCTGTGGACCAGGCAATGATTAGATTTTTCGATAATTATAAAAGAATCTGGTCTGATTACAGAAAGCAATATCTCATTCCTGATCTTGAACTCTACCGAAATATCATTAAAAGAATTAAACATATGGAGGGGGAAAAATGGGCTATCTGTTTTTTGCAGAGGGAAATGTTTCCCAGGTTAAAGAAGGCAGGACGCCTTGATAATGAAATTGATAATTGGGTTGATTCTCAACTTGATCCAACGCAGCAGGTCAAAGCGCGTATCATCCAGGTTAGGCAGCATGAGCTTCAAAGAAGCTTTGATGTTTCTGCGAACTTTCCAGCTGATGGTTTAAGTGATCTCTTCATGGAGGCGAACGTCACTTTTCACTTAATTGCCTTGAAATCCCTCCGGGTTGTTTTTTTTCAGGATTTTGAATTGAGAGAGGTCGCTCAAGATTACGAAGATCGTTTTAGAAAAATAAGCCTTTCTACTGGAGGTTCTTCGGTTTTTTCTAATAAAGTTTCCGAAGCTTTGAAAGAAGCTGCGGAGACAGAAGACTATTATTATCTTTTAGTTTATTCACCCGATGAAAATCAATCAGGAAAGAAAAGAGATATTGAAGTTAAAGTTAAAGTTAAAAAAAAAGGGATTAAGGTCATCCACCTAAAACACTTCTTTGAAAAAGAAGCGCCTCCCATCAGCATAACCGATTTTAAGGCCGGTAAGAACACTATAAAATTCTCTCTTATCAATTATAAAATGACCAGGATAGAAGAAAAGTTGACGGGAATAGCCGATTTGAAGATTACGCTTTTTGATGAAAATTCGAATAAAGTCTTTGATGAAGGGAAAACATTGAGCTTTTTCAAAAAAGAAACTACTATCTCCCTCAAACTCGATATGCTGAAATCAGGAAGTTATTTCATTATTATTCAAGTCACTGATAGGATTTCACAAGAGACAGATGTTTTATCAAGCGACATTAAACTTTAGTCTAGATGGATAATGATAATTGGAGGCAAAAGATCCTCGGCAGAATTTCCGTATAAAAATTCCTCTTCTCTTAGCATTCGGCTGCTGATTTATCTTTTCTTTTTCTTCTCAGGAGCAGCTTCCCTCATTTATCAAATCCTTTGGACGAGGCAATTTATCCCGGTTTTTGGCAACAGCTCCTACGCCATAACCGTTGTTCTTGTCGCCTTTATGGCCGGTCTCGGCCTTGGAAGCTGGTTTTTCGGCCGCTATGCAGACCGGCACCGCAATCGTCTCTTACTCTATTCTATTATTGAAGCAGGTGTCGCCCTCAGTGCCTTTATCGTCCCTCTAATCCTCAGCCTCTTAAAAAAAATAATGCCCATTTTTTTCTCCTCCTTAGCTGAGTCTATTCTGCTTATAAGCATCATCCGATTTACCTTTTCCTTTATGATTCTTTTTCTCCCCTCCTTTCTAATGGGCGGAACGCTTCCTGTATTAAGCCGGTACTGTATTGATGAGCTCAAATTTGTGAGTCACAGGTTAAGTTTGCTTTACGGACTGAGCACGCTTGGTGCGGCGGCGGGAGTTTTTGGTGCTGGGTTTTTCTTAATTGAAACTTTTGGTTTATCTGGGACGAATTCTGTGGCCATAGCCCTTAATTTGTTTATAGCAGGGGCAATGTTTTTCATTTGGTTTTTGCGAGAAAAAAAGGGAGAAAAAGTCCAGCTAAAAGAAAAAGAGCCACCAAAGAAGAAAAATTTAGAGGAAGAACCCTCCCTTGGGCAGCCTGACCTTGGGGGTCTAAGGCCAGTAATTCTCTCCATTGCCCTTATCACAGGTTTTGCTTCCCTATCTCTTGAGGTCCTGTGGACACGATATATGTTTTTTCGGATTCCCAGCACTCCCTACAGTTTCTCGAGCATACTGGGAGTATTTCTCATTTGCTTGGGTATAGGAAGCCTGCTTTATCGCCTCCTCTTTGCATCACGCAAGAATCAGGTTTTAATCCTGGCTTTCATACTCATTTTAATAGGTCCTCTAATTCTGATTATGCTACATGTAGCCTCAAAATTGGCCATATCCTATGGGCTTCGTTTCCTCCCTTTTTTTTCCATCACTCCTTCGAGCTTTATCTGGGAAAAGGTTCAGTCCATAAACATAGCAGCCGTAACCATTTTTGTGCCTGCAGTCTTCATGGGAATAACCTTCCCCGCACTCTGTAAAATATTCACCCAGAACATAAAGAAAGTTGGAGAAAGTATAGGCAAGCTGTACGCTGTAAACGCCGCAGGAAGCATCGCTGGCTCTTTTTTGCCCGTCTTTGTCCTCATTCCCCTTTTGGGAATCAGGTTAGGTATTCTTCTTACAGCTCTATTCATTTCTACGGCTGGTCTTGGGTTGATATTTATTCTTCAAAAGGGACACAAAATAATTCGCTCAGTTCAAGCCTTTGCCTCTTTTCTTATTCTCTTTTTCCTTTTTTCTCTTCTGATTCCTAAGGATTTATCCAAAGAACTTTTTCTAAGCACTCTTGATCTTGGAAAGCACAACGACATCATCTTCTACCAAGAAGGAAAGACAGGCACCGCCATCCTTGTCCAGGATAAAGTAAGCAAATTGAAGGATCTCTACATCAATAGTGTGGAAGAAGTTCCCACGAGCTATGCTGCCCAATACTGTTTTAAATTGATGGGCATTCTTGGAGTTCTGCTTCATCCTGAGCCTTCTGAAACCTTGATGATCTGCTTTGGAGGAGGAATCGCAGCCGGAACGACCATCCAGCACCCTGAAGTTAAATCCCTAGAAGTTGTTGACATAGAGGCAAGTGTTGTTAAAGCAGCACACCTTCTTTCCCGGGAAAACAATAACCTCCTTAATAGTGATAAAGTCAGAATTATTATTGAGGATGGGAGAAACTACCTTTTCATGGCTGCAAAAAAGTATCCTTTGATCATCAGTGATTCAACCCATCCCAAATCTGCAGATAGCTGGGTGCTCTATACTCAAGAGTTTTACAAAACAGTCAAGGATGCCTTAACTGAGGATGGAATGTTTGTCCAATGGCTGCCCTTCCATTTATTAACAACCCAGGAATACCAAATCATTCTTAAAACTTTTCAATCTGTTTTCCCTCATACAACACTTTGGCTTACTCACGCCTTTGACGAGATGGGCCGTTATATGAAATTCAGCCTTGTTGTCGGAACTCCGGAACCCTTCAGCCTTGATTTCCAATCTTTTAAGCAGAAGTTACTCTACCCTTCTGTGCAAAAAGATCTTGAGTTTTGGAACCTCAACCATGCTCCGGGGATTCTTGAAAATTTTCTCAGCGGAGAAAAGAAAATTAGAGAATGGACAGAAAGTGTCCCCATAAATACCGATAACTTGCCCTGGAGTTACTACAACACCAAGTATTCAAGAGGAGAAAAGCATTCTCTTCATAGTTTCATACCAATAGCTGAAAGCATCTGGCCTTACTTGAAGAATACCGGCAATAAAGATGAAAGAGATAAACTTAAAAAACAGCTAGACCTTCTCTTCCAAAGGAAAATATTGTTCCTCCAGCTCAGGTTTAAAGAAGCTTTTTCTCTCCTTCCTCAAGATAAAAAAGCCCTTAAAGAAAAAGAGAACATAGAACTAAGCATGGAGTATCTAAAGGGAGTATCAAAATTTTACCCTGGAGATTCAAAAAGACTCCTCTGGCTGGCAAGGGGCTTGAGAAGTTTGCTAAATATCCGGGGAGATAAACCCGAAGAAAGAGAGGAAGTTATAAACATGCTCCAGAAAGCAGTTAAGGCTGATCCCCAATTCTCTGAAAGCCACCTGGAGCTAGCAGACATTCTGCTGAAAGGAGGAAAACGAGATCAAGCAGTCCTGCATTATAAGAAAGTCTTAAAACTTAAGCCAAATTCCTTCCTTGCTCATATGATGCTCGGCAATATATTGAGCGAGGGGGGTAAAGCTCTTGAAGCAATGGAACACTTTCGGCAGGCTATAAAAATTGACTCCTTGAATTCCAGCGCTCGCAATAATTTAGCCACAGTACTTATCCTGCAGAAGAGAATCGATGAAGCTATTCGCTACCTGCGTGAAGCCTTAAAAATTGATCCAAAGAATGCAGAAATTCGAAACAATTTAGGTGCTGCACTTCTCGAAAAAGGGAGGATCGAAGAAGCTAAAGTCCAATTCGAGGAAGCTCTGAGGATTCAACCTGAATACTGGAAGGCAAAGGCAAACCTGGCAAATGTTTTAGCCCAAAAAGGAGAGCTAGAAGAAGCAATCGTTCTCTCTTACGAGGTCCTGAGGAAAAATCCAGGTGATATGCAAAATCGGTATACCCTTTCCATCTATCTCCTCCGCAAATATCGTTACGCAGAAGCGAAACAAATTCTGCAGGAAGGGCTTAAGCTGTCACCAGACAATTTGGCCATGTTAAATCTCCTGGCCAAGCTGCTCATTTCAGTTCCTGACCCAAAACTGCTGGATAGAAAACAAGCTCTGATATTAGCCCGGCATGCTTGCGATATCACAGAAGAGAAAAATCCCGAGTGTCTGGATATTCTCGCCTCTGCCTATGCAACTCTGGGCAAATTTAAGGACGCAGCCGAAATCGCAAGAAAAGCCTATAATCTTGCTCTTTCCTTGAATCTTAAACAACTTGCAGAAGACATAAAGAAACGATTGGATACGTTTGAGAGCCTTCATTAAGGGGTCGCATCTAAACATTGGGCACAAGCATTTATTTTAGGGAGCTTCTCTTGAAAACCCATTCTAATAAAATTTAGTCATTTACTGATTTCTTGGCTAATTGGACATCTACCCAGAATGAATATTTTTTAGGACCTGAAAGTAATCCCATCGGCACTGAGCTCCCAGCACCAGCACCAGCTCTATTATCCATGGGATCATCACTGGAACTCCTCGTGCGCTCTAAGGCTGCACTCCTTCTCTTCACTTCCGCTTTCATTTCTTCTGTCATACCGCCCCATTCAAAACCAACTTTTACTCTTTTTCCAGGTTCTATTTCTGCTCCTGAGGTTTGTTCCATCATCCTTTTCAGAGGAATCGCAAATTCGAACACAAGCAAGTTTTGCTGTTTCATAACTCTGAATACAGCAGGCTTGATTTTGCTGCTTTCAGAGGGTTGAGAAAGAGACTTGCTTTTTTTGTTTA
>DRHQ01000077.1 GCA_011049545.1 Candidatus Aminicenantota bacterium | reverse complement strand
TTTATCGTCAGGATTCCTGTCAGGATGGTATTTAAGAGCCATTTGACGGTAGGCTTTTTTTATCTCCTCCTGAGTTGAATTCTGCGCTAAGCCTAGGCTTTCATAAAAATCTTTTTTTGTCATTTTCTAAGTTAACTTGGCAAGTATGTTTCGCCGGATTTATTCATAAATTATGCCGACACCAATATTTATTTTCATTGATATCTGCTTGTTACGCTGATTTCACCTCTAACAGAACATTCAATCGGTCTCAAATGCGTTTATTTTTATTATATGTCGGCATAATTTACCCTTCGGGCGGGCCGATTTCACCGCATCTGCTTCGTTACAGGGCATTTGCAGTGAAGAACCACAGCCGCATACCCTATGCCTCGCATCTGCGGCAAACTCAATCCGTGAATAATCCAGGTTAGTTACCAACTCGTTCCTTATACTGAGGCTCATATTTATTAGTTTTTTTTGGGGACTATGACTTTTACAATGGCTGGACGAAGCAGCCTGTTATGAAGAGTGTAGCCCTTCTGCAATTCTTCAGCAACTTCAGGCTCTTCAACGTCTTCGGATTCTTCAGTCATAAGAGCTTGGTGAAGATGAGGATCAAATTTTTTTCCCTTGATTTCTATGGGCTTAACACCTTGTTTCATCAGCAAGTCTTGATACTGTTTGTATATCATTTCAATGCCCTCTCGGAAGCTCTTGCCGTTTCCTTTAGTTTGAGTTTCTAAAGCTCTTTCAAAATTGTCCAGAACATCAAAAAGCTCTTTTAATAATTCAGAAAGGGCATATTGATAGAACTCACCTTTTTCTCGTTCTAACCTCTTTCTTAAATTTTCCATTTCAGCTATTTTTCTCAAATATTCTTCTTTTAGCTTTTCATTTTCTATTTTAAGAAGCTTGATTTCTGATTCTTGCTTATTCAGTTTATCTTTTAAAATATTGGCTTTATTTGGTCTTGGTTTATGCTCTTTTTCTTTCATCTCATCAGGCTTTAATTCAGTCCTTTTTACCATATTTCCTCCTTACTGGTTGAAACTGATCGTTTGGCTTAGGCTTTTCGCAATACAATCCACTAGGGGTATGATTTTTTTATATTGAATTCTTTTCGGTCCTATTATGCCTAAGGAGCCCAGGATCTGGCTATGGTCTCCATAGTGAGAGAGGAAAAGAGAGCAATCTGATATATCGGGAATGTCCAATTCAGAACCAATCATTACTTTTACTCTGTCAAGACTGATGAAGTCAGAAAGGAGTTTGGCAAGTTTTGCTTTTTCTTCGAAATTCTGAAAAAGAGACTTTAACTTTTCCATATTAAAAAGATCATGTTTTTCCAAAAGCTTTGGCGTCCCCTGGAAAAAAATTTCGTTTTCTCGCTCCTCATAAGAAATATAAGCTTTCAACAGTGTAATCAATTTATCAATTATACTTTCATATTTTATCTTATATTTGGGAAGTTCGTGGAGGAGATAATCCCGGATGAAATGTAAGTTCTTACTTCTGAAGCTCTGATTGATATATTGAGAGGCTTTGTCAAGCTCAGCCTGAGTAAAATAGGTCTTTGTCTGAACAATCTTAGTTAAGACGAAGTTTGAAGGAGTGATCAAGATGCTCATAATTTTGAATTCGGATACCTTGATAAAACGAACATGTTGAAAATTTATTTTTGAAATCCTCGGAGAAAGGACAAACCCTAAGTTATCAGAATAGTCAGCTAAAATCTTGGATACCTGGTGGAGGAAAGAGTGGAAATCACCCTTATGAAGAATAAGATTTTCGGACAGAAGCTCGATTTTTTGTTCAGGAATAATGGCTTTGTCGAACAGATTGTTTACATAGTGCCTCAGGCCTTTGTCCGTTGGGACACGCCCTGCAGATGTGTGAGGTTGAGAGAGAAAACCGTATTCTTCTAGTTTTGACATTATGTTTCTTACAGTAGCAGAGGAAACAGACAGAAGGCTCCTTTGAGCAACATATCCAGAGCTTATGGGTTTGGCTTTTTTTAGATAGCTCTCAACAATTAGGTTGAGAATTTGTCTGTCTTTCTCTCTCAAAATACCAGTTTGCACTGATCTACTCCAAAAATTTTATAGCATTAAATCTTAAATATTGTCAAATTACATACAATCTGCTATTGACTGTCAAGAAAGGTTTATGCTTTTATAAATTTTTTTATATCTATTAAGGTGAACGCAATATATATTTTTACGATGTCATTGCGAGCCCTAAAAGGGCATGGCACTCTCTTCCCATAAAGACGAGATCGCACAGCCTGTTCCGGGCAAAGCGGAAGAATCTTCTTCGCTCCTCGCGATGACACTGGAAGAAATGCGGATGCTTCAGTTTATCTTTATCCCGGCATAGCCGACAACTTCATGATAATTTCCTGATGTATCTCCAGAAGTCTGGTATTTTACAAGAGTTGCTTTCTTTGCCCCCAGTTCCTTTGAGGCAACAATAGCCGAGGTGGTGGGTTGAAAGCCACACATGCTGATATCTTCATGCTTCACGGTGTCATAAAGTCCTTTAGCATCTAGATTTAGCATCTTTTCAATGGCTAAAAAATCTTTTTTCTTCGCAACTTCATGCTCCACATAATGGCTCATATCCGTGCTGGCTACAATCATTACCTCTTCCTTGAACTCTTTAATGCTCAAGGAGATGGCCTTCCCCAGCTCTTCCAGCTCCTCGAAAGTTACATTGGGAGAAATACAAACTGGAACGATTGAAACTCCTTTCCTAAAGTACTGAATAAAAGGTAGCTGAACTTCAAGTGAATGTTCGTGCTTATGGGCAATTTCATCTTCAGTGATGAGCGGAGATTGATTCAGGAGAAGCTCTGCCAGTCGAGATTCAATCTTGACCAGACCCAGAGGAGTTTCCCAATCCCCTTCTTTCATTATCGCGACACGAGACTGCATGTCCCCATGTCGTGGTCCAAGGATGACTAATATAGCTGGAATCTTGACAGAAGAGAAAACAGCTCCAGCAACTGGTCCCGAATATTGGAATCCCGCATGCGGGGAGACGACACAGATAGCCTTTTCCTTTTCTTTTTCTGGCTCGACCATTCTTTCGATCAATTTTCTGAGATCTTTTTCTCTGCCGGGATAAAAATGGCCACTCACTGCAGGTTTTCGTCTCAATTTATCCTCCTAATATAAAAAGTAAGCATAACCTGCGTTTTTGTCAAATTTTCTATTTCTTGCAGGGGCATTTCCTAATCCATAGTAGAGAATTGTTTAGGCATAGGTTTTGGGAAATAGCTGCAGCGAGAATAAATGGGGCCAGGCTCCATTTTGCAAGAAAGAAGACATTCTCAACTTGAAGACATAACAGCAGAAAATGGAGCCTGGCCCCATTTATTCTAATTTGGAATGCCATAAGGACAGAGTGCGAGAAAATATCTTCTCCCAATGGCAAGGCCTGACCCCGGTGAGTTACGCAGCCACCGAAAAGAGCGAATGGAGAATGGCGTTAAAAATCTGAAGGGAGCCAGGCTATTTCCCAAAACCTTAATTACTAGAGCAATTGAATATGATTACATTTCCTCTTTCTTTTCTTTAAAGACGATGTTCAGTTCTTTTAATTCTTGAAGAATGGGATTATAAATTTCAGGTGTTACAGGAATATGGACTCCGGTCATATCTATCTTACCTTCAAGGATGAGCTTGGTGCTGATAGCTGCAGGTAAACCTACTGTCCGGCCCATTGAACTATCACCATGGGGGATACCAAAATCGATCAAGGTTGAAGTGATTTTCTCCTTTTTATCTCCAGGATAAGAGGCTATAAACTGATGCTGGAGCATAATCATATCTCTCTCCCCTTCCGCGTATTGAAGCTTTTCCAGCATTATTGCACCAAGAATATTTAAAGGCGAACCTTTCTCTAAAGGAAGGGGCTCGTCACTTAAGAGGCCGAGCCATTCATACCTCTGAATTATATCCGAGTTTTCCTCGATATTTAAATGAGCACTCAGCGATTTCTTGACGTCTTCTTCAGCAGGGCTATTCATCAATTTTTTAAGAAAATCTTTGTAGGTTAATCCAGTCCAATCTTTTTCCTCTTCTTCAAGAAGCCCCAGGTCTGCGATTTTTTTAAGGGTCGAACACCATCCTTTGTTCCTGAGTGTACCTCTAAACATGGTCTTTGTTGATTTGATGCCATAGAGCTCGATATAAGGAAGTGAATCTCGGTTAGGATATCCTTCAAACTCACCCAAGCCTTCTATGTTAATCACCAGATAATTATCAAAAAGGTCCTTGGGAAGAATGGATATTTCTTGACCGTCTTTTAGATATTGGGCTGAATTTTTTCCGGCAAGAAGAACTCCTGTCGGACTCCAGGAGAATTTATACCCGAAAGGATTGGTGTTTGCTTCAGGAGCTGGAAGACCGCCACAGTAAGAAGTGAAACTCAAGATTTCTCCTCCTTTCTCTTCGACTTCATGGATAATTCTCATTGCTTCCATGTGGTCTATTCCCGGATCCAATCCGACTTCATTTAGGATCAAAATCCCTGCTTTCTTTGCCTCTGCGTCGAGATTCTTCATCACTTCGCTTACATAAGAAGTTGTAACCATGTCCTTTTTATAATCAATACAGTATTTAGCAACTATAGGATGGAAAGTATAAGGAACCATGCTGATAATAAGGTCTGCTTTAGAGATCTTATCTTTTAAACCTTCTTCATTCTTGAGGTTTAGCTCGCTAGCTTTGCCCCGGGGATGGTTATCAATGAGTTTCACAGCTTTGCTCACAGTCCGGCTGGCTACTTCAACCTCAAAATCTGGCTGGTCAAGTAAGTACCTGACCAGTGGCTTGGCCACGAGGCCTGCTCCAAGAATTAATACTTTTTTCATTATGTCTCTCCTTAAAATTGATTAATAAAATTTTTTATGTATTCATAATCAGGGGTAAACTTCCCTTTATATAGAATAACCGCTTTTTTAACTGCATCTGGAAGATTGCAATCTGCAAAATTTCCAGAAAAGTCTGCTTTAGCAATAGCCGGAACCAGAGGCCTGAGTGCATTGCTGAAGAATATCGAAGATTCAAGAGATATCTCAGCCGGCAAATTATCTGTAGCCATAACAACAATTCCCCTCCCCTCTACTCCATCTCTTGCCTTCTCTTCCAGGGGATCGTAGACAAAAACAGGATTGCCAGAAGTAGTTGCCTTGACTGTACATTCCATGGAGCCTTCAATGTCGCAAGAAATATCTCCGATTATTCGCAGACGGGGTTTATCGTTCATCATAAAAAGTTGTCTCAAACTTTTTTTCGATGCAAATCTTGGATACTTGGGTGTCCAGAAAATACAATTGACCAGGACTGCGAGAAAAGAAAGATAAGAATCAAAAATTGATTTATACTTTTGAGGATTATCATAGTAGTCTTGGAGGTCAAAATTTTGACTCGCTTTGATGGGCTTTACCAGGTGTTCTTCTTTAAAGACAACCTTATAAACACTGCTGGCTGAATAATTTTTTTTCTCAAAAAAGGAGTTGATTTTCTCAGGTTCAACCTCTTCATAAGGCAAGAGATTTAATATCTCCTGGGCTCCCTGGGAGACATTACCATATCCTGTAAAGCCGAATACCAAGGGAACAAGAGAAAGGTCAAGACCATCATTGTAGATCTGCCACCCTACTTTTTTTATTGCTTCTTTAGCAGCAACCAGGCTCCCATATTCATGTGCCAGGTTGATCAAAGAGAAGGGATTTTTTATTTTCTCATGATTCAGCCTTTGTCCTAAAGCCCAAAGAGTATCGATCATTCCCGCCTGTCCTGCTTGCATTCCAAAAAATAGAAGCCTTTGTCCTTTCTCGTTTATTATTCTTTCATAGTCGATCAAAGTGCACTGAAGGTCCATCATTCTTTGAAGCATGGGCATATTATAGGATTGTCCTTTTATCGTGTGGGAGAAGAATATATATACTCTTTCCTTTTTGAAAAATTGGAGAGGAATTTCTTTTATAGCAAAAATAATTGAGCACGGAGCAAGATCCTCTTCTATCATGGCTCCTTCTTGAAGATAGTCTTTGTCGGAGAAGATGCGGATTGAGGAGGGCTGAAGCCAGATCTCTAAGGGATTCTTTTTGACCATTTCCCGAACATGAGCAGGAATCAGAGGAGCTCTTCTTTCCCATTGACTTTTTTCTTCTCTTTTAATCCCAATCCGAGTTTTCATGATCTAAGTCGCCCTTTTAAGTTTCAAGATTATTGCATAAAAACTCAACCTGGTCAATCTTAGAAGAGTTTAATATTGACTCTGCTGATTGTTATCTTTAATAATAGTGTATCATGATTCAATTCTTTAACACTCTGAGTGGAAAATTAGAGCCTTTTAAACCAATCGTGGAAGGAGAAGTCAATCTCTATACTTGCGGCCCTACGGTCTATGATTTTGCTCACATCGGCAATTTACGTGCTTATATTTTTGAAGATTTACTCAAGAGATTCCTTGTTTTCAGGGGTTTCAAAGTCACGCATGTTATGAATATCACAGATGTGGATGATAAAACCATAAAAGGAGCCAATGCTGAGAAAGTAAAACTTCAAGAATTTACCAAAAAATATATCGATGCTTTTTTTGAAGACATTCAGAAATTATACATGGCAAAGGCTGATTACTATCCCCAGGCTACTGATCATATTCCAGATATGGTAAAGATCATAAAGGGCCTTCTTGAGAAAGGATATGCTTATAAAAAAAATGGTTCTGTTTACTTCAATATTTCAAAATTTCCAAATTATGGACGACTTTCAAAGATTGATCTCCAAGAGCTCAGGCCTAGAAAAAGGATTGAATCCGACGAATATGAGAAGGAAAGCGCTAATGATTTTGCCCTCTGGAAAGACAAAAAAGAAGGTGAACCTTTCTGGGAAACTGAAGTAGGCTCAGGGAGACCGGGCTGGCATATCGAGTGCTCGGCTATGAGCTCTAAATACTTGGGCCAAACCTTTGATATTCACTGCGGAGGAGTGGATAATATTTTTCCCCATCATGAGAATGAAATTGCCCAATCTGAAGCGTTTTTTGGAAAAAAATTTGTCAATTACTGGCTTCATTGTCATCATCTCATAGTTGATGGGGAAAAGATGTCGAAGTCCAAGGGCAACTTTTATACCTTGAATGACCTTTTAGCCAAAAATGTAGATCCCTATGCCCTCCGCTTTCTTCTTCTTTCCACGCACTACCGAAAAATGCTCAATTTTACCTTTGAGGCTCTCGAGGGGGCCAGTTCTTCACTCAAGAGGATAAATGACTTTCTGTATGAACTGAAGAATCGCCCGTTCGAAGAGGGAGAAAATAAGGACATTTCACGACTTGTTGAAGATACGAATAAAAAATTTATAGCTGGACTCGGTGATGACTTAAACATCTCTGTCGCTCTAAGAGCGCTCTTTGAAATGATTAGAAAAGCAAATATCTTAATCTCTCAAGGAAAAGTCTACAGAAAAGATGGAGAAAAGCTGATGTCTTCTATCCTTTCCCTTGATAATGTTTTAGCAGTTCTCCCCGTAGAGGAAGATGAGATTTTGTCCTCCAAGCTCATGAAGAAAATAAAAGAAAGAGAAAAGGCCCGGAAAGATAAAAATTATGAATTAGCCGACCAAATGAGAAAAGAGTTACTCAAAGACGGAATTGTTTTAGAAGATACAAAAGACGGAGTTAGATGGAAAGTTATCAAGCGCAAGCCTTAAGGATTTGATTTACCAAGCCTACATTTTTATATTGTAGGTTTATATTGTAGGGGCTTGATTCATCAAGCCCACCTTTGAAAAGGGATTAGATTTATAGGATCCGTCATGAAGAATAGATATGACCTCTAAACAATATGGCGTACTAGATATGCAGACACCTTTCGATCTTGGTAAGTTAGGCGAAAAAATTGCTCTTCACTTCTTAGAAGATAATAAATACAAGATCACAGCCAGAAGCTACCGTTTGTTCAGGGGTGAAATTGATATTATTGCCTATGACCAGAAAACTTTAGTTTTCGTGGAAGTGAAAACAAGAAGAAGCACAGATTATGGTTTTCCTGAGGAATCTGTGACGCCATCTAAACAGCAACAGATTAGAAAGATCGCGCAGGGTTTTTTGGTGAAAAATAATCTTCTGGATGTGGAGTGCCGGTTTGATGTAATATCTATATCCTTTGATGAAAAGGAAGAATACTCTATTCGCCATATTAAAGATGCATTTTAAAAGGAGGGATTGATGAAATCATTAAAAAACATGAAACTTTTATTTTTCATTGTTATCATTATGACTTTTTCTTTTCTTGGTTTCGGCCAGAGTGTTCCGGAACCTGAAGAGGTTCTCGGTTTCAAAGTCGGAGCTGATTATCATTTAGCTACCTATACCCAGGCCATAGAATACTTTAAAAAACTCGAGAAGAGCTCTAGCAGGATAAAACTGTTTAAAGAGGGAAAAACATCAATGGGACAGACTCTAACCTACGCTGTCATCTCTTCTGAGGAAAACTTGGGCAATCTTGAGAAATATAAGAAGATAATGAAAAGACTCTCTTTAGTAAAAGATCTTTCTGAGGCTGAAGCCAGTAGACTTTCAAAGGAAGGGAAGGCAATAGTGTATATCGATGGGGGTCTCCATGCAAATGAATGTGCTCCTCCTCAACATAATATTCAGCTTGCTTATGATTTAGTAACGGCAAAAGATGCGAAAACACTCAGAATCCTTAATGATGTTATTCTAGTTCTTGTTTTTCCAAATCCGGATGGGATGAATCTTGTGGCTGAATGGTACCATCCTAACGTTGGCACTCCTTTTGAGGCCTCCCCTATGCCCTGGCTGTACCACATATATGCAGGACACGACAATAACCGGGACTCCTATATTGCCAATTTAATAGAAACACAACATCTGACCAGGTTGGTTAACAAAGAATGGTATCCAGTTATCCTGTATAATCACCATCAAAAAGCTCCTTTTCCTACCCGTATCTGGATTCCTCCCAACTCAGAGCCTACAAATCCTAATGTCCATCCTCTCATCGTTCGCTGGAAAAATCTTGTTGGCTCTGCCATGGGCGCTGCTTTTGACGGGGAAGGAAAAGAAGGAGCCATCTCCAGATTCTGGATTGACACATGGTATCCCGGTTATGTAACTGAGGTTGTGGATTCCCACAATATCATATCCGTTCTTACGGAAACCGCTCTTTATCACTACGCAACGCCTTATTTTTATACTCTCAGTGATTATTCCACACAGTACCGAGATTTAACGATGTCTGCCTTTTACCCGAATCCCTGGAAAGGAGGATGGTGGCGCCTCAAAGATGCAGTGGATTACTGTCTGACAGCATCCAGATCTGTTCTTGATGTAGCTTCGAAATACCGCGAGGAGCTGCTATTCAACAAGTATAAGATGGGCAAGGATGTTATCAATAGATTCAGCAAAGAACCCCCTCATGCCTGGATAATTCCCGTCAATCAGCGTGATCCGGGAACCGCCTCTTTTCTTCTCAACCGAATGATCCTCCTGGGAGTTGATGTCTACAGGAGCGGCGAATCTTTTACCTGTGACGGAATAAAATACCCAGTTGGAACTTATGTCATCCCTATGACGCAGCCTTTTGCTCTTTTCATAAAAAATGTATTTGAAGAACAGAACTATCCAGACCTCAGGAAATACCCGGATCTGTGGCAGGGTCTTCCCGCTCCTGAAAAATTCGAAGGGGCTCCGTTAGAATCTTTCGATATGATGGGCTGGACTCTTCCCTACCAGTTTGGGGTGAAGGTCTACTCAGCTAATTCACTGGTCATTGCCAAGATGACTAAAGTAAAAGATGTTAAGCTTCAGAAAGGTAGTATTGTGGGCAAGTCTGGACATTCTTATCTTATAAGCCACGAAGACAATAATAGCTTCACAGCAACGAATAGAATTCATAAACAGGGAGGCAAAGTTTTCTGGGCGAAAGGGTCCATTTCAGCTAATGACACACGTTTTCCTGAAGGCACAATCATCGTTCCTTCAGCAAGTATTAAAGGATCTTTCATGGAGAAATTGGCCAAAGACCTTGACCTTAAAATAACGGGCATTTCTCGTGACCCTAAAGTCAAAACTTTAAGCCTGAAGCCAGTTCGACTGGGGATGTATAAATCCTGGCTTGCGAACGCAGATGAAGGCTGGACAAGATTAATCTTGGAGAAGTACGAATTCCCCTATTCGAGCATTCATGATGCGGATATACGTGCGGGAAATCTCAATGCGAACTACGATGCCATCATTATGCCCGACACTAACACGCCTGAAGCGGTGATAAACGGATACGCCAAAGGAACCATGCCACCAAAGTATGTAGGAGGAATCACTCCTGGAGGTGTTCGCAATTTGAAATTATATGTCGAGAACGGTGGGACTTTAATTTTCATGAATGCTGCCTGCAACCTGGCTGTTGAACATTTTGGCCTGCCAGTCAGGAATGTTTTGAAAAAAGTAAAAAGAGGTGAATTCGTATGCACCGGGTCCATCCTTCGGATGGAATTTGATGTCAGCCACCCCCTGGCCTACGGCATGCCCAAAGAAGCAGCCACAATATTCAATAATAGCTGTGCTTTTGATGTTATGCCCTCATTTGTGGCAAAAAAGGAACCTAAAAGTATATCGAAGTACCCTGAAGAAAATCCACTGATGAGTGGTTGGATCTATGGTGATAAAGTAATTCGCCAAAAAGTAGCGATCCTGGATATTCCTTACGGAAAGGGCAAGATAATCCTCCTGGGTTTCCCGGTTCAGTTTAGAGCGCAATCCTACGGAACCTTCAGGCTCCTCTTTAATTCTATTTTTTATGCGGGAGTTGAATAGCAAATAGTGTATTTTTTTGTACAAAATAACTTACACGAAGTGTTATTCTTTTTATCCCATATTCCCCATATTAAATACAAAAATCACTTAACGAAATCACTCTAAGTTGTTATTATATAATAAGATAGTAGATGATCATGGCACAAAAAATGAAACACACAATGGGTGAAAGATTAAACATTCGTTTTAACAGGAAAATCAAGCTTGAATTTCATGGCGCAAGATTGACATCTGATGGTGGCCTTCTTGCCTACCGAGAACTTGATGAGGCATTAGGATTATTTAATTCAGCTTCTGCTGTTATGAACGATAGACGAACCGGGCGCAATATTCAGCATGATATGACCAATCTGCTGCGCCAATCTGTATACAGTCGGCTGGCAGGATATGAAGATGTCAATGATGCACAACGTTTATCAGT
>DRHQ01000076.1 GCA_011049545.1 Candidatus Aminicenantota bacterium | reverse complement strand
TAAGGATGCTCTGGAGGTAGACGTGGAAAGAGGCTGGGATAGAATTCAGGTTTCAGGCATGAAGTACAAATATCATCCTAAAAAAGTCAAACCTTATGGGGAAAGAGTAGATTATATAGAAATCAAAGAGGAGGTTTTGGTAAAAAAAGGCAAAGTTCTCTGGCCAGGGAAAGTATATACTATTGTCAGTAATAATTATCTGGTTGGACATGCAAAGGAAAAATACATAGGTTTTCCTGTGACTGCCCTAAACGATACTGGCATTCCTTTAGATAATATTCTGATGGAATGGTTGGATAAATACAAAGTACTCAATTACGAAATTGAAGAAAGAATCATAGAGATCAAGTAACTATATAAGGGAATAAGTAGTGAAATTTTGACTTAATTCCGCATATTATTTATCTTCTATTCATAATCTTTACACTGACCGGTCCTGTCCATTCTGGAAAAGCGACTTTGTTGAAAAAAAAGGTAAAAGAATTTAAGATACAGATAAAATGAAAAACATCTATGTTCATCTTCTTGAGGAGATGAAAAAGCAGAAACCGCTGGTTCTAGCTACAATCGTAGAAACAAAGGGCTCAACTCCACAAATGCCTGGAGCCTCGGCCATATTTTCTTCTGAAAGACTCCTCGATGGAACTCTGGGAGGCGGTTTGTTAGAAGCGGATGCTCAAAAAAAAGCTTTAAGGGCTCTGAGAAAAAAGGCCTCACTTCTCTCAGAATATAGCCTTAAAGCTGACATATCTTCAGAGGAAGAAGCCATCTGTGGGGGTGAAGTTAAGATCATTATCGATGCCAGCCCTGAAATACATAGAAATACGTTCCAGGATTTAAGTCAATCTCTTACTAAGCGGAAGCCAGGCGTCTTAGCCTCTTTCATAAACAAAACCTCTGAAGAAAAAGTATTTATTTCCCGGCATTGGATAGAGAAAAAAGACAAATTCACGGTAGATCTTGGAGAGAATGTTTCCCTGTTTAAAACGGAGATCAAACGTGCTTTTTCTGAGGGCAAGCCATTCTTTTTGAAAATAAAAAAAGAATTATTTCCTGAGAAAGCAACTGAGAGCTTCCTTTTTTTAGAGCCCGTTTTCCCCTTGCCTCAACTGGTTATTGCCGGTGCAGGGCATATCGGTCAGGTGGTAACTCATCTTGGAAGTCTCTTGAATTTTGAAGTAACTGTAATAGATGACAGGTCTGAATTTGCTAATAAGGAAAAACTTCCTGATGCAGATCATATAATCGTTAATGAAATCGGAACTGCTATCCAGAATTTACCCATATCCTCTGATGCGTATTTAGTAATTGTTACTCGAGGACACAAGCACGATGCAGCGGCTCTGCGGCAATGTATATCTTCAGAAGCTTCTTATGTTGGGCTGATCGGGAGCATTCGCAAGATAAAGCTAATGCGAAAAAAATTCCTGGAAGAGGGATGGGCTACTCATCGACAATTTGACCGAGTTTGTGCTCCGATTGGTATCGATATCCAATCAAAAACTGTGGAGGAGATCGCCGTCAGCATTGCAGCCCAGCTCGCTCTTGTCCGCAGCCAAATTAAGGGCAAAATGGAGGATATTAAATGATCTGGGCAATAATATTAGCTGCAGGTGAATCTAAAAGAATGGGAGAAGCCAAGCTTCTTCTCCCTTTTGGAGAAAAAACAATAATCGAAACTGTGATTAACAATGTTATTCAGTCAAAAGTAGAAAAGATTTTAGTCGTTCTTGGCTCAGCCCGGGAGAAAATTGAGCAGAAAATCAAGAATTATTCCTTGAAAATTGCCTTTAATCCCAATTTTCGAAGCGGTATGCTTTCTTCTGTTCACGCGGGATTTCAAGCATTGCCAGAACATGCTCAAGCAGCTCTTGTAGTTCTTGGCGACCAACCTTCAATATCAGCTTCTGTCATAAACGAACTCATCGATGCCTACAAAAGAACAAGAAAAGGGATTGTCCTGCCCGTCTATAAAAGTGAGAGAGGACATCCTGTTCTCATTGATATGAAGTACCGGAGTGAAGTAGAAAACCTGAGTCCGAATGTTGGTC
>DRHQ01000075.1 GCA_011049545.1 Candidatus Aminicenantota bacterium | reverse complement strand
GATTCTCTCCTCCTGCATTACTCCTAAAAGGGAGTCGCTTATTTCTTCGGGATAACCATAAAGGATGCGAATCCACTCGATTTCTTGAACCTTCAGAAGCTCTTTAAGCAGGAGGGATAAGCCGTCTTCAAGGCCCTGATCGCGACCAAAGTAAGTCGTGTCCTGGGAGATTAGATTTATTTCCTTCACTCCCCGGGAAGAAAGTTTTTCGACTTCCTTGAGAATAGACGAAACCGAACGAGATCGGTAAGGGCCCTTTATAAAAGGGATAGCACAGAAAGAGCACTTGTGAGAACATCCTTCGGATATTTTGACATAAGCCCAAGATGGAGGAGTTTGGATATAGCGAGGGGAGGCATGATCGTATAGAAAGCAATGCTGAGATTTTTTAAATGGTTTTCCCTCGATCGCCTGGGCTATTTTATCGAAGTCATTAACTCCCAACCAGATATCGATTTCCGGGTATTTTTTCATCAAGCGTTCTTTGTACCTTTCGACATAACACCCCGCAACAACGGTTTTCTTTCCTTTTTTTTTAAAAGCGACAGCATCTTTAAGGGCACCGCGTGCTTCTTGTTTTGCTGGTTCAATGAATCCGCAAGTGTTAAAAATTACGATATCGGCCTCTCCTGGAGTGGTGACAAATGTATACCCTTCTTTTTCTAGATATCCCAGCATCACTTCGCTATCAACAAGGTTTTTCGCACATCCAAAACTTATAAGAGCTACTTTTTTCATTAGGCATAAATTGTAAACTGTATATGTTCATTAGTAAACTGCAAAGCACATAATATTAATAGTAACAATAAGTAATAGGGGAACGTTCTCTTAGGTACCATCCTAATCATAATTAGCCTTCCCTTGGGGTCAGGTCTTGCTTTTTGCCTTTACTCATACAAACGCCATTTATACTTATGCATTATATTGCGTACGACCCAACTCTTTCTATAAATGGGAAGAGGAAAGTGGCAGAATCTCATACTGAGGATAGGAAATATCCATGTCCTGTTCACCGATGGAGGCACGGCCCCGGATGGCACCTTATGATTACAAGTCGGATTTGTGATAAGTATTCAATGAAGTTCTTTTTTCCCCTATCCCCAGTGCTTCTGTACTGGCAGAGTTGCACTCCAATTTGTGGTGGGGAGCCATCATAGACATAGTTGGGCTGATCTTTAGTATTCGAAATGAAGATATAATTCTCCACTGAAAACATACCCCTTCCTCATCCCTTCCCTAAATACGCCCCCCAATTTCCTCAACTCTCAGTGTTTTGAAAATAATAGGGGGTATCTTTTGGTCCGTCTGTTTTGGATAGAGTCTAGATTAAGGGATTCGTTCTTAACCGTAGTCTTCTGCCTTAGGACTTTCAATCAGCCTTTAGCTTTGTTGGTAATGCGGTTTATATTTAGGGGATCCTGACCGATGATTCGAGGAGCTAGATACTTTTGAATCGAAGAACTTACCGATTCAAGGGTTTCCCCATAAAATTCGGGTTCCCAAGCACATGCTTCTCCGATTCCTACGGTTCCCTCGTCTGTATGAATCTTGACAAGGAGCGTTCGAGCTGGAGAAACCAGCGTAAGCGTCTGCAAAATCCTTGATTGGAATGCCAAAAGGAGTGACCTCAATCTTGGTTATTTTCATCTCATACTTCCTAAAAGGTATTTTATTAGCGCCTTTGCCCGAGCTTTTCCAGTTAACTTCCTGAAAACCTTACCCTATTTTTTGATATTCTTTTTTCTTTTCGGGAAAAAATTTTGTCAACTCTTCAGGTTTTGGCTTTTTGGTGAGAAAACTTACTCCGAACAGAGATAATAGAGACACGAACAGGGCTGGAAAAATAATGGGAATGCCCCAGGGATCGCCCTCAATAACTTTATCAGGGGGTAATACATCGACCATAACCCTTAAAAACAAGGCCACGACAGCCCCGGATAAAATCGAAGCTAATCCACCAGCTTTTGTTGTCCTTTTCCATACGAGGGCAGCGATAAGCGCAGGGGTTATGGAGACGCCATAAATGGTGTAGGCGAAAATCGCCGTTTCCAGGACAGAAGTCATCCTCATGGCCAGAATAAAAGCCAAAACACCAATGAAAACAATAAATATTCGCTGGAGAGCGACCAAGCTGCTCTGAGATGCTTCTTTTTTTAAAAAACGCTGATAAATGTCACGCGTGATGTTCGTAGAAGAAGACAAAAGATAGTTCATGCTTGTAGAAATCACGACAGCGCAAGCCGCACCGAGAAGAAGTATACCGACCGGTGTCGGTACCAGACTTCTGGCCGCCATTATGACAACTTTCGCTCCTTCTTTCGGGATGGAAAGATCGATCTGACCTTTCAATTTGCTGTAGGCGAAAACCGCAATAACCACGACCACTGTCTCAACGAATATTAAGCCGATCGTCCAGAAAATAACAGCCTTCTTGGCTTCCCTTGGCGATCTTGCGCTGTAAAATTTCTGGTACATGCTCTGGACGCCCATAAGTAGAAGCATGGTGGCCAGAAAATAACCTGCAACCTTCAAAGTCGGGTTTGCTCCAAATTGTTCGTTAATCACAGCGAAGTAGCTGGGATCAAGATTCTGCTGAATCCCGGACAATCCGCCTGTTGCCAGATAAACAAAGGGAACGGACAGCAGGCAAGCCAGCACTATGATAATTCCGTTTGGCAGATCGGTGTAAATAACAGCGATCATACCTGCCGATGCAGTAAAAAAGAGAACAAAAATAGCAGTAATGATTATGCCCGTCGAATCGGGAACAGCTCCGTCAGTAGCGACATTCAATATAAACCCACCTGCTACAAACTGATAAGAAACAGTGGCTGTGAATGAAATTATGATGACAATGGATCCGATGAGGCGGGCCAGGGGTCCATAACGCTCTTCAAGAATATCTCCGATCGTGTATTGACCAAAAGTGCGAACTTTTCCAGCTAGAAAATAGATGAAAATTACGCCTACAAATGCCCCAGCCGGCATCCAGATAGCTGAGAATCCCGCCTTGGAAGCTAATTCTGCTCCCGCAATGAAGGTTCCAGAACCAATCCAGGTGCAGATTAAAGTAAAAACCATTACCCAGGTTTTGACTGATCGACCCGCCACCATGAACTCTTCCTGGGTTTTGACTTTTTTTGCCCGATAGATATTAAATCCTGTCAGGACAAGTAAATATGCTAATATAATGTATAAGTATATTGACATTCATCCCTCCTTCATTTCTAAAGGTTTCCCTTTAAATATCTTGTCGGCAGCTCATAACTTAAGGGCTCAAGGATAGATTTTGTTGAGAAGGCGGGGAAAAGGGATGGTTTCTCTTATATGCTTTATTTTACAGATCCAGCCGAGCATTCTTTCTATGCCCAACCCGAATCCAGAGTGGGGGACAGACCCGTATTTTCTTAGATCCAGGTACCACTTGTAATCTTCCCGGGGCAGCTTGAATTCTTTTATTTTCTTCTCAAGGAGATCAAGGTCATGAATGCGCTGTCCTCCTCCGATTATCTCTCCGTATCCTTCTGAGGCGAGCACATCCACTCCCAGCGCTAATTCAGGTCGCTTTTTGTCAGGCTGCATGTAAAAGGCCTTTATTTTAGCGGGAAAATGGGTGATACTTACAGGCAGGTTAAAGATCTCAGATATGAGAGCCTCCTCCGGCGCACCAAAATCATCACCCCACTCCATTTTTGAGCCTTTTTTCTTGAGCATCTTTTGAGCTTCATCATAGGTTAAACGAGGGAATGGTTTTTTTATCCGTTCAAGGGGTTTTGTATCCCTTTCCAGAACTTCAAGCTCTTTCTTATTTTGTTCTAAAATGCGTTCCATTATGTAAACAATAAGATCTTCCCCCAGTTCAGTTATATCCTCCAGCGTGGCAAAAGCCACTTCAGGCTCGACCATCCAGAATTCAATCAAATGTTTTCTTGTTTTTGACTTTTCTGCCCTGAAAGTTGGACCAAAACAATAGACCTTGCCAAAAGCCATCGCCGTAGCTTCGTTATAAAGCTGGCCGCTCTGACTAAGGAAAGCTTTTTGGTCAAAATAATCCGTTTCAAAAAGAGTGGTGGTACCCTCGCAAGCGCTAGGAGTCAAAATCGGTGTATCCATTAGGCGGAAGCCCCTGTCGTCAAAAAAATCGCGTATGGCTTTTATGAGTTCTGTTCTTATTTGAAGAATGGCATGCTGCTTTTGTGAGCGTAGCCAGAGGTGGCGATGTTCCATAAGGAAAGGAGTACTGTGAGCCTTGGGAGTTATGGGATACTCATCAGCGACCTGGAGAATTTCTACGTCCTTGATGGTTAACTCGAAACCACCGGGGGCTCTGCTATCCTCTCTGACCTTACCCCTCGCAATGAGAGATGATTCTTGAGTGAGCGTATCGAACTTTTTAAAAAGGGGATCGTCCTTTTTAGAGCTAAAGATCGTTCCCTGGATTAGTCCTGTACCGTCTCTTATGAGCAGGAAGCGGACCTTTCCGCTTGAACGTTTATTAAAAACCCAACCTCTGATTTCAACTTCTTTATCTTTGAAGTTTGAAATATCTTCTATATAAGTCCACTTCATGTCTCAAGGATTATAAAAAATAGAAAAGTTAAGGTCAATTTATATTATTTATTGACGGGATGCGAGCTGTATGGTAATTGCAAATTATTTGATGATATGAAGAGAAGAAATTTTATCAAGAGCTATAATTGCTTATGCTAAAGAACTGAATGGTCAATCAAGCAAGATTACCTTTAAAATCAAATTGCGCCTGTAATTTTAGGAAGTGAAATGGGCAAGTCGATTGCCATAAGTCAAGATCTAGAAAACATCATAACAAACATAGCAGAAGTCGCCCGGATTCTATGGAAGCTGGGATGGGCGGAGAGTAATGCTGGCAACATTTCTGTCAATGTCACTGAACACATTCCTGAAGATATTAAAGAATTGAATAAATTTCCTTCCAAAGAAATCGATAAAAGTTATCCCGGACTATCCGGATTTTCCTTTTTCATCACTGGCGCAGGCACAAGGATGCGTGACCTGGCAAAGGAACCTTCTGGGAATGCATGTATACTGCGCCTAGCGGAAAAATCAAACAGATATCATATTTTATGGGGGGGGAGGTCAGATTTAAGTGTTGAACCCACCTCAGAAATTCATTCCCATCTGAGCATCCATCGCTTTCTACTCCAAAAAAAAGCCCCCCAAAAAGTAATTATCCATGCTCATCCGGAAGAGCTGATTGCTCTGACGCATGTCCATGAATATAAACAAGAGAGCAAATTAAACCGCCTGCTCCGGTCGATGAATCCAGCGGTAAAAATTATCATTCAAAAAGGTGTTGGTCTTGTTCCATACCGAGTTCCAGGCTCTGATGAGCTTGCTCAAGCCACAGTAAAAGCTATAGAGAAACATGATGTCGTTCTATGGGAGAAGCACGGATGTTTAGCCATCGGTACGGATGTGCTTGAAGCTTTTGATCGAGTTGATATCCTAAACAAGGCAGCTCGAATATTTTTCATGTGCAAGAACGCTGGTCTTGATCCTGAAGGATTATCCGCTGCTCAGTTAGATAAGGTCGAGCGTTTATCTTGGTCTAAGAAGTAAAAGAATGAACGCTCATTAATCAATGAGTAGTTGAAGGGAAACTCGTGGGAGGAGAAGTAACTCAAGGACGCATCTCCAAATCCGTGATTGGAGAAGGTTTTGGGAAATAGTCTAGCTTCCTTCAGATTTTTAACGGAGAAAAAGGGGACAGGCTACTTTTTCTGTTGTTCTGTCCATGAATAAAGACTTTCTCTTTCTTAGAGAAAAAGTAGCCTGTCCCCTTTTTCTCGTCCCCATAGCAAGCAGTTATCACGGAAATGTAGATGCATATATGAATAAAAAGAGTCTGGAATAGTTTATACGTTTAGGCTATAATACATTTTTATTGGGAAAAGGAGTGGATATGAAATCCGTGAAATTTATTTTGTTGGCGACCCTATTTTTCTCGATTTTTGCAATTTTGATAGCTCAAAACCAACTGATAGGCATTGATATAGAAGAAGTGCTTATCATAGAAGGTTTAGGCGAAAGTTTGATCTATCAACGGGGTAGCGTGACCACTGATTATGAAGGGAATGTTTATATAACCGATTTAGAGGATTACTCGATAAAAAAATTCAGTAATAGTGGAGAATTAATCGCGGTAACAGGAAAAAGAGGGGACGAGCCGGGAGAGTTCCAGGGCCCGAATATAATAAGATATTATAGGGGCAAGATATATGTATCTGAGGTTTACCGCCCCGGAATTCAGGTGTTCGACGATGATCTGAACTTCAAATTTAAAATCCCAATTCCGTTTACCATGATTGATTTTAATGTTCTATATGAAGATCGTATTGCAATTTCAACTTTAATAAAAGATAGGTCAGATACAGGTTTTATTTTTTGTATATATTTCTATGATTCCAAGGGAAACAGAGAAAAAAAAGAAGAAGAAGGTGAAGAAGGAGAAGAAAAAGAAGAAGTAGACGACAAAATCATATATTCCACTGATAAAGATTTTACGATGATGAATACGGTTAGTTTTCAAGATTATAGAAAGAATTATTTTATGATAGCTTATGATTGGAAAGATAAGATTGATAGGTATTATAAAAGTGGAAGATTGGTATGGACAAGAAGTCTGCTGGGTAATAAAGACGCCCAAATAAGAAAAGAAGGATACTCAAAGCGCTCTTTTGGTGTGTATCCAGTAGAAGCAGTTTATAAAGCAATTGCTTTGGACAAACAGGGGAATCTATTCATTTTAGGCGGTGATTTGTCAGCAAATATAAACCGGGATGTATATGTGTTGAGTAAAGATAACGAACTTATTACTACGTTTACTTTATCTGAAGCCTCCGGGACAATACACATTGACAGGAATAACTTTCTCTATTCCAGATCTAAGGATGGGAAAAAGTTAACAAAATATGCAATAGAATATTTTTTTGAATAATTAAATTTTTAAATTAAAACTAGATTCTTCAATTCTTTCTTGCTGTTAATTAATCTGGGTTATTCTTTAAAGATATTGACATATAGAAAAAGAAAAAATAATATATATCCTATATTAAATAGGGGTAAAGGAGGATAATATCCCTATTAAAAATACTACAGCCAATAATAGCTTCTTTTAGGAAGCAAACTACTATGAATAAATCAATTATTTTTAAACCGATAAAAAGAATCCTGATTATTACAGTTCTGTTCATCATTCTATCAGCCCATCTCCAGTTTTCACCTCTTTTTGGGCATCCTGTATGGGGTGAAAAAACAATATTAACTCAACTCAACGGAACAAGAATAGTGGGGTATATATACGGGGATGAATTTCACCGCAGGATTGAAACTAGAGAAGGTTACACCATGATCTTGAATGAAGAAGCAGGAACAATTGAATATGCATTGCTCGTGAATAATAAGTTAGTTCCTTCCGGTATGGTTGTCGGAGTGGTTAGCACTTCTTACTTAGAAATGATTAATTTCCCTAAACATCTCAGTGACCGTAAATTCAAGATTGCCGAAATCCGCAGAAAAAGTCCTGAAAGGTTGCATGAATTAGAGCCCCGGTCACAAGAAGAAATAAAAATGCTATCCCTGACAGGCACCAAGAAAGTATTTGTGGTTTGTGTTGATTTTCAATCTGAAGCGTCTCCTCCGACAGAGTGGTCTGCAGGGGAATTTTCTCCGAGTGGGTTTAATACGCGACTTTTCAGCACGGGTGCTTCAGATATCAGCATGACCAATTATTATAAAGCAAATTCATACAATACATTTTGGCCTGATGGATACACCTATCCAACCTGGATCACTCTGCCGCAGACTGCTTCATGGTATAAGGACAATGATTCTTGGAGGAAGATCATTATAGATGCCATGGATGGGATAAGAACCATTAATTCCTCTTTTGATTTTACTCAATATGCCACTAGTGGCGATATGGATATGATTCTTGTCTGGGCGGGTCGCAGAATGAATTGGAGTGAATTTTATTGGCCTCACCGGAGCACGGCCTACGTCAATAAATACGGAGTAAGGGTCAAAAATTATAATGCTGTAAACGAGAAAAATTCTGACGGGTCGGAGAATACAGCTATTGATGTTTTTTGTCACGAATATGGTCATATGACCGGAAGTCCTGATCTTTATGACTATAGTTCGTTTCAGCTTACCCCTATCGGATATTATTGTGTTATGGGAACATCTAACTATAAAACAAACTTCTGCGGCTATTTAAAATGGAGGATTTATGGGTGGGTTACTCCGGAAGAAGTATTTTCAACCGGGACATATTCTGTAGATGCCTTAGGTCTTGCCTCGGTTTCAAATCCAAGATTATATAAAATAAGTATTGAATCTCCGGACGAATATCTTCTGCTAGAAAATCGGTATAATGGTGCAGATTCAAATTATGAAAATCTTAGTGGAAGAAGCAGCGGGCTGCTGATTACTCATATAGATGAACATTATCCTGCTGCACAAGGAATGCCAGATTACACTTTTTACGGAGTGGAAGCGATTGTCCCTGGTTTAGATCCTTTAATTACCAGGCTTGAGGATTACGCTAATTATTATGGAGAGATGGTCTTTGCCTCAGACCACGGTTACACCAGTTTAGGCCCTGCAAGTCCTGATGATAAAGCTGCCGGATCCTATCTGACTCTTACCAATGATGCTGCCGATGACACAGAACATGTTATCTACAGGAATACGCAGGGCCACACAAGTTCTTCGGGAATTGACATTAGCAGTATAGGTAGCTCAGGGCAGATAATGAGCTTTACCGCTACCGTTTCCTCAACGTCTCCTGCTATATCTGGCTTAGTAAAAACTCCAGCCGACGTGGGAATAGCAGGCGTGACAATGACCTTCTCTGCTGGGGGCGGTTCAACAACAACAGATGCTGATGGACATTATGTCCACACTGTATCTTCTGGCTGGTCAGGTACAGTGACTCCTGCTAAAACAGGCTATATATTTGATCCTTTAAGCCAGAGTTATTCGAATGTCACCAATAGTGAGGTAGATCAAGATTATTTTACTGCAACATCCTTTCTCAAAGGGAACGTAACAAACAGTGTTGGTACTGCGGTTGAGGATGTTTGGGTTCTGGTCTATTCCTCAGCTGGGGGCTATCTTACTAACGTTTACACTGACAGCAGCGGTGATTATGTTATAGGAGGCCTTAGTACGGGCGACTATAAACTGCTTTTTAATACAAGGATGGCCTCGGGAATGTTAGCAGTGGAGTGGTATAACGATAAGGATTCATTGGGTGCAGCAGATTTAGTCTCGGTTACAGCCGGGAGCACAACATCAGGTATAGATGCTGTGCTTGCGGAAGGAGGAGGTATCGAGGGGAGAGTGACAAACAGTGCTGGCGCCGGAATCCTGAGTGTTGTTGCCTATGCCTATACTCCTACAGGAGGCTTTGTTTCCTATGATCACACTGACAGCAATGGTGATTATGAGATTAAAAGCGTAAAGAGCGGAAGTTATAAAGTACGTTTTTATGCTTCGGCAGATTACGTCTCAGAGTGGTATAACGATCAGGATTCATTGGGTAATGGGAATTCAATCTCAGTTACAGCCGGGAGCACAACATCAGGTATTGATGCTGTATTAACCGCCATACTTCCACTTATCTCTGGGACTGTAAAAGACTCCGCAAGTACAGGCATAGCGGGAGTAATCATTACTTTCTCTAATTCAGGAGGTACAGCTACTACAGACTCCAGTGGGAGTTATTCTCTTAACGTAAGTGATGGATACTCAGGCACAGCGACTCCGGCTAAAGCAGGATACACTTTTTCTCCTACCAGTATAGATTACACTAATGTAACTTCTGATCAACCAGCTCAATACTACACAGCCACTATGTTGACTTACACTATCTCAGGCAACGTAGGTATAGCGGTAATTGCTGCTTCTGGAGAAGTACGAGCAGCGGCAGCGCTGAGCGGAGTCGTGATGGATGGGTTGCCTGGTGATCCAACAACGGATGTCTCCGGTAACTACACTGCTACAGCGGATTATGGTTTTTCAGGGACTGGGACTCCGACCTTAGCCGGGTACTCTTTCTCTCCTTCCAGCAGGGATTATACAAGCGTGACATCTGACCAGCTGGATCATAATTATACTGCTGCAATAATTCAGCATACGCTGACAATAATAGCAGGATCAAACGGAACAACAAGTCCAACTGCAGGAACTTCCACACATGACTATGGAGCACAGGTCCAGGTAACAGCAACACCTGATAGCGGATATCAATTTAGCAGCTGGACTGGTGATGCAACAGGGTCAACCAACCCGATAACCATCACCATGGATGCGGATAAAACAATAACAGCCAATTTCATTGTGACACCTTCAGACGATCATGGGGATGAAGATGGAGACGGAGGTGGAGGTGGTTGCTTCATTGCCACAGCAGCTTATGGCTCTCCGTTACACCCTCATTTAGATATTCTTCGGGATTTCAGGGATAAATATTTAATGCCTAACGGATTTGGCCGGAAGCTTGTCGAATTGTACTACAGATATTCCCCGGGTATTGCCAGTTTCATAGCCGGGCACAAATTATTGAAAGCTGCTGTCCGGGTCAACCTTCTCCCGGTGATTGCTCTCAGTTCCTTGATGGTGCATTTTGGTCCGGCAGCAACTGCTATCGTGCTTGTATTTATGCTCGTATTCTCAATCTTGTTTATACGGTTTTATCCAGGGAGGGCGAGGATTCTCTAGTCTAAACGCCTTCAGGTCAATTCAATGTCTTTAGAAAGAGAAAAGAAAGTATACGAAGCCCTGGACAGGCTTGGTATTGCCTATTCCAAGCTGGAACATCCGGCTGTTTTTACAGTCGAACAAGCTGAGAAGCATTGGGGAAGCATAACCGGCGCCCATTGTAAGAATCTTTTTCTCCGTAACAAGAAGGGCAACCGTCATTACCTGGCTATTCTAGAAAGCTCGAAAAGCGCAGATCTTAAAGCACTGACAGAACAATTAGGTGAGGACAGGCTCAGTTTTGCTTCACCAGAGCGGATAATGCGTTACCTTGGACTGGAACCTGGCGCGGTTTCGCCCTTCGGGTTGATTAATGACAGCCAAAAAGAGGTCCGGGTAGTTGTCGACCAGGAATTAAAAAATGCGGAACGCATAAATTTTCACCCCAATGTCAACACAGCCACAATAGGGATTGATTTTACGGATTTTGAAAAATTTCTGGCCTGGTGTGGAAACAGTGTCCGTTATCTGCACCTCTGAGGGTTTTTTTCTTCCTTTCCTCTTTTGCTCAATTTTTTCATTATCCTGATGCGCCAGATCCAGACCATAAGAATAACCAAAGCAGAGAATATTCTTAGCACAGAGGAAGTAGTGAAAAAATTAAATATTCCATGGAAAAAAGCTGCCAGCAAAACGCCCGTTATGGAAGCTTTAAATATTGATTTTTTATGGATATAGGCATTTCCAACTGCATAGCCCCAGATTGAAGAAAAAATGGTGTGTGTTAACGGTGAAGCAAAAGCACGGCCAAAAAGTTCAAAACCGCTCATGTATACCAGATAAATCATGTTCTCGTAGCTTGCGAACCCAAGCGCAATTACGGATGCATAAATAATTCCATCTATTTTTTCATCAAAGCATTTAAACGTTGCTATGATGACCAAGAAAGGAAGAAATTTAAAAAACTCTTCCACTATTCCGGTGACACCGATACTATAAAAAAGGAACTGAATTCTAAGACTTCCAGTCATGAAACTGGGATCCTCCGGCAATCCTATAAGAGGAAGAATTGCATAAAACCTGGCGCAAGCAAAAGCAGCAATAAGTCCAAAAATATATGTTAGGCCTAAATAGATAATTGGTTCTGGCCGGAAACGGTCTTTATAGTAGAAATAGAAAACCCAGAAAATTGCTGGAGCAATAATGGCTGAGAGGAAAATCCAGAGTGTCATTTAGATGAAGAGTGACTTCTTTTTATTTCAGAAGATAAAAAATACGAAGTAATTTCCCGCCTCTTAATATGCTGACATTAAACTGACTATCATTTTTGAATCTATCAAACAAATCAAACATCATTGCCACATTATTCAGCTCAGCTCCATTAATTTCTTTTATTATATCATTCTTAACGATTCCTATTTCAGTTAAGATTGTATTCTCTGGGAAATTGAGTATTTTAAATCCGCTGATGTTCCCTTTAACCATATTTGGAACAAATTTTGTTTTTTCGATAATCTCAGCCCATTCCTTCTCAAGCCTTTTCTCGATTTCAGATCTATTAAATTCCTTTCTTATTATATTTGCGTCCAAGCCAGGGCCCCCTGTAGGTTCGTCTTTTGGCCCGGGCAATTGAGCCTCATCCGGTTTTTTCTGAGCAGGTTTCACAGCTTTGATCATGCGCCCTTTTCCCAGAATAAGCTGAAAGGACCTTTCTCCTTTTTTGAGGATAACCCTGTTATAGAAAACTTGATGCAGGGTGAAATCAAGGATTTTTTCTCCGATTTTTATTATGTCAGTTTTCCCGCTTTGTTTATTTTGTAAAGTAGCTACAGAGGAAGAAGCGTTTGTTGATACCACAACTCCGATTAAGACCAAAGAGGGTAAACGGATTTCCTGCTCATTTGAAGCAGATATTCCCTGAGAGCTAAAAGAAATTGAAATGAAAAACATAAATTCAAACAAAAGAAGAAAAATAATCCAGAAACTTATTTTTTTGAACAAATTCATTTTCCGATTAACTTGGCTATATTGAACAACATAGGACTTTATTATTTTTAATTTTAATAACTAACCTTACTTTGAATCTATAACACAGGGAAAGACCGAGGTCAAATGTCTAGTCTGGATTATTCACGGATCGAGTTTGCCGCAGATGCGGAAATAAATGGGGGCAGGAAATAAATGGAGCCTGGCCCCATTTATTAAAAGGAAGGAGAAAATATAAAAAAAATATGTTATTTAATATTTCTGTTTCTTTTCATGTGAAAATTTGGATACTATATCTATGATGATATTCTTGCATAATT
Organism: Candidatus Aminicenantota bacterium; assembly: GCA_011049545.1. Lineage (GTDB taxonomy): Bacteria > Acidobacteriota > Aminicenantia > Aminicenantales > Aminicenantaceae > SOIV01. The sequence goes on along the minus strand of DRHQ01000075.1, from coordinate 10,707 downwards.
ACATTCATAGATATAGATTGCCTAGTAAAATACTGAAAAGGAACAAATGAACGCAGACTTTATGAGGTTTATTGATCGCAGATTAGGAGTTCCTACCTGCCTTGCTCTATCTTGTATTCATGGATTAAGAAAAATATTCAGCAAGCCGAGATTTATAAAAAATCCAAATAAGTTCCTGTTCATAGAGCTTTCTGAAATGGGGAGCATAATGCTGGCTTATTCTCTTTTTAAAAAAACAAAAGAATTATTTCCGGATGCAGAGTTTTATTTCCTGACTTTTAAGGAGAACCGGAAGGCATTGGATATCTTGGATATTATTCCAGAAAAGAATGTGATGACTATTAGCAGCAATAATTTCTTTAGTCTCCTGGGTACAACCATCAGTATTTTATGGAAATTAAGAAGGAAAAAAATAAATGTGGCAGTAGATATGGAGCTCTTTGGCAGATTCACTGCTATTTTAAGCTACTTGAGCCGAGCAAAAAACAGGGTAGGGTACTTCAGGTATCACAATGAGGGATTATACAGAGGAAATTTCCTGACACACAAAGTCGCATATAATCCGCATCTTCATATGGCCCATAACCTGCTCAGCCTGATTTATGCAGTGAGCTCTTCCTCTGAAGATGTTCCTTTATCAAAGACACAAGTTTTAGAGAAAGATATTTTCGTTCCGAAGAGAAGGATAGCGGACAATGCGAGGAAGATGCTTCTAAGAAAAATGGAAGATGAGAACGAGAATATAACGAAGGCCAAGAAGATCATCCTGCTTAATCCGAATGCAAGTGATATAGTCCCTTTGAGAAGATGGCCCTTAGAGAATTATACAGAGCTTGCGAAGTTGCTTCTCAAACACGAGGGGATTTGTATTATTATAACTGGGGTAGAATCAGAGCGAAAAGATGTTGACATCATCTGCGATGCTGTAAGCCATGAAAGATGTATAAATTTTGCAGGAAAGACTACTTTTTTTGAGCTGATAGATCTCTATAATATAGCAGACGTTCTAATTACAAATGATAGTGGTCCTGTGCATTTTTCTTCCTTGACAGATATAAAGACTTTTGCCTTTTTTGGTCCTGAAACACCCAAGCTGTACGGACCATTAGGGAAGAATTGTCGTGTATTTTACTCTAATTATGCCTGCAGCCCCTGCGTATCTGCATTTAATCACCGGAAATCTCCCTGCAACGATAATAAGTGTTTAAAAGCAATCTCAGTTATGGAAGTTTATAACGAAGTAAAACAAATATTAGCCTGATCACTGTTGAAGCTATGCATCTGAAAAAGAAGAAGCTTCTACTCATTTTGTTTGCCTTCATCCTCCTCCTCTCGCTTTTTCTCCTCAAAATCCAAGAACATATGATTGATTTTGAAGTAAATTACAAAGCTGGGAAAAGACTCAGAGGAGGCGAATCCCTGTATCAGGCTGAAGATGGCCACTTCATGTTCAAGTATCTCCCTTCCTCTGCTCTGTTATACCTTCCGTTATCTTTTCTTCCCCTTAATGCAGCTAAAGCCTTCTGGTACTTTATCGTAGCTTTTTGCCTTTGTTCCCTTATGTATGTCTCAGATAAGATCCTTCCTTCAGAGAAGAGAAAATCCGTATATATGCTTATCTTTCCCCCCTTGATATTAGCCAGGTATTTTTTAAGGGAACTCCATCTGGGACAAATTAATGCACTCGTCACGATGATCTTACTTTTTATGATCTGGTTTTTGATTTATGAAAAAAACACGATGCCCTCACAAAAAGAGATATACGCCGGACTTCTTTGGGGTCTGGCTACTGCATTGAAACCTTATGCTCTGATTTTTTTACCTTATTTTTTATTAAAGAAGAAATGGAAGTCTCTTATAAGCGGCGCGGGTTTTTTATTCCTTGCTCTTTTTATCCCGGCTGCTTTTTATGGTTTTCGCGGAAACATTATTATTCTCAAAGAATGGATATCAACTCTTTCTCGATCTACGCAAGCTCTTCTCACTTCGCAGGATAATATTTCTATCATAGCTTTTTTCATGAAATGGACAGGAAATCAAAATATCTCTCTTTTACTCTCTGGTCTCGTAATGGTCTTTCTTGCCTTCCTGACCTTGACTGTTATCTTAATAGGAAGAAAAATAGACCGGGCACCAGTGCTTGAATGTTCCATTCTTCTTATTCTTATTCCCCTGATATCACCCCTAGGATGGGATTATACGCTTTTGATGTCGGTTTTAGGGGTAACTATAATCATTCGTAATTTCTCTGGATATTCAAAGTTTTGGAGAGGCTTTCTTGTTTTTAATTTCTTTATTATTACTTTTTCCCTGTTTGATATTATGGGAAGAGATTTGTACGCTAGATTTATGTCCTGGTCAGTTATAACCATAAATTTTTTAATCCTTACCGGATATCTTATGTATCTTCGGTTTAGAAAGATTTGTTAAAGAGAAAGAGTTAGGCAGGCTTTCTCTGATGCATAATTCAGGTTAAATACATTTTATTTTCGATAATCAGGGGAGGTTAAATCTGAGGATTTTTGTTAATTTCTTAAAACTTATAGATATACAAGGCGCGAAAAGCAGGTTTTGCCCCGGTATAATATCTTTCCTGAAGTGACGCATGCCTTAGGTAATAATCATATCCTAAGCTTATCTGTGATTTAGCTGAAAGGTCGTATTTGATATTAAGAGATAAAATAGTAAGGAATTCGTCTGCGTCAGTATATATGGAATGCACCCAATACTGGGAGAAACCAGTCTCGATACTGCCAAAATCTTTCTTTCCAAACTCAAGCTTAACTTTTCCTAGCATTCCAGGTCCACTGTAATACGGATCATTTACTTTCATCCCAAAATGACCGTTTTCTGAGTCAATCGACGGACTGGAGCCACCGTAGATTAGAGAGAGAACTCCAGAACTGTTAAAGAATAGGTTTGAATCACTAACATAGATTGTAACCAGGCCAGGTCCCAAACCAACAGCGGTCATCCTGCCGGCAAAATCGGATTCAATATAATCATAAACTCCAAAAAGGCCAGCTAAACCATTCTTGATTCTTTTCCCAGCAATTATTCCAGTTGTGAAAATTTCTCTATGGCGAATATGGCTCTCGTGAATCCCCAAGCTGAAATCAAGCGAGAACCAGTCATAAGGGCCTATTCTTGAAAAATCTTTTTTAAGAAAATCTTTATATTCCAGATTTGCGGCGATGAGGAAGCGGGGTTTGCCATTTGATGCCGTATAAGCTCCAAATGGTATGCTCAGGTCATACAAGTGCTTATGTTGAGGATTTCCAGCTCCGAATGCTTCGCCTGATAATGCCTTAATTGCGTAAGCAGGATTGAGGATGAAGGCTAAAGATTTTCGAAATATTCTTTCAAATCCAGAAGAGCTCTCATCCAGGAGCAGATCCCCAATTTTAAATAAAACTTCACCCAGCGTTGCACCTCCAAGCGTATTAAGAATAAGATCATTTGAAGAAGGCCGAATCGATTCTAAAAAGACTTCCCAGGTATAACTCCCAAAAGCGGAACTGATTGTGGATTCCAGGACATTCAGTCCATTTGCCCTCCCTATGGAATAATGAATCGCTCCATGATAAGGATGTCCAAACTTGTTGGTCCTGTAGGTATCGATATCATAAGCAAAACCGGATCTAAGGTTTCTGGACATGGAATCCAGTGAAATGTTTGCCCAAGGCTGATGATCTATGAATTTATTAAAAAACCATACTGTTACATTAAGGGAAGTGATTTCGAAAGCTGCCCTTGAATAGCTCTTCTTGTTACTCAGTATTGGGACTATTTGGGAAGGGATTTTGAGGGAAAAAGTCGCTGGATCTATTGCTGCCAGACTAAACTGGGGTGTTGAATCTTTTTGTTTTTGAGGGTAGTTCTCAGATGAAAAGGAACCATTACCATTGGGCTCTAATATATCTTTCGACTTATCTAAATCATCAGGGGGAGACAACGGATCAGAATCAATGTTATAATCAAATGAAAGCTTTAGGTAATTGGATGATATAAAAAAAGTTTCATCTGTTTCCGCTGCAAATAAGTTAGAAAAACTTATCAAGCTGATAATCAGAGCTATAGTAATAACTGTTTTTTTCATTTTTTCTTAGTTTATTCTATTATAATACTCGCAAATTGTCTGATCAACATCCTCCAAGACGCTTTTAGCTTATTACACTTCCCATAGAAAGATAATGGATTTATCGATATTTGTCAATAGCTTGGGAAAATGCCTAATTAAAAAATACGTTTGACATATAATCCAAATAAATTTAGTTTTATATTAGCGCCTAAAATCCTGAAAACTGTAGATATATGTAAATGGTTGACGTTAAAGAACATCTCTACGACGATGATCCTGCTAAGGGCCACCCTGATGTCCGGACAAAGCTCAAGGATGTATCCTATTTTTTTCTCGGTAATGGACACATTCAAGCTGCTGTTCAAATCGCTCCTTCAGGGGAGGGAACACCCGTAGGCCTATTGATCATGAATCCGGAGCATCTGGGGAAAAAGAGAGAGGCTCTAACCTATGATCCAGATTCTGGTCTGGAAAACACGATGATCAGACTCATCTCTGCGCCGACAGCTAAAACCACAGTGACAGGGGCTCTTGAAGCTCGTTGGCTTGAAGGATATGAGTTTCCGGTTGTCCAGATCCTATGGCAAGTCGGCAATTTCCAGGCCGCTGAATTCTTTTACTGCCCGGATCTGTCTCATCCTGTGATTATGCGCGAAGTTCGCCTAAAAAACATTACCAATCGCACAATTCAGGCGCGCCTAAAAACAGGAGTTCTTGATAAAACTATTGACGAGGAATTCTCTTTAGAACCTGAAAGAATAAAAAAAATATTCTTACAATATACTTTAAATAGTACAGGAAAACATGTCATTATTGATTCAGTGCCGGAAGCGGGAGTAGGTCAGAAAACCCTTCAGTATTGGAAAGAGAAGGCTTGTGCCTCATTTGGTTCGCCCATCCTGGATCATTATTTTACCGCATCACAGTTTCAATTGCCGGCAGTTATTTCAAAATCTGGGAAAGTGGATAGCAGTATCTGGCAGTATAACCGTGAGCGGGCGAGGGATCAGGCGATGCTGGCGGTAGGTTTAACCATATCAGGTCACCATGAGATTGCTTACAGGATACTCAACCGCCTGCTTGAAGAATTTGTGACCAAAAAAGGGGACATCATACATTCCAGCGAAGAGCGAGGTTCAGATGAGGTTGAATTAGACCAGAATGGAGCGCTTCTTTTCGCCTTGAAAAATTATGTCCTCTGGACTGGCTCTCAAGAAATAATTACAAAACACTGGAACAAAATTGCAGCAGCTGCCGAGTTTCCTCTATCTGATGTTTTTCTCCATGAGCGCTCTGGCATGCTGGCCAATAGAAGGGAGTACTGGGGACGACAGCAGGTCCATGGGATAGTAAAAGGGATGGAGTTAAGCCATCAATTGTTTTCTGCCATGGGGCTTTCGGCAGCTTCAACTTTAGCCTCTCTTGTCTCCCGAAAACCAGAAGCCTTACGCTGGAAGGCGGAATCAGAACGGATAAAGAATGCCATGTTAGACAAAGCTCAATACGGCCTGAGTGATAGCCGTGGATTCATCAAGAGACGCGGTTTCGATGGAGTAATTCAGGAAATTGTAAAGCCTTTGCCCAAAGCTCAATTGTCTGAGGGAGTGCCTTTATCTTCAGGGGGGGAGCATCGTCTCAACCCTGATGCTTCATCTGTTTTGCCCATCGCCATGGGCTTCATCCCCCCAGATTCCCCCGTGGCATCCTTAACTTTGGATAGTGTCGAAAAACTATGGAATCAAGCTTGGAAGGATGGAGGATATGGGCGGTATCATGTAAGTTCAGAACCTGATTCTCCTGGCTCCTGGCCTTTTCCTTCTTTATTTATTGCCCGCTCTTATGTTGAAACAGGAAATTATGAGAAAATGTGGAGGATCCTGAAATGGCTTAATACAGTTCCTGGTGCAATGTCCGGTTCTTGGTTTGAATTTTACGGACAACATTTAGAACCACCTATTCCTCAGGTAGGTATCACGCCGTGGACTTGGGCAGAAATGCTCATTCTGCTGATTCACCATATCATCGGGATTCGGCCCGAAGTGGACCACCTCCGGATACGACCTAAATTGATCCCTGGAATAGAAAAAATCAAAGCGTCTTTTCCACTGAGAGGAGGAAAAATAAATATCGAAATAAAAAGTGGTCACAAAAAGAAATCTTATGGATTTCGTTCCGACGGAGAAATCATACAATCATCAGAAAAGGAAGCCTATATTTCCTACTCAAAAAAAGACATTTGGGTAGAAGCTTCTTTACCTTAGCATTCCAATACTGGGAGGCTGTTTAAACTGGGGGTAAAGCCAGGCCATCAGGAAGTGATATTTCATTGCTTTTTGTCCTCTGGGGTCAGGCCTTGCCCTCAGGAAAAGATATTGGCATGCTTTTTGTCCTTATGCCATTCCGGTGGATAAGGCCTGACCCCGGTGGATAAGGTCTGAGCCCAAATTTTTTGACACCAATTTTTTCCTATGCTATAGGATTATGTGATATTTATTCATGGTTCCCAAAAAAGGAGAAGACGAAATGTATAAAAGAATAGCTTTTATCATCGCTTTTATATGTGTTGTATGGGTGAATTATGCTTGCGTTGGACAAGAGGAAAATATTCGCTGGGTTACTTTAAAAGATATTGCTGGGAGTCTGGAGAATCAACCACCGATGAGTGTTGGATTCGATGTTGATGATACCGTGTTGTTTTCTAGCCCCGGTTTTTATTATGGACGGCAGAAGTATTCCCCGGGAAACAAAGCATTTGCAATTATGGAAGAATTTTGGAATGAAATGAACAACGGGCTTGATAAATTTAGTCTTCCTAAAGAATGTGCCCGAAAATTGATTGAATTGCATAAAAAAAGGGGGGACTCAATTTATTTTATAACGGCGAGAACAAAAACAAAAACAGAATCAGTCACTGAACTTCTTGAGAAAACTTTTGATTTAGAAAATCTCAACAAGGTGATTTTTACTGGCTTCAAGTTGGGCGAAAATTTAAAGATCAAACCTATTAAAGAAAATAAAATTCAAATATTTTACGGAGATGCAGATTCCGATATAAAAGCAGCTTTAGAGGCGGGCATTCGAGCTATCAGAATTATGCGTTCTGTAAATTCTACAAACAAACCTTTGCCCCAAAACGGAAGCTTTGGAGAAGAAGTCCTGGTGAATTCAGAGTATTAAGAAGCCCTATTTTAATCCTAAAATGCCAGCAGCATTTTTGTAGAGGACCTTTCTTATAGATTCTTCAGCCAGAGGAAGTTCTTTTATAGCCTTAATGTTGCTGTTGATCGTCCTGATTCCAGGCCAATCCGATCCGTAGACAAATTTATCGATGTCTTTCTCCATGTCGGGAAAATAATACAGCAGATTTTTAGGGGGCAATCCTGAAATTTCCAGATAAAGATTTGGATGAAGCCGGGAGAGAAAAAGTGCTTTTTCATACCAGAGACCTCTGCCGCTGTGAGCCATGAGTAGGGGCAGATCAGGAAAATCTGAAGCTACATCATCCAAATAGATAGGATCAGCATATTTTATTTTTGAACCTTTAAACACAGAAGAACCTGTATGGACGAGAACCGGCAATCTATGTTCTTGAGCTATTTCATAAAGAGGATAGATGCAGCTTTCGTTTGGATAGAAGTGGTTGTAAGAAGGATAAAGTTTTATTCCTTGTGCGCCCATTTTAATATATTTTCTAAACTCTGGGGCTGGCTGACTGACCAGGGAAGGATTAACAGTGCAAAAAGGAAGGAAAATATCATTACCTTGACAAAAATCCATGACATATTCATTAGAGACAACACCGGTAGTAAGAGGGCTTATTTCAGGCAAGATCACGGCCTTTTCTATTTGATGGCTTTTGAGGTAGGCAGCAAACCTCTCCGGGTCAATCATCTCCTCATAGCGTTCGTAATACTCTGAATGAGTTTTCTTTTGGTAATCGTGGATCCATTCATACCAGTGCTCTTTGAGGCCGATGTGGACATGAAAATCGATGGTCTTTAAATCATCTATTTCGTTCATTTTCATTAGATTTTTAAGTATATAACTTCATCTAATGCCAGGACCTTCAGGAATATTCAATGTTTTTGAGAGGAAAAAAGGAGGTAACCATTTTATGGGATTAGAAAAGATAGCGTCACAGGAGACGTTTGTAGATTTATGTGCTCGTATATTTAACTGCGGTTCTCTTCCTCTTTAGCCTTTAGTTTTTCCTCGAGTTCTTTTACCTTTAGCATGAGTGTTTCTTTTTCTTTTTTCCTCGTCCTTTTCAGAATTCTAACAACCACTCCAACAATACAACCCAGAATCATAATGTTTATAATAGTGGCAAATAAGTATGGGGACTTTATTTGCATAGTAAAAAGGATACCCAATTGTGACAAGAAGGATAGGATTACCAAAACAAGCAAGAACAAAACCCACCATAACATATGGCACTCTCCTTCAGGGTAATGAAAATTCCCTTCTCGAGTTTAGATGCACAAATTTCTCGTCTAGCTTATAGCAAAAGAAAACTTGAAGTCAAGCAAACATTTTATTCATAGACATACTTTATTTTGAATTTTCTAAGGGTTACTCCCTCATTAATCCGGGAATAAAGGAAGTCGTTTCCGTCGACATAAATGCAGTGGCTTGAATCGGGCAATGTAAAAGTGGTCAAATGAGTACCTTCAGGGGTAAGAACATAAACATCACAGCTTGGATTTTTAGAAAAACCGCCCCCAAGGATGAATAAATTTCCTGAACTGTCCAGAGCTACATCTTTGTAGACAAATTTTGTGGGTAGTGTGAATGGTCCAACTTTTTCTCTTTTAATTTTTTTGATGTTTAGCAATTTTTTGGTCCATATTTTTCTTCCTTCAGGATCAAATTTTTCAATCTTATCCTGGTAATTATAAACAACGTAAAGGTTGCCTTGAACGTCAAAGTCAAAGTTCACATTATCCATCATGAGAGGTGACTTTTTATCAGAGTACAGGAGTTCGCGTTTAATCTTTCCTTTTGAGTTAAAGATAAAGATCCTTCCGGTTTTAGACATGGAGATTGTGGTTACTGCAATCTTATCATCAGAGAGAACTTTTAAATCGGAAACAGGCATTGAAATTGGCAGGCTGCGGCTATAGTTTAAATTTTTATCAAAAACCTGAATTTTGGATTTAAACTGATCTGTGACATAAAGAAACTCGTTTGAGATTCCTAAATACCGGGGAGCTAAAAATTCCCCCGGACCTTTTCCTTTTTGTCCTGTTTTCTTTATGAGATTTCCCTGGTCATCGAATTTTTTAAGTGAATAATCCATGTTATCAGTAACATAAATATAACTATCGGAATCAGAGATAACTCCCACCCACTGAAATAAAGCATCGTCCTCCAAGCTTCCTATAGAAAGAACTTCTTCAAGGAGTATTTTCTTGATGTCTTTTCCGCTTAACGATGGAAGATGAACATAAAGAGCTATTGCCAATAAAGAAACAAGAAATAATAGTTTTCTCAATTCTATGATCGTCTCTTGAGGAGTTCAAGATTACGGATGCTGTTTATTCTTTCAAAGCTCTTCATTCTGCGGCAACTTATTTTTCAAGATATTTACCACAAAATACCCAGCCATTAAGACAGTAACCAATATTTAGATATACCCTTGTGAAATTGGGCAGGGACCGTAACGAACCGAGCAAACAATTCAAAAAAGCTTTATCACACCTTCCAGCCTCCAGTGAAGATACATTTGCGCTTAAGAAAATTGTTAAAATGATCAAGATTAGAGATGCTTTTTTCATGTGTTTTTTGATTTGTAAAATCATATTTTCCTTCCTTTAGTCTTTAATTGCCTGGTAAGGCACTACCTATAATAGCGCTTACAGAAGTCGTAGCCACCAAGGCACATTGTCGCATAGGAACCACCAGCTGCGGTCGCGCCAAGAATCGAACCAATTATGTTGCCTGAAAAAAAACCTGCGATCGCTCCCATCACTGTTGCAGTTCCGGCATCAACCATGCAGCCCATTAAAGCTCTTCTACATCCCCTTGATCCCCGTGCATAAAGTTGATCGGAAGCTGCAATCATCGTGAAAAGAAACAATACCAGAACCCCGGCGATTAATTTTTTAGTCTTTTTTCCTTTTAAATTGTTCATCCTCATACCTCCTTTTTAATGATATTAAAAAAAAATTCTTTTATATTTATTATCACTTGTCTTCTATTTTATTTGACGGCTATATCACAAGAAAATCTCACTTTCAGGCATTCTAATTTTATCTGAATATGGAATAAGGGATCAGACCTTTAAAACCTTTATGATTTGTTACGGATAGCGTCAAATCGTTTGTGCATTCATGAATTAAAGATTTTAGGATTATTAAAACGGGTAAGCTATTAAGCAAAAGGCAAGAAAATTAGTTTAAAAAAGTTTGAAAGGTCTGACCCCAGCTACTTTGCTGCCTTCCTTTGCGCTTCGTTCACATGTAGTCCTGAATAATAGGGTTTTTGAGCTGCAAAGGCCTTGGCCTGTTCGAGTATTGCTTCTTCAACATACTTTGGAGAGTAGCGCCACGTCATGTAATCAAAAGTTACTGAGCGTGTGAAATAGAGCGGCTTGAGGGCTTCTACAATATCTTTCCTGGCTTTTG
>DRHQ01000074.1 GCA_011049545.1 Candidatus Aminicenantota bacterium | reverse complement strand
GAGATAATCAGATCATAAGTGAGGTTCACATATTCGAATTCACGGAGAGGAGTATCATAAAATTCCATGTATTTGAAAGCTGACTTCAGAAATTCTTCCTTTTCTTCCAGGCTAAGATTTTTAGCCTTCCTGAAACATTCCTCGTAAGGCAAAATTGAAGAGGTATGCAAAAGAGAGGCAATCAATTTTGCATCTGCCTCTTTTGTAAAATCGACGAGACAAACCAGTTCCTTACTTTTCCTCGAAGACTCCAAGAAGAACTGAGCCTTTTCCTCAATCCCGGTGTATGTCTTAGAATCAAAATCATTGGCCTCAGTAAAAAGAATTATGGAAGGAGCCACTTCTTTAGCCAGGGCATAAATTTTTTGATTGAACTCCTTAAGCTCTGCCATTTTCTGAGAGGCAAACCGGCGGATCAAAAATTCCAGATTCCGGGCATTAACAGTCATACCTAGCTGACCTTTGGTAGCTAAGCTCACCACATAACGAGCATCTTCCCTGGCCCAACCCTCTAGCATAAAATGCTTCTTAGAGCTGCGCGCCGCCTCTTTGTTTTTTTCCAAGAAATATGCCCTTAACTTTTTATAGAGCTTACTGTAAAGAGAATTTTGGGCTTTGATTGTTCTTACGAAAACACTTTGCTTCCCAGAGTTTTTAATCTCCTCTGGGATAAAAAGGTCATCCTTTAGGGCGATGTAGCGCTGAGATTTTTCTGTATAAGAACAGAGACGAAACTTTTCAATTTCCTCTACGGCCAGTCTGCTCACTCCGATGATATCAAAATTGAAAACAGCATGCTCGGCAACAGAATGATGACCCATTTTGAAAATAATGTTCTGGTTGGATCTCCTCGCCTTTTCTACCTCAGCTCTGGCAACGGCTCGCAGTTCGTTTACCGGGCGAGGGTCCCTGGAAATACGGGCATAAGAAGCAGCCAGGGTTTCAGGAGTAACATCCTCTCGAGACGGGGAGCTTTTCTTAAGCTCTTCGATAACCTCTCTGTCAACATTATAACCGGCAAGGATGACATTCATGGTTTCGCTAAAATAAAAGAGAGAAAAGCCTAGAAAAGCAAGATAATAAAACTTAATTTATCACATCTGGATAACGCTTAGCCCAGGCAAGCCGATTGATCCAGCGACACTGCCAGGAGTCAAAGAGTGTTTTCCTGCCCACCCGCTCCTGGTTAAGCTGAAAAATGCTGTTTTTTCGCCAGGTGATAATCTCGGAAGCAATCCTCTGAGCCTGCGGTCCGGTCAGCTCAATCCTGCTCAATTCATACGGATCAACACTCAAATCATACAGGGAGACTGCTTTGTCCGTCGGATTGTATAAAAACTTCTTGTTGGCTATGACAAAACCCGCAGGACTCTCCTGCAGCCATCCGGAAAAAAACACTTTGCGGTCATCCGGCACTTGTCCAAGGGCATTAATGCCGTCAAAGTCAGCAGCGTTGGGATCAAAACCCAACAGAGCCAGCAGTGTAGGCGTTAAATCAACAGAGCTGACTGCTTCTGTAACCCTTGTTTCTGGCTCAACCAAAGACGGAGCGCGTATAATCAAGGGTACGTGTAAGAGCTCCTCGAAGGCTATCCGAATGTGGCCGAACATACCATGTTCGCCAAATGCTTCGCCGTGATCTCCGACAACACAAAAAACGGTTTTTTTTCCAAGATCTAGCTCGGTGAGCTTGCTGTCCAGTGCAGCTATAAATTTATCGGTATAAGAAATCGTTTGCTGGTAGCGCTCTGCCGGTTCCCCGAAAGGCGTAGCAAACCACTCGGGAACCTCATAAGGATTGTGGCTAACAGAGCAAAGAACTGTCAAGAAAAAGGGCTTCTCGTCAGATTTTATCCATGTGACAATCGGTTCTATCATCGAAAACTCATCACTGCCCAGATAGCCAAGAAAGGCGGTTTGGTCATCTAAATCTTCTCTGGACCAGAACTTATCAAAGCCGAGATTAGAGACTAAACTGGGTCGAGATTCGAAGTTGCCTTTGGCTGACTGGAAAAATGCAGTTCTAAAATTCAACTGATCTTCAAGGATAGTAGCCAGGCTGGAATAGGGCTTAACAACAGGTACTGCCTCGGCAGTATCCGGGAAGGCCGAAGGAAAGCGGCCGGTTAGAAGGCCAAACAAAGCTTTTGTTGTATGAGTAAGTGAGGAACGGAAGTTTGAAAATTCAGCACCCTGACCAGCTAAATCCGCTAAATACGGCGTTAGATTACTCTGTCTATCCCAGAGTGAAGTCTTCCTGTATTGAACGCCCTCAAGGATTATTATAACAACATTATAGTCTTTCGGCTTTGATCTTAGCGGAATCTGTACCTGGTCAAAGGCAGGTATTTTTCGTTTGGCGTTGGCTATATCGGCACTGGTCAGCCGCCAGGGATCAGCCGAGAACAAGCTATTTACTGCTCTTAATTGACTATTGTAATGTAATCCTGCGGAAGCTATCGATGGTGAACTTCGCCTGGCCAATGCACTACGAGACAGTGCTGCGATAAAGATAAACATGACGCAAACAATGATTCTTGCAGCAAAGGGCTTGCGGTTGTAAAGCGGCGGCAGTGGCTTAGCTAAAACGAAAAAGAAAAAGACAATAGCAACGGCGGTTGGCACGAGCAGGATTACTGCAGCAATCTTCATATGTATTATATTAGTGATAATCGTGACTATTGAGGTTATAGGATCGAGAAATAACGACACGAAGACTGTTGGCAGGATTTGCATTCCTGACCTTATTACCCAGCCAGCGTTTATGACCGACCAGGTGCAGACAACAGCGGCAACAACGCAAGCTATCCTGATAACCCATGACCGCGGCCAGCGAAAACAGACCAGGGCCAGGATAACTTCGATTCCCAACAGCACTGCTATATCAGCAAGTATCCAGCCAAAGTATTCGTTGATCATACCTGTTCGATATGAATGAAAGAATTTTACCGCCAGGGTAAAAAATATCGCACTGAACATCATAACCGTGTAGGCACGGGGACCCAGAAGGCCATACAAACGGGGAATAGAGAACACCCTTTTTAATCTGGAACTGAATCTTGAAAGCTCAATACGCATAATACGTTACACTATTAAAAGATACGGCAAGCGGCGAATTTAGTTTCTTCTCCTCCAAAAGACGTAAGTGAAAGTATCTATAGCACAAGAAAAATTAGATGTCAAAAGATTGAATTGTCTTTTTTCACACATAGTAATAGATGTTCTATGTAAACCGTACTTTGATTGCCTTCAAGACATCAGCTCGAAATTATTAATTTTAACTTTTCATTTCAGGATTTTCTGATTAGAATAAAAGCTTAAGTTATATTTGACCTGGAAAGATGCAGTAATGTTTGAGCTTGCATCTTTCAAAATTTATTAAATCTTTTCAAGGGAGAAAAAAATGTTAGATGTTTCTACAGCATCAGTAAATAAACTCTTAGGAATTGCGATCAGAGCGGAGATCGATGCAAATAAAACCTATTCTGACCTGGCTGAAAGGGTTTCAAATCCTCTGCTTAAAGAAAAATTTCAATGGTTGGCTTATGAAGAGAACAAACATAAAGAGATCTTGGGAAAGCTTCATGAAACTCTCTTTCAAGGAGATGAGCCTCAAATCCCGGATACTACTGATGAGGCTCTGCTTCCGTCCATTCACGTCGGCCCTTCTTCATCTTTTGCGGATATACTTCACCAAGCCATGGAGGCCGAGAAATCAGCAGAAAACTTTTATGCCAATCTTTCCAAAAGATTTGATGATCCCCAGAAAAAAATTCTTATCTATTTGAGTAAAGTCGAGCACAGTCATTACATGATGCTCCAGAGCGAATATACCCTTGCTCAGGATTTTGAGGATTATGCTGAAAAAGATATAGATAAAATTGTAACGTAAACTCTTGTCTTATTTTTGAAAGCCGGAAATGTTTGATCCTTATTTGCAAGGAAGTCTATCTTGCTTTGCCCCTCTCTCTTGATTTTCCTGCAATTTTAAGTGCCTTCTTTGGCCTTTTCGTAAATAACCACCACTTCTTGTTGTTATATAAACATTAAAAAATGTCTGCATGTGTGAATGAAGCAAGAAACAGTGAAAATCATTGTAACTAAAAAAGGAAGTCCTATATTTACAATTTCAAGCATTTTTTATCATCTATACATCACCGATTTGGGGAGAGGTTTATTCTAGCTAAATTGACAGCAAATATTTCGATTGACATATCAACTCGATAGATATTATTATCCCTGCTAATACTATAGGAAAATGAGAGAAGATAGAGGAAAATTATAAATTAGCAAAAAAGCAAATCCCAATATCTTTAAAACAACTTAAAAGGAGGAAAAAAATGAGCATGATGGACAAAATGATGGATGCAATGGTAGGTTCAATGAAGCCAAACGAGAAACAAGATATGATGCTAGAAATGATGCCTCAAATGATGAAAAACATCAAATCAAAAGATGTTTTTAATTTATTGATGGGAACAATCTCTGATTTAATGTTTAGCGTGCACAAAAGCAAATTAGATTTTGAAAAAACGGTTTCTGCAATTGAAAAAGCTGGGAAGGAAAGTGACTGGTATAATCCTGTAATTACAGACCATTACAAAATAGAAAAGGAGCTGGGTTATAAGGATGCAAATAAAGTTACGACAATATCGATGTGCAGGCCACATTCAGCCCATAAGATATTGAAAATAGATGAGAATAAAAAACTTGCAGCAATGATGCCTATGCAGATAGCTGTTTACGAAACTGCCGATGGACAGGCTCATGTAGCTTGGATGAACATTAAATTAATGGGCAAAATGTTTGGAACAGAGGTAGCTGAGATCATGGGTGAGGCTGACAAAAATTTGCAAGAAGTTCACAAAGAAATAATTGAAGGAGAAGGAGGACAGAATGGGCATGATGGATAAAATGATGGGCTCAATAGTTGGAAAAATGAGACCCGAGAAAAAGCAAGATATGATGCTCAAAATGATGCCAATGATGATGGAAGACGTAAATATGGCAGAAACGATGGTCAAGATGATGCCTAAAATGTTGGAAAATGTAACCGTGATGGACATTATCAATGCCTTAAAAAAATTATTCCCGAAATTGTTGAAAGCTGTAAATACTGTAGTCGAACATGCTCCAAAATTGATAAGAATGTTACCGACTATAATGGAAAAGATGATGCCAATGATGATGGAAGTTATGCCCAAAATTATGGGGAAAATTATGCTGATTATGATGACACCGGAAAATATGGAAAAAATGGCAAAGATGCCAGAAAAAATGCTGCCTAAAATGTTGGAGGACGAGAATATCAGAAAGATTATGCCGGAGATGATGAATAAAGTAATGCCACAGTGTTCGGAAATTATGCTGCCGATTGTAGAAAAAGAGAAACGAATTGCTTTTGTTTCGAAAATTATTAAACAAGGATATGCAGGAATGTCAGCTAAAGAAAAAGAGGATTTTCTGGCAAAGGTGATTGAAAAAGCAAAGATTTAAGATGGGATTAAAGCAATGTATAACATTGCCTAAAATATCAGAAGGCGTGAATAAAGCAAGAAACAGTGAAAATCATTGCAGGCCAAAAAAAGAAATTCCTATAGCTTCTAGCCTTTCATAACTCCAACCGGAACAACCTTTGCTACCAGTTTCCCGAGTCCCGCTTTATGGGAGACTTTAACGACTTCATCCACATCCTTATAGGCTCCGGAAGCCTCTTCGGCTACCCCTTTCCAGCTCGTTGACTTCAGTTCAATTCCCCTGCTCTCCATCTCCTGCTTAATCTGTTCTCCCCTGAATCTGCGCAGAGCTTCATGCCTGGACATTACTCTCCCTGCTCCATGAGCAGTGGAACCAAAGCTCAACTCTTCCGCTTCTGAAGTCCCGACTAATATATAAGAAGCTGTTCCCATGCTTCCAGGAATGATGACTGGCTGTCCCACAGAGCGGAAGATTTCGGGAATTTCTTCCCGGCCCGGTCCAAAGCTTCTTGTCGCTCCCTTGCGATGAATACAAACCTCTCTTTCCTTTCCGTCTATTTTGTGTTTTTCAAATTTAGCTACATTATGGCAAACATCATACACCTGATTCATTCCTTCTGAGCTTCCCATAACTTTGGCAAATACATCGCGGACCCAATGAGCTATCATCTGGCGGTTGGCAAAAGCATAATTGACTGCCGCACTCATGGATTTATAGTACTGCTCTCCTAACTGCGAACGGATTGGCGCATTTATAAGTTCTCTATCGGGTAATCCTCTAATCCCAAATTTATTTTCCATTAACCTGATGTAGTCAGAAGCAACCTGGTGTCCTAATCCTCGACTTCCACAGTGAATCATCAACAAAACTTGTCCTACAGAGTCGATCCCAAAAACTCGAGAAACTTGCTCGTCATAAATTTCCGTAACTTTTTGTATCTCCAAAAAATGATTTCCAGCACCCAAGGTTCCCAGCTGAGGGATCCCTCTCTCCACCGCTCGAGGCGAAAGATAGCTGGGGTCTGCTGCTTCCATCCTTCCACTCTCTTCAGTCCTCTGTAAATCTTCCCTTGTTCCGTAACCATTCTCAACTGCCCACTCTGCGCCCTTAGCACAGACTTCAAGAAGAACATTCCGGCTCAGGCGAGTGATACCTCCTTTGCCCACGCCTGCTGGGACCGCTTTGAACATTCCGGCTAAAAGCTGCGCCCGCCTTTCATGGATATCTTTCTCGTTGTAATCTGTCCTCAACAGCCTAACTCCGCAGTTGATATCATAGCCAACTCCGCCAGGAGAAATGATGCCTTCATCCATATCAAAAGCAGCTACTCCACCGATCGGAAACCCATAACCCTGATGAGCATCGGGCATAACATAGGACTTCCTCTGTATGCCACGCAAGCAGGCCACATTCTTTGCCTGCTTTAGGGTCATATCCCGCCTTACACTTTCAAGAAGCTTCGCCGAAGTATAGATAAGCGCAGGGACATTCATATCCCCTTCTTTCGGAATTTCCCAGGTATGGTCATTTATTCTTTTTATTTCCATCTTCATACCTCAAACATCGACCACAACCTGAACCATGAACGGGGCGTTTTGCTCGATCTCCATTTCATTATAGGTTATAGCCTTGACATCTCCATGGATTTTATACTTATCGGAATATTTATCTCCTTTGAAGAGAGCATTCAATACATGAAGGCTTCCTTTTTTTTCAATTCTCAAATTCTCAGGAAAACCCAAAAGAAACATTTTCGTATCCAGCAGGTATATTATCTCTTCTAAAAAGCTGTTAAGCAACTGCATGAGGTCTTTTCCGCTCACTTCGATCCTGTACTCCATTTTTTTCTCGATTTTCTCCCAATCCCACATCAAAGAAGCTGTGGCCAAAGCGGCATTAATGAAGGTTTCCTCCAAAGTCGTGCCAAAAGCTTGAAATTTTGCATCAGCCGTATGACGGAGAAACCTGTATCTTTCCATCCTTAACTTTCCCCTAGTTCATGACTCTATTCAGTCTTGAGCTTCCCGGACGACCTTGTTCCGGAGGCTCTTGAGCCTCGCAGAAAGGCTAACTTATAAGTATAAACGGCCAAACATGAAATAGCTCTCGTAGAATCATTCAGTCGGTCTAAAAACACCTGCTACATGCTTCCCACAGAAAGCGCAGGCAGAATCTTTTATCTTGTAGTCTGAAATACTGAATCCAGATCTTCGAATAAGCGCTTTCCCACAGGAGGGACACAGGGTATCTTCTGATTCCCCGAGAACATTCCCGACATAAATATAGCGAAGGCCTTCTTCCTTACCTATGGAACAAGCTTTGCGTAAGGTTTCAAGTGGGGTTGCCAAAGTGTCTGTGTATTCATAATTAGGATGGAAGCGGCTTATGTGCCAGGGAATGTCAGGATCTGTCTCGGCAATGAAACGGGCAATATTCCTTAGCTCCTCTTCTCCATCATTCTCCCCCGGAACCACCAGAGTTGTAACTTCCACCCAGATACCTAATTTTTTCATAAGGCGAATAGAATCAAGAACAGGCTGTAAATGAGCTTTACATATATCTTTATAAAACTCTTCCCTGAATGATTTAAGATCAACGTTGCAGGCATCTAAATAAGGATTGATGCTTTCCAGAGCTTCCGCAGTCATGAAGCCATTGGTGACAAAATTATTAGCCAGGCCTTCTTTCTTGGCAAGCTTGGCAGTATCGTAGGCATACTCAAAGAAAATCGTTGGCTCGGTGTAAGTGTAAGAAATACTCTGACAACCGTAATTTTTTGCCGCCAAGATGACATCTTCAGGGAGAAGTTTTTGGCCTTGTAATCCTCCCTCTTTTCTCTTTGAGACTTGGGAAATCTGCCAGTTCTGACAGAAGGGACAGCGGAAATTGCAGCCTATGGTGGCAATGGAGAAAGATGTTGTCCCGGGTAAAAAATGATAAAGGGGCTTTTTTTCGATGGGATCGACGTGAGCAGCTATGACTTCCCCGTAGACATGGGTGTAAAGCTTTCCTTCCTTGTTTTGTCTCACTCCGCAAGTACCGAATTTCGAGTCGACAATATCGCAGCGATGGCTGCAGAGGAAACATGAGACCTTCTTCTCAGGAAGAGCCTTGTAGAGCATGGCATCTTTCATCATTTTCTTTACATTCAAGGATTGAGCTCTGCTTCAGAATAAAATTCTTTGGCTGAAGGGCAAAGTTGTTTTACACCGCATTGAGGACAAAGAGGTTTTCGAGCCGAGCAGATCTTACGGCCATGGTTGACAAATATGTAATTAAAATCGAGCCAGTATTTCTTCGGAACAATCTTCATAAGGTCTCTTTCGATCTTATCCGGATCTTTTTCCTTGCTCAAACCCAATCTTTGAGACAAGCGTCTCACATGGGTATCGACAGCGATTCCTTCGGCCTTCTTAAAAGCGCTGGAGAGCACAATATTGGCTGTCTTCCTGGCAACTCCAGGCAGAGTTATAAGATCCTCCATATTATCCGGTACAGCACCTTCAAAATCTTCGACAATCTTTTTGGAAGCGTTAATAATGCTTTTCGTTTTGTTTCTGAAGAACCCCGTCGGCCTTATTGCTTCCTCTAATTCTTGTTTATCTGCAGAGGCAAAATCTGAAGGTTTCGGGTATTTTCGAAAAAGGGACGGGGTGATCTGATTTACTTTTTTATCGGTGCACTGAGCAGATAAAATTGTGGCCACAAGAATCTGGAGTGGATTTTCATGTTTGAGAGCTGTTCGACTCGAGGGATTAGCTTTACTCAGAATAGCTATAATTTCTTTGATTCTCCCTTCTGCACTTTCCATTTCTATCTCTCTGCCTTAAACACCGAGCTCTGAACGTAATTGTATAAAACGGAGAATGTCGCTCCGGCAGATAATACCAGCTATCTTTTCTCCTTCCATAACGGGAATCTGATGGATGTCTTTGGTAGTGATGCTGTTGAGAACTTGGCTTCCGTCAGCATCGGGAGAAACCGCTTCCAATTTTTCTTTCGGTGTCATGATTTCTCCGACTTTGGTCTCCGCCCATTTCTCTGAAGGAGTTGATTTCACATCTTCTAAACAAACTATGCCCT